>NZ_JBKQTQ010000257.1:0-20659 GCF_052143115.1 Mycobacterium sp.
AGCGGCATGCCGCCGGACGAAGTCGTCGACCGGGTGCAGATCGAGCCGCAAGGCTGGCTAATCCTGCGGCCCACCAAGGACAGTTTGGGTGATGCACTCTAAACTGGACAACGGGCCATGTAAGAGGAGCGGCAACAGAAATGGTAGACGACACCAGCTCGTTGAGTTTCCTGAGTCGACGCCCCGTTTGGTGGTTCGTGATAGGTCCCGCTGGCGCTGTTGGCTCGGTGTGGGGGAAGCGCCTAGGCGAGGACCGTCCGCTTCTGGGTCGTTTCGTTTTCATCCTCGGCCGAGTGCTTATTTCGATCGGTCACGGCTGGGCCATCGACGGGGCGTACGTTCGTCTTGCCGGTCATCATCAGCGACGCGCGTAAACGCGAGAGCACGGACACCCGCGCATCGTGTTAAACGGCTAGGTCAGGCGCTCCACTGTCAGCGGATCTTCCTCGCCGCCGTAGTACCGCTTGAGCAGCCGCAGGAAATCGTGGTTGTCCGCGGTCGCGTGGGCAAACAAGGTCATCGACGAGCGAACTTTCAGATCATCGGGCGACCCGAAAATCTCGCCGATCGAACGGCCTTGCACGGCGTTGACCAGCCGGGCGCATTCGTGCAACCGCGGTCCGAGCAGTTCGTGCCGAAGATAGGCCCGGGCTTCGTCGAGTGAGGAGATCGCGTACCTGGCAGCTGTCGGGCTGCTGCCCAGCCCGGCGACCTGCGGGAAGATGAACCAGATCCAGTGGCTGCGTTTGCGCCCGGCGCGCAACTCGTCGAGGACGTCGTCGTAAACCCGCTGCTGCGCGTCAACGAAGCGCTGCAAATCAAAGGGGTCGCGTGCGGAATCCATAAGACCTACCGTGACACAGTGGTCAAACGACGGATACCGAAGCCGCAAGACCTCGCGCCGCTGATCCGCTTCCGCAAACCCCGGCTCGACCGCGTCCAACGCCGGCTCGATGACGCACAGACCATCCACGATCTGCGGCGCATCGCCAAGCGGCGGACGCCGCGGGCGGCCTTCGACTACACCGACGGCGCGGCCGAAGAAGAGATCTCCCTGAGCCGTGCTCGACAAGCCTTTCGCGACAGCGCGGTTCACCCCACGATCCTGCGTGGCGGCAGCATTGCGCGGACCGGTTGGGAAGTGCTCGCCCAACCGGTGGCGCTGCCGTTCGCGAACGCGCCGACGGGCTTTACCCGGTTGATGCACACCGAGGGCGAGATCGCCGGCGCCCGGGTGGCAGCGGCCGCCGGGATCCCGTTCTCGCTGTCCACGCTCGGCACCGCCTCGATCGAAGAGGTCGCGGCCGCTGCGCCGCAGGGCCGCAGATGGTTTCAGCTCTACATGTGGCGTGATCGGGACCGTTCGATGGCATTGGTGCGACGGGCGGCCGACGCCGGGTTCGACACCCTGCTGGCCACCGTCGACGTCCCGGTTGCCGGCTCGCGATTGCGCGACGTCCGCAATGGGATGTCGATCCCACCGGCGTTGTCGCTGCGGACCGTGCTCAACGCCGTGCCGCGTCCGCGCTGGTGGTTCGATCTGTTGACCACCGAGCCGCTGGCGTTCGCGTCGCTGGATCGGTGGTCGGGCACCGTCGGCGAATACCTCGACACGATGTTCGACCCCAGCCTGACGTTCGATGATTTGGAATGGATCAAGGCGCAGTGGCCGGGCAAGCTCGTCGTCAAGGGCATCCAAACTCTCGACGACGCGCGGGCCGTGGTCGATCGCGGCGTCGACGGCGTCGTGTTGTCCAATCATGGTGGCCGCCAACTCGACCGGGCTCCGGTGCCGTTTCATCTGCTACCCGCTGTGGCGCGTGAACTCGGCAAGGACGCCGAGATCCTGCTGGATACCGGCATCATGTCCGGCGCCGACATCGTCGCCGCAATCGCCCTCGGCGCACGCTGCACGCTGATCGGCCGGGCCTACCTGTATGGGCTGATGGCCGGCGGCGGGGCGGGCGTTCATCGCGCCGTCGAGATCCTGTCCGGACAGTTGACCCGCACCATGCGACTGCTCGGGGTCACCTGCCTCGAGGAGCTGACGCCCAAGCACGTGACGCAGCTGCGGCGGCTGGTGCCGGTCACGCCAGAGTGACCAGATCCGGCGCGTAGGATCCTTATATGAGAAGGGCTTTCGTCGTTACACTCGCGTTCGGATTGATCGTCGCATTTTTCGGTGTGATTTGGGCGCTTCAGGGATTCGGGGTGCTTCTTGGTAGCCCGATGAGCAACACCACGACCTGGTCCATCACTGGCCCGATCACGGCGCTGATCGGCATCGCGATTGCGGTATTCAGTTGGCGGAGACTGTCGTCGAAATAGTGCTTCACGTGGCCGCCACGGTGAAGTCCACCGTGTGCCAACCGGTGGCACCGTCGGGGACGGTCCCAACTCGATCGGCAGTTTGCGCAGCTCCGTTGTTGTCGGTGGCACGTACGGTGACGGTGTGTTTCCCAGGGCTTGTCGCCTGCCAGGGGAAGCTCCACAACCGCCACGTCTCGTTGGAATAGCTCGCGCCCAGTTCAGCGGGCTGCCACCCGCCATCCCCGATGCGGACCTCCACGGCCCGCACGCCACGATTCTGTGCCCACGCGACACCGCCGAACACCACGGGCGCCATCGGTACCTTCTGACCACCTTTCGGCACGTCGATCCGCGACTCGGTCTTGATCGGTCCACGCGGTGCCCAGCCCTGCCGCGTCCAGTACGCCTGTGCTCGGTCGAAGCGGGTCAGCTCCATGTCGACGACCCACTTGGTGGCCGACACATACCCGTAGAGCCCGGGTACTACCAGCCGGGCCGGGTAGCCATGCTCGATCGGCAGCGGCTGACCGTTGAGGCCGACCGCCAGGAGCGCGTCGCGGCCATCGGTGAGCGCATCCACTGGCGTTCCGGCGGTGAACCCGTCGATCGACGTCGAGAGCATCATGTCGGCGTCCACGTGCACACCGGCCACCGCCAGCAGATCAGCCATCCGGTAGCCTGTCCAGACGCCCGTCGAAATCAGTTTGCCTCCAACGGGATTCGACACACAGGTTAACGTCGTCACCATTTCGACGACGTCGAAGTCGGCGAGGTTGTCGAAGCTGTAGGTGGCTTCGCGGTCCACCATGCCGTGGATGCGCAGCCGCCAGTCCCCGTGGCTGAGTTGGGGAACGCTGAGTGCGGTGTCCACCCGGTAAAAGTCGGCGCTGGCGGTGACAAAGCTCGGTAGCGCAACGCCGTTCGGTTGCACATCAGCAGGTATTGGTGGCGCCGATGCGCGCGGTCGGGGAAGTGTGAAGCTGTTGAGGTCAGCGGCCACCGAATGCACCAACCGCGTGATGACCGCACCCACCACGCCACTCACTACTCCCAATCCGAGTAATCCGAACATGACCAACCCGCGCCTGCCGGCATCCGGCTGGTCGTGGTCGGCACTGTCTTCCGGGTCTCCAACGCCGGGCCAGAACCGACGGATGAGCAAGCGCAGGGCCGCCACGCCGCAGACGGCGCCCGCGACGGTGGGGATCGTGTCGAGTGCTGTGGCACCCTGCCGCGACAACACTGCGATGCATCCGAGGACACCCGCCGCGGCGATCACGGCGCTGCCGAGCGGGCGGCGCTGAGTCTCGAGGGTCCCGGCGATTGCAGCGATCGTCGCGATCACCACGAGCACGACGACGGCCACGAAGAGTTTGTCCAGAGAGCCCAGGGTCTGAATCCCCCACTCCTTGATGGGCCCCGGCGTCAGGTCGACGACCACTGAGCCGATCGCAGCACGCGCATCGGCCCGCGCTCCGAACGGGATGCCCACCAGCTGGGCCACCCCGAGCGAGACGGACGCGGCCGCGACCCCGGCAATCATCCGCTCATTCGACGAGGCGACAGCCATCGGAGCTACTGTACTCGCGTTCCCCTCAACGACCGCAAACACCTTGCCGTGCAGGCGAACCGGCGACATCGGTATGCTGCCGTCGGCGAGCCTGCCAATGGGGATAGCCGCGGTGAACCCGGCCAGCTTGTCCGGCGGCACACCGGCCCAATGTAGATGACGCAGGTGGACGGGTCGAGGTGTCACCGCACCTTCACGGCTCAGTAGAAACTTCAGCGGCGGAGTCTGAATGGACACGCGGTCAACATCACGAGGCCCTCAAGGGCATCGGCGTCGCCAACAACAAGCTCGTACAGGTGCACTTTGAAGCCGACAACCACAATCCCGGGGGCTCACACTTGATCGGGCGGGGCTGGAGTATCAGTCACCAGCGCCGAGCAGTCGGCCAAGGTATGTCGGCCGTTGCTGGACTTCTGGTCGCGGACCTCGCCGTTGACGATGATCTCGCAAGATACCCGCTCGCCGCTCGTCTTTGCGCCGACGGCAAACAGCCCATAGGTCGCCTCGCTGGTGAAACTGGTGGACCACGGGGCCAGTTGGTTCGTCAGCTGCTGGAGGTTGTCCATCTCGTCGTGGTACGACACCAAGATCAGCGGGCCGTCCGCGTCGATGTTGTAGGTCACCGTATCGCCAGGCTCAGCTCCAGCGGCTGTGGCGGTTGTTAGCGAAGCTGCCACCAGCAGCGCAGCGGCTGCGGCAAACCGCGTCATCATGGGCTGATCCTAATTTGTCCCCCGCTGCCCGGTCGTCAGGTCAATCCTGACACGGGCTCAACGCACGCAGTCACGTGCCCTTTTGGTCCGGGCAGTACACCGCGATGGCGTCCCTGATGAACTGCGCGGCCTGCCCACTCGTCAAACCCTGCGCTTCCAGTTCGTTGTAGATCTGCCCGATGGCGGCCAGGTACTGTCCCGGCTGCGCGCCGAAGCGAGGAATAAACAATCCGGTGCGAGGAAGATCAGCGTCGTTGCAGCGTTCATGGGCAATGGCGATGATTTGATCCGGCGGGCCGATAATGCCGTCTCTCGAGAGCAACGCCAAAAACTGGTCGTCGAAAGGGTCAGCGTGAGCGACCGCGGCCGCCAGCAGTAAGGCCGCCGTGGCGGTGACAGCGGCGAGAATTGGACGGAACGGGCTGACAGCCATGGTTGAGTGTGACACCACCGCTGACAAATCGCAGGTTATGCCGAAGCTCTGGCGCGCTAGGCGGCTCCACCGCCTGAGCCCGAGGGATCGTTGCTCATGACGTCGGCGAAGGTCGCGGTGAGCTCGGCGATCATCCGCTCGATTAGTCGATGGTCGTCGCGCGGGTCGTAGTGGTCTGCCATGCTACGGCCGGCCAGGTAAGCGCCGGCGGCAATCGCCGACCACATCGTCATCGCCTGGCGAACGCGGCGGTTCTCCGCGGCGACTCCCATCCGAACGGCGAGCGCCTGGCTCAGTACCCGCTTGCGGGCTAAGGACGCCTGCTTTCTCAGATTCGAATTTGCGGTGACGACCTCCGCCATCGCGAGCAGGCGTTCACGTGTGATCACGCCACGGCCGTCGATGATCGCCGTTACCGCCTCGGTGGTGGCGATGAGCAGCGCCTGTTCTGGACTAGTTTCTGCCTCAACATCTTTGAGTGCGGCGGCGGTTGCGTGCAGGAGGTCATCGACAACGGACATAATGGCCTCGACCGGCTCGCGCGCCAGCGCCGGTTACCGGTCATCGGATAGTCAGTCAGCTCGCCGCCGCAGCCAGCGGAAGCGCCGCGCCAAGTTGCCGCAGCTGGTCGGAAAGCCCTGCAGCTCTGCGTATTTCGATGAACGCATCGATCATGGCGTCGGTCGCCTCGTGCGGATCGACCAGCGTCACGTCGTCGGTCAACACCGAGATGGCCAGCTGATCGACGTAGCTCCACACCGTGATATTCAGCCCGCTTCCCGCCACAACCGGCCCGACGGAATAGATTTCGCTGACCGTCGCACCCTCGATGTGACCGCGCTCGCGCGGCCCCGGCACGTTGGAGATCGTCAAGTTCATCACGCTCGCCGATTCGACGCGTCGGGCTTGCGTCCGAAAGAAACGCGGCGCGAGCGCGGGCGGTAGGTAGGACAGCCAGGCCGGCAGCAAGGTCGGCCCGAGCAAGTGGTGGTTCTCTTTGGCGATCTTGGTCGCCATCGACGTCAACTCCACCCGCTGCAGCGGGTCTTCGATCTGAACCGGTAGCGACGGCGTCAGGTAGGTGAACTCGTTGCCGTCCAGGCGGTCCGGCGACGTGTTGTAACTGACCGGCACACCGGCGATAAGCGGTGCGTCGGCGTGCCCATCGTAGCGCAGCAGTAGCCGCCGCAGCGCGCCGGCGGACATCGCCAACACGACGTCGTTGAGCGTCACGCCGAGGTGCTCGGCGGTCTCCTTGACATCGGACAGCGCCAGTGGCGCGGTGGCGAACCGCCGCCCCGGCGTCACGCGGTGGTTGATGAAGCACTGCGGCGGGTCGAAGTTGCGGGCGAGGTCCGGATGCGCACCACGTTCCTTGGAGCGGCGCCGCACTCGCGAAACCCCGGTCGCGGTCTCGCGCACCAGCCGAGGCAGTTTGCGGATAAGTTCCACGTGGTCACTGGTGGCCGCCCGCAGCAGTTCACCGCGGGTAAGCGGCTGAGCAGCAGAGTTCAACGCCGGAACGTCGGCGGGTTCGTGCGGCCGGATCGCCAGGGCCATCTGGTTGGCCGATGCGACGCCGTCAGCCAGCACGTGGTGCACCTTGTGGATGATCGCGATCCGGTTCTCGGCCAATCCCTCGGCGACGTACATCTCCCAGAGCGGTCGACTGCGGTCCAACGGAGTGCTCGCGATCTCGCCGATCAGCTGGTCAAGCTCACGACGGCCGCCCGGGGCGGGTACCCGAACCTGACGCAGGTGATAGTCCAGGTCGATGTCGGCGTTCTGCACCCACATCGGGTGATGCAACTTCAGCGGGATGTCCACCAGCTGAAAGCGAAGCGGTGGCAACGCCAAGAGCCGTGGATGCGCGACCCGGCGGAACAACTCGAAACTGAATCCGTCCTCCACACCCGACACATCGAGCACGCCGATCTTGAGGGTGTGCATATGGATCTCGGGTGTCTCGCTGTAGAGCATCAAGGCGTCCACGCCGTTGAGCCGCTTCACATCCCACCCCGTTGATGAACGCTGGCTAGGGCCATGCCCCATTTGACCTCTTGCAGACGTTCGTGGGGTGGCTTCGGCGAAACTTCTGATAGCCGCCTATTAGCCCGATGGTTCGGGGATCGCTGCGTGGCTTAGCGATGCGTGCGACAGTACTTCGTCGATGCGTTCTTGGCGGATGGCGACCGGTCCGGGTTCGAGGTTGTCGGTGATATCCAGATCCGCGAGCCCGACCTGGGTGAGCAGGTGCGTGCCGCCCGCGGCCAAGACGAGTTTCGGATCATCGGAGTCGCCTTGGTCGACGAGCATCGCGCCGATCAAGCAGATCACCGCCATCTTGAAGGAGTTCAGCGCCCGATACCAGCTGCGGTTCTCGACTTTGATCCCACTGGCGGCCTGGTAGCGCTCGATGAATTCGTCGATGGTCAGTGCGGCGTCATGGCTGGTGATGCCCACGGGCTGGATCCACAACAGCTCCATCCAGCCGATGTCGGTGAGCGGGTCCCCGACGGTGGTCATCTCCCAATCGAAGACCGCGCTGACGTTGTCGTCGACGAACGCGAAGTTGCCCGGTTTCGCGTCGCCGTGGACGAGGGTGATCGTCGGGAACGGTGCCGGCCTGGTCGCCCGCAGTCCTTGCAGCAGGCGCTCCAGCGCAGGCAGCGTTCCGCGCTGTACCCGATGCATTTCGTTTGCCCAGTGGTCGATCTCGCGATCGAGGTGAGTTGTTCCGTCGTCCAGCGCGCCCAGGCCGGTCTTCGACAGATCCACCGAGTGGATCGCGGCAAGCTGCGCGGCCATGCTCTCGCACATCCGCCGGATGCGCTGCGGCGTGGCGTCGGGGGGTGTTTCCATCTCATAGACGCCTCCGACTACCCGGTTCATCACGAGGAACGGTCGACCGAGCACCTCCCCGGAGTTTTCCAGCCACAACGCCCGCGGGGCCCGCACATCGGTGTCGGCGAGGCCGCGCAAGATGTCGAATTGCCGCTCGAGGTCATAAGGCTCCAACAAGGCGGGCGGCCGAGGACGCAGCCGCAACACCACGTCTTGGCGTTCCTCGGTGTTGCCGTGGCGCGCGACGACCGTCAGCACCATCATCTCTGCCGAGTATCCGAAGGTGACCCGATCGAGCCCCTCGACCCGCACCTCGTTGGCGTCTGGCAATTTCGTTCGGAGCCACTCCGTCAGCCGCGGGCCGATCTCATCGGTTGCTCTCATTGCTGGGCCTCACTGTCGGCGGGCAGTCGGTCCACCGGCGTTTTGTCCTGTCCGAACGACGACATGTCCATCGGCTTCCAGTTGGGATAACGGGGGTAAGCGTTGCCGCCCATCAGGATTTCGAAGATGCCCCAGCCGATCCGGCCGTCGAAGTCAAAGCGCATGAGCTGATCGATCGCCATAGCCTTGTCCTCGGTTTCGATCAACTCGTCGCGGTTGGTGGCATCCCATCGGTAATGAATGAAATACGCGCCGCCGCTGAGATTTTCGTAGTTGCACTTCGCCATCGGCAGGCCGTAGTAGGCGTTCACGTGTTGATTCGGCGATTCTGCGGTGACCCGATAGCGGTTGCCATCCTCGTCGGTGAAGACGAGCGCGGCGCGGGCCGGTCTTTTGCGGTCGCCGTCGAATTCCACCTCGTGCTCGATGTTGACGAACCGTTTTGACAGGGTGCCGTCGTTGTGGGTGATACCGCCGTCGACGTAAGTGACTTCGCCGTCGGAGGTTTCGAAGATCCAGGCTTCAATCGCGCGGTCCTCGAAGCCGGCGTCGAGCCAGAGCCAGAAGTCGATTTCGTCGGCGACCCGGACCCCGAATGTCCGGTCGCGGCCGCCGTGAAAGCCGTCGACCGAGATGCGTTCACCCTCGATCTCCACCCAGCCCGTCCACCGTCCGGGCTCTTTCATGTGATACATGTCAGCAATCACCTTGCCGTTCTTGTCATGCACCTTTAGCGGCAACAACTCCCACATCGGCGCCGTGGGTTCGTAGTAGAGCTCCCACGCGATTCCCGAGTTGTTCGGCTCGACCTCCAACTTCCATTTCTTAAGCGGCTCAACACAAGTCCACCGCATCGGGCCGGCGCCCACCTCCGCGCGTTCTCCGCCATCGACCGGCCGGCCGGCGAGCAGATCGTAATGGCGGCCGTCGGCCAGCGTCACTTTGACGTAGCCGATCCCTGATTTGGTGTTCGGGTTGTTGCCGTACCCCGACGCCAGCAGCAGCCCGCCGTCAGGCGAGGCCGCAAAGAAGTAGCAGCGGTCCGACCAGTTCGCTGTTGAACACTTCGGCTCGCCGACTCGCCGAGCGAACCTCCATCCCCGTCGAAGATGGTCGCTTCATCATCGACAACTACCGCGCTGTCGCGAAAGTGATTGACAGACAACCGAACACGGTGATGCACGGCGACGCACATCCCGGCAACGTCTACTTCCGCAACGGCGAAGCCGGATTGCTCGACTGGCAGGCGGTTCGCCGCGGGCACCCCGGCCGCGAATTGGCCTACACGCTGATCACCAGCATGACGACCGCCGACCGCCAGGCCTGCGAACGCGACCTACTTGCCACCTACCGGGACGCCCTGGCCGCCGGGGGCGGCCCTGAGCTGGATCCGGACGAGCTCTGGCTGCGCTATCGACAAGGCTCGCTGTACGCCTACGTCGCACCGCTGATCACCGCGGGGATGGGCGGTATGCAAGTCGAGAGCATCGCGATGGAAGGCGTTAAACGCGGCGTAGCAGCACTGACCGATCTGGAGACCGTGGCCGCACTCAAACAGTCACTGTCGTAGCTAGGTTGGCGGCGAAGCCGGTCGTAGGTTGGTCTCGCCATGAAAATGACGATTCTCGGTAGCGGTGGATGGATTCCGACCAGCGCCCGGCAGACGAGCTGCTACCTGATCACCTCTGGCACCGAAGCGCTGGTGCTGGATGCCGGAACCGGTTTGGGCGCGCTGCACATCAACCCCGCTCTGCTCGACGGCGTCGAGACGGTGATGGTGGTACTCAGCCACTTCCACCTCGATCACGTGACCGGGCTTGGCTTTGTCAGCGCGCGCGGGCTGGGGGGACGCGAATTGACGATCGCCGGCCCGGGCTCGCTGTCCTACGGCCGACCAACCCGCTCGATCGTGGAGGATCAGCTTCTCGCCTCCCCGTTTCAGACCGCCTCCCCGGTGGCGCCGGCACGCTGGGCGGAGCTGGGTTGGGACACCTTGACCTACGCCGGTCATGAGGTCGAAACGTGGGAGCAGACCCGACACACCCTGCCCTCCGCGGGTTTCCGGGTTGGGGGCCGTTTCGCCTACTGCACCGACACCGAATTCGACCCAGAAACCATCCGCCACGCGGCGGGCGTGACCACGCTACTGCATGAAGCGTGGGAGCCCAGGGACGCCGAGCGCGGCCACACCTCCGGTGACGAGGCCAGCACCATCGCGGTAGAGGCCGGTGTGTCACGCCTCGTGCTCACCCACAATCACCCCCTTCCCGGCGTGCCCGAGCGCACGGCAGCGGCCGCGCAGGCACGGTTCGCCGCGGCTGTCTGCGCCACCGACGGCGCAGTTCTGGAGCTATAGCGTCACGATCGTCGGGTCATGACCACGAATTGGTCACAAAGAGGCGCGCCTCAGCGGCGAACATGATCGCCTGCTGCGACATATTTCCGCTGGTAGTGCTGTTTCCATCCGCCCTGTAACATTGAAAATGTTACTTGGCTCACACCGCGTCGCACAGCAACCTGCCGCATACTGGACGCCAAGCATTAAATGTTGCCCGCGCAAACCGCAGCCCGGGGGTCAAGCGCGGCACCCCCTAGACAGTCGAGGTTGTGGTGGGAGACCTGCAGCGACCCAACGCTAAGCACCGCCATCGTGCGACGCCAGTAGCAGCCCGGCGCCGTACGATAGCGCATGCCTTCTGGGCGCTGGTAGCGGTCTTCTTGGTGTCGGCGACCGGGTCGGCATGGTGGATGGCACACGGCATGCTGGGCGGGATCACCATTTCGCAGGCCCTGGGTTCCGACGATCCGAAATCGAGCGGCGACGCGATGAACATCCTGCTCGTCGGGCTCGACTCGCGGAAAGACCAAGACGGCAACGACTTGCCATGGGCCTTGCTCAAACACCTGCACGCCGGCGACTCCGACGACGGCGGCTACAACACCAACACCTTGATCCTTGCGCATGTCAGCGCCGATGACCGCGTGACCGCGTTCTCGATCCCCCGTGACGACTGGGTGCAGTTCTCCGGCGTGCCCGGCTACAACCACATCAAGATCAAAGAGGCCTACGGGCTCACCAAGCAGTACGTCGAGCAGAAACTCACCGACAAGGGTGTGAGCGACCAGAAAGAGCTGGAGACAAAGGGTCGCGAAGCCGGCCGCGCTGCCACGCTGAAGGCGGTGCGGAATCTGACCGGAGTGCCCATCGACCGCTTCGCCGAGGTCAATCTGGCCGGTTTCTACGACCTGACCCAGAGCCTGGGCGGCGTCGACGTGTGCCTGAAGCACGCCGTGTACGACTCGTATTCCGGTGCCGACTTCCCGGCCGGACGGCAGACACTGGATGCCGAACAGGCGCTGTCATTCGTCCGACAGCGGCACGGCCTGGAAAACGGTGACCTGGACCGCACCCACCGTCAGCAGGCATTCCTTTCGTCGGTCATGGGCAAACTGCAGAATTCGGGCACGTTCACCAATATCAGCAGGCTCAAAAGCTTGATGGCGGTGGCGCGCAAAGACGTCGTTTTGTCGTCGGGCTGGGATGAAGACCAGTTCCGCCGGATGGGCGCGCTGGCCGGCAGTGGGATCCAATACCGAACGCTGCCCGTGGTTCGCTACGACAACATCAACGGTCAAGACGTCAACATCATCGACCCCGCCGCGATCAAGGCGGAGGTGACCTCCGCGTTCGGCGACTCCTCGTCGGCCACGACACTGCCCTCCTCCACCGAGCCGAGCCCGTCGACTGTGGTCGACGTGATCAACGCCAGCAACACCAGCGGGCTCGCCACCCAGCTGGCGCACACGCTGAAGAAAGACGGCTACACCACCGGTGCGATACGCGACCGCGTGCGCGGTGAACCCACCACCACCACGATCGAGTACGCGCCCGGCGCCGAGACCGACGCACGCAGCCTGGCGACAGTGCTGGGCATCGATGCACCCGACAAACCGAATCGCTCGCTGGAATTCGGGCATGTCGAAGTCATCGTCGACGACAACTACTCGGCGCCATCCGCGGCCCAGAACGAAACCTCGTCGGCCTCGAGTGAGGACGAAACCCCCTCGGCCTCAAGCCTTTCCGGCAGTTACGGTTACCACCAATGGAGCACGGAAACCGACACCACCGAGCCGACCCCCGATCAGGGTGCACCGATCGACGGCGGCGGCGTGCCCTGCGTCAACTGAGCCCGGCGGCGTCTTTTCGTAGCAAGAACGCCAGCGCGGCGCTCTCGAAGGCCTCTTTCGCCTCGATCATCGTCCAGTGGCCGCAGTTGGGGAACACGTGCAATTCGGCGTTGGGAATGGTGCGCATCGGGATCAACGCCATATCCAGCGGGCTCACTCGGTCGTCGCGGCCCCAGGTGATCAGCGTCGGCGCCTTGACCCGGTGCATCATCGCCCAGGGCTGCGGCCCCTTGGACGATTCCATGGCCTTCATCATCTGCGCGAACGCCTCCGTGCTGTACATCCGCCGCGCCCCGGCCAATGTCTGCGGATCGGTGGCGTGATTCCACCGCTCCTCGACGAGTTCCTCGGTCACGGTTGCCGGGTCGTAGACCATCGAATGCAGCCAGCGGACCAGTCGCTCCCGGGTGGGCTCGTCGATGAACTCCTGCAGTAGCCGGATGCCTTCCGCTGGGCCCGGACTGAGGAGGTTGCGGCCGATGCCGCCGATGGTCACCAGCCGATGCACCCGTTCGGGATGAGCGATCGCGAAGTTGATGGCGACACCGCCGCCCATCGAATTGCCGACGATGTCGACGCTGTCCAGGCCGAGCGCATCGACGAAGCGCACCAACGCATCCAGTGCGGTGATCATCGGGTGGCCGCCGAAATCGTCACTGACGCCGAAGCCGGGGAACTCCAGGATCAGACACCGGAAGAATTCGGAGAACGCGCCCAGGACGCCGCGGAAGTTGCGCCATCCCGTCACGCCCGGGCCGGAGCCGTGCAGCAGCACCAAGGGCGGCCCGGTGTCGACCAGGCCTGCCTCGTGATAGCGCAGAACGCCTGCGTCGGTGGCGATTTCACGCAACGTGTCCTCGTAGGTCACGCCTTGAGCTGTCACGCGTGTGTTCCGCCGTCGACCCGGATTTCGGTGCCGGTGATGAACGCGCCGTCGTCGGATACCAACATGGCGATGACGCCGGCGACGGCGGCAGGATCGCCCATCCCGGCGCCGCTGGATTCCAGCGTGGTCGGCATGATCGGCATCAGCCTGGTGAAAAGCGCCCAGTCCGCGTCTTGAGGGATGTATCCGGCTGTCGCATCGGTGATTCCGGACTTGATACTTCCGGGCGCCACGCACACCGCACGAAGTCCTTTGCTCGCGTACTCGAGCGCCAGCGCATGGGTGAAGGACTGAACCCCGCCCTTGCTGGCCGCGTAGGCCGCCATGTACGGATGCGCGAACGACGCCGACGTCGAGCTGAAGTTGACGATCGCGCTGCGAGGATTTTGCAACAGCGCCGGCAGCGCCTCGCGGACCACCAGGAACGTCCCAGTCAGGTTGACCCCGATGATCTGGTTCCACAGGTCCAAGCCCATCTGATCGGTGTGTGCGGCGCGCAGGATGCCGGCGGCGTTGACCAGCGAATCCAGGCCTCCCAACGTATCCACGGCCGAGCGCACACCGTCGACCACCGATCTCTCGTCGCCGACGTTCATCTCCAACGTGGCCAACCGATCACCGGCCTCGATCTCCCCGGCCCGGGCGCGGGTCTTGTCCAGCCCGTCGGCCGCGACGTCGGCGGCGACCACCGCGGCCCCCTCGTCCAGCAGGCGCAGCGCGGTGGCCTGCCCGATGCCCGAGGCGCCGCCGGTCACCAGTACCCGGTTGTGTGCTAATCGCTTCATCTACAGTCCTGTCTGGTCCTACTGGCCCATAACGTATTTCAGCGTTGGCCCGGCGGTCCAGCCGCCGTCTACCGCGATCTCGGCGCCGGTGACATAGGCGGCGTCGTCGGACAGCAGATAGCCCACGGCGCCGGCGATCTCCTCCGCCACCGCGACCCGTCCCATCGGGGTGTTGGGATAGTTGCCTTCGCCGACCTGGATCCCGACATTGACGGTCATCGGGGTATAGGTCATGCCGGGGTGCACCGAGTTGACCCGAATGCGGTCGGAACCCAGCTCGACGGCGGCGATCTTCGACAGTCCGCGCACACCCCACTTCGAGGCGCCGTAGCCCGCGGTGAACGCCAGACCGAATAAACCGGCCGCCGAAGAGATGTTGACGATCGACCCGCCGCCCGCCGAGCGCATCGGCCCGATCACGGCCTGCAGACCGTTGAACACTCCGACCAGGTTCACCTCCACGACCGTCCGGAAGTGCGCCGCCGGCTCGTGCTCGATGTACTGACCGGTCGACACTCCGGCGTTGTTCACCAGCCCATTGAGCGTGCCGAACTCGGTGAGGGTGAATTGCACCGCCTCCGACCACTGCTCGGGATCGGTGACGTCGAGATGGGTGTACCGCGCCTGTGCGCCGAGTTCGTCGGCCAACTTCTTGCCCTCGTCGTCGAGCAGGTCAGCGAGCACCACGTTGCCGCCGCGGGCGATGATGTGGCGTGCGAACGCCGCGCCGAGCCCACCCGCGCCGCCGGTGATGATGGCGACCTTCCCGGCCAGCTGCCCTGAATTACTCCCCATTGCAACCACTTTCTGTAGTTATTGGCGCCTCCGCTGCAGGCCCCGGCATCAAGACGCTTTTACCAAAACGAATCCCTTGTAGCCGGCGTCGGCCACCTCGGCGCAGATGTCGTTGTATGTCGCGAACCCACCAATGAACAACATGAAGCCCCGCGGTTTTCCCGGCACGTTAGCGCCCATGTACCAGGAGTTCGCCTTGGTGAACAGCGTCGCTTCGGCACGCCGGGCACATTCTGCGCCCCAGCCGTCGACGGCGTCGCTGGTAGCTTCCATTGCGGCATAACCATGGTGGTCGAGGTAGGTGATGGCTTCTGCGATCCAGTTCACTTGCGCCTCCGCGTGCAGCACCATGTTTGCCAGCACCGCGGGCGCTCCGGGACCCGAGATCAGAAATAGGTTGGGGAACCCGTCGACGCCTAACCCCAGGTAGGTGCGCGGTCCGTGCGCCCAGTTGTCACGTAGGGTCGCGCCGTTACGGCCGACGATGTCGATCTTGCTCAGCGCCCCAGTGAGCGCATCGAAACCCGTTGCCAGCACGATCATGTCGAGGTCGTGGTGGGCGTCGGTAGTGTTGATTCCGTCGGCGTCAACGGATTCGATCGGGGTGGCGCGCACACTGATCAGCGACACGTGCGGCTGATTGAAAGCCTGGAAGTAGTTGCTGTCTGTGCAGATTCGCTTTGTTCCGATCGGGTGATCGTTGGGAATCAGCATGTCCGCCACCACAGAGTCGTCGATCACGGAGCGGACCTTCTCGTCGTAGAACTTGCGCGCCTCCTCATTGGCGGCCGGGTCGATCATCTGGTCCGGGAAGGTTTTGGAGAACAGCACACCCCCCAGCTGCCATCGAGTTTCGAACGCCGCGCGGCGCTCATCCGGCGTGAACTCCATCGCCGGCTTGGGGGCGGTGATGTGCGGTGAACCACCGCCGCTGCGCCACGACACACGACGTCGCTCCGCGTAAGTGGCCTTGATTTCGTCCATCTCCGCACCGGACAGCGGCTTATTGCCCGCGGGGACGCTGTAGTTGGGGGTGCGCTGGAAGACATAGAGGTGCGCGGCCTGCTCGGCGATGATCGGAATCGATTGGATGCCGGAGGATCCGGTGCCGATGACAGCCACTCGCTTGCCGGTGAAGTCGACGGGATCGTGAGGCCACGCGGCGGTGTGGTAGATCTCGCCGGCGAAGCTATCCAGGCCGCTGAACTCTGGGGTCATCGCGTCCGACAACGGGCCGGTCGCCATCAAACAGAACCGTGCCGAGAGCTTCTGTCCGCCGTCGGTGGTCACTGTCCAGCGCAGCGTCGTCTCGTCGAGCACCGCCGAGACTACGCGGGTGTTGAACGCGATGTCACCGCGCAAGTCGAGTTTGTCCGCGACCCAGTTCAGGTAGCTCAGGATCTCGGCCTGGGTGGCGTACTTCTCGGTCCAGTTCCACTCCTGCTGCAGTTTGTCGGAAAACGAATAGCAGTAGTCCACGCTCTCGACGTCACAACGCGCGCCCGGATAGCGGTTGTAGTACCAGGTGCCGCCCAGCTCGGGTGCGGCCTCTAGGACCCGCACCGAGAGACCCTGGGTGCGCAGCTTGTGCAGGGCATACAGACCGGCGAACCCGGCGCCCACCACCATGACGTCCAGAGGTGCATCGAGGTTCACAAGCATTCACTGTAGGTAGATCGGTCGCATCGCGCGGTTCCCTTCCCGGTCACCGGGCGGTGCGAGCCAGTTTTCC
Organism: Mycobacterium sp.; assembly: GCF_052143115.1. Lineage (GTDB taxonomy): Bacteria > Actinomycetota > Actinomycetes > Mycobacteriales > Mycobacteriaceae > Mycobacterium. The sequence continues at coordinate 16,641 of NZ_JBKQTQ010000257.1, forward strand.
CGGCCATTGGGCGGGCCTGTGCGCAGTCCTGTGTCGATCGCAGACCATCGGCTTATGCCAGAAGTCATACATGTGAACGTCGACCTGGACGGTCAACGGCATCGTCTGAGCTGGCCGCGCGGCCAGACCCTGGTCGACATATTGCTCGATGCGGGCATTGACGTGCCCCACTCATGCCGGGAAGGCCGCTGTGGGTCGTGCGTGGCGACCGTGGTTGAGGGTGACGTCGCCATGGCGGCGTGCGACATCTTCGGACCCGAGGATCTACGGGACGGCCTGATTCTCGCGTGTCAGGCCAGGCCGGTGAGCGGCGATGTGCGCATCGAGTTTTGATCCGTTTGCGTCCGCTCACCGGGATCACCTTCGGGACGGACGCGGACTGCGGTAGACCATTACTAAGCCCACACCACGTAAGGACGAACGATATGAGCGAGCGGGTTCTTGACCGGGTCATGGCCACGGCCGACCAGTTGCGGGAGCAGGCCGCGGAAGCCGAGAGAATTGGTCGGCTCACCGACGAGACCGTCAAAGTCATGAAGGCGGCCGGGCTGATCCGGCTGCTGCAGCCGAAGAGCTACCAAGGGTTTGAGGTCCACCCACGCGAGTTCGGTGAGACCGTGATGGCCACCGCGGCACTGGATCCGGCCGCCGGCTGGATCGTCGGTGTGGTGGGCGTGCACCCCTACCAGCTGGCCTATGCCGACCCGAAGGTGGCCGCCGAGGTTTGGGCCGACGATGTCGACACCTGGATGGCTTCCCCGTATGCGCCGCAGGGGGTGGCTAAACCCGTCGACGGTGGTTACATCTTCAACGGCCGCTGGCAGTTCAGCTCGGGCACCGACCACTGCGACTGGATCATCCTGGGCGCGATGCTCGGCGACAACGAGGGGGTGCCGCTGATGCCGCCCCAGGTGCTGCACATGATCCTGCCGCGCAAGGACTACGAGATCGTCGAGGACTCGTGGAACGTGGTGGGTCTGCGCGGCACCGGCTCGAAGGACGTGATCGTCAAGGACGCGTTCGTCCCGACCTACCGGACCATGGACGCGACTAAGGTCATCGACGGCACCGCCCAGCGAGAGGCTGGCATGACCGAGCCGCTATATCTGATGCCGTGGTCGACCATGTTCCCGCTGGGCATCTCGGCGGCGACCATCGGCATCGCCGAGGGTGCCCTGGCCGCGCACTTGGACTATCAGCGCGAGCGCGTCGGCGCCACCGGAACCGCGATCAAGGACGACCCCTACGTCATGCACGCGATCGGCGAGGCGGCGGCCGACATCAACGCCGCCCGTCAGGAATTGCTGGCTAACGCGGACCGGATCTACGACATGGTTGCCGCCGGCAAAGAGGTATCGTTCGCGGACCGCGCGGCCGGTCGTCGCACCCAGGTTCGCGCGGTGTGGCGCGCAGTGTCGGCGGTCGACGAGATCTTCGCCCGCTCGGGCGGCAACGCGGCGCGGATGGACAAGCCGCTGCAACGATATTGGCGTGATGTGCACGTCGGCCACTTGCATGCCATCCATGTCCCCGGCACCACGTATCACGCGTCGGCCCTCAGCTCGCTGGGCATCGAACCGCCCGAGGGTCCGCTGCGGGCACTGATCTAGGAGGCCAACGTGACTGACCTGAAAAGCCTTGGGTATATCACGATTTCGACCAATGAGATCGACCGGTGGCGGCAGTTTGCCTTCGGCGTGCTGGGCTTCGCGGAAGGCAAGGGGCCCGACCCGTCAGCGTTGTACCTGCGGATGGACGAGCGCGCCGCCCGGCTCATCGTGGTGCCCGGCGAGACAGACCGGGTGCTCACCGTCGGCTGGGAAGTGCGCGATCACCCGGCGCTGCAACGAGTCAAAGCAGCACTCGACGGTGCTGGGCTGCCATTCAAGCAACTGTCCACCGATGAGGCGGAGGCTCGCAGGGTGGAGGAGGTGATCACCTTCGAAGATCCGGCTGGCACCACACTCGAGGTATTCCACAGTGCGGTGCTTGACCACAGCCCGGTCATCACCCCGTTCGGCGCGCAATTCGTCACCGGCGATCAGGGAATGGGCCATGTCGTCGTGCCGGCCACCGATCCGGGCGGGCTGTTCGACTTCTACACCGACGTCTTGGGGTTCCGCTCCCGCGGCGCGTTCCGCGTACCGCTACCGAAAGAGTTTGGCCCGGTACGGGTTCGCTTCCTCGGGATCAACGAACGACACCACAGCCTGGCGATCGTCCCAGCCGCACACCAGCGTGACCCACGCCTCGTCCACATCATGGTCGAAGTCGACACCCTCGACGCCGTCGGTCAGGCACTGGACCGCGTCAACGCCGAGGGCTTCCAGCTGTCGTCCACCCTCGGACGTCACACCAACGACAAAATGGTGTCGTTCTACGTCCGCGCGCCCGGCGACTGGGACATCGAATTCGGCACGGATGGCATGCGCGTCGACGAAACGTATTACACCGCAGAGGAAATCACGGCCGACAGCTACTGGGGCCACCAGTGGGTCGGAGAGATGCCTGCGGCCATGCGGCTATGACACCCGACACCGACGTCACACCCGTTGCGGCGTCGTCGATCACGTCGTGGGATGACGAGGCCGACGTCGTCATCGCCGGCTACGGGATCGCTGGCGCCGCAACGGCAGTCGAGGCGGCCCGCTCCGGTGCCGACGTCGTGGTTCTGGAGCGCACCGGCTCCTGGGGCGGCGCCGCGGCGATGGCAGGTGGATTCATCTACCTCGGTGGTGGCACGCCGCTCCAAAAGGCCTGCGGCTTTGACGATTCCGTCGACAATATGGCGGCGTTCCTCAACGTCGCGATGGGACCCGGTGCCGACGGGAGCCGAATCTCCGATTACTGCGCCGGTAGCGTCGCCCACTTCGACTGGCTCGTCGGCTGCGGCGTCCCGTTCAAGGCGGAGTTCTTCTCCGAGCCGGGCTGGGAACCGATGGGCGACCAAGGGCTGATGTACAGCGGCGGCGAAAACTCCTACCCGTTCAACAGGATCGCAACCCCGGCCCCGCGCGGGCACGTCCCGCAGATGTCGAACAAGAAGCAGGGCGAAGCCAGCGCCGGCTACATGCTGATGAAGCCGCTCGTCGAGACCGCGACGGCGGCCGGTGCGCGGGCAATTTACGACGTGCGAGTTCAGTGTCTGATCGTCGCATCCGACGGCAGGGTGGTCGGCATCCGCGCCCGCCGGTACGGCAGTGAGATGATGATCCGGGCGCGCAGCGGAGTCGTGCTAGCGACGGGCAGCTTCGCCTACAACGATGCGATGGTGGCCCGTTACGCTCCGCGGATCGCCGGACGCCCGGCGGCCTCGATCGAGCAGCACGACGGGCAAGCCATCCGGATGGCACAGGCACTGGGCGCCGACCTCGCCCATATGGACGCCACCGAAGTCGCAATCTTCATCGACCCGCAACAGTTGGTGCGCGGCATTCTGGTCAACGGCCGCGGTCAACGCTATGTCCCCGAGGACACCTACCCGGGCAGGATCGGGCAGCTCACGCTCTACCAACAGGACAACATCGCGTACCTGATCATCGACAGCGATGGCCAAGAGGAGGCAATGGCCTCGTGGTCACCGAAGTTCATGCTGCGACCGGCAACCTGGGTGGCCGACAGCGTTGCCGACCTGGAACGCGACATGGGCCTGACACCCGGTTCGCTGCAGGCGACAGTGGCCGCATACAACGAGGGCGCGACCCGCGGCGAAGATCCGCTGCTGCACAAGAAGCCCGAGTGGGTGAAACCGATCGGTTCCCCGGTGGGCGCCATCGACCTCCGAGAAAGCACCGGCGGGTTCACGTTGGGCGGGCTGGCCACCACGTTGGATGCCGAGGTCCTGCACGTCAGCGGTGAGCCCATCCCGGGGCTCTTCGCCGCAGGCCGTTCGACCGCCGGACTGGCCGCCTGGGGTTACGCCAGCGGCGTCTCGCTCGGCGACGGCAGCTTCTACGGTCGCCGCGCCGGCCGATCTGCGACCAAGGGCTGACCTGCACTGATCCATGTGTCGCGGTCAT
>NZ_JBKQTQ010000258.1:0-22833 GCF_052143115.1 Mycobacterium sp.
GGTTGGCTAAGATCGCTCGGGTGAAGACCAAAGGCGCGCTTCTGTGGGAGCTCAACTCGGGCTTCCGCGTCGACGAGATCGACGTGGGCGATCCCGTCGCAGACGAAGTCCAGATCCAAATGCATGCCGCGGGCATGTGCCACTCCGACTACCACCTGACAACCGGCGCCACGCCGATCGGGCGTGCCCGCACTCGGCGGGCACGAGGGCGCCGGCGTCGTCACCAAGGTCGGCAAGGGCGTCACCGGCATCGCCGAGGGTGATCACGTCATCCTTGCCTTCATCCCGGCGTGTGGCCAATGCCCGCCGTGCCTGAAGGGCTTCCGGTCGCTGTGCGACCGCGGCGCGGTGTTGCTCGGCGGCAAGGCCATCGCCGACGGCACCTGCCGGGTGCGGGCCGGGTCGCACGACGTCTCGCCGATGAACCTGCTCGGCACCTTCGCGCCGTACATGACCGTGCACAAGGACTCGGTCGTCAAGATCGATCCTGCCGTCCCGTTCGAATCAGCCGCGATCCTGGGTTGCGCAGTACCGACGGGCTTCGGCTCGGCCACCAACGTCGCCCAGGTTGCGCCGGGTGAGACCGTGGCGATCGTCGGCGTCGGCGGCATCGGGATGAGCGCGCTGCAGGGCGCCGTGCTCTCCGGCGCCGAGCACGTGATCGCGATCGATCCGGTCGAGTTCAAACGCGAGCAGGCCATCAAATTCGGCGCCACCCATGTCTACGAGTCGATGGCGTCCGCCATCGCGCCGATGATCGACCTGACCTACGGCCTGATGGCGGACAAAGTCATCATCGCGGTCGGCGAGATGCGCGGTGAGATGGTCGAGGAAGCGATGACATTGACCGCCAAGACCGGTACCTGCGTGGTGACGGGCATGGGCGCCATGATCGACGTCGACGTCAAACTCAACTTGTTCTTGTTCACGATGTTGCAGAAGACGCTGAAAGGCAACATCTTCGGGGGCGGCAACTCGCATGTCGAGACGCCCCGACTGGTGGGGCTGTACAAGTCGGGCCTGCTCAAGATCGACGAGATGGTGACCAGCACCTACCGGCTGGAAGAGGTCAACCAGGGCTATCAGGACATGCTGGACGGCAAGAACATTCGTGGTGTCATCCGCTACGCCGAGGCCGATTGGTAGATCGTTTCGCTCTGCATCGTCGCCGGGCTAGGTTGGCAGGCGTGCCGGGCACCGTGCAGATTCGGCGAGCCGCCGACCGGGCGGTGACCACGACGTCGTGGTTGACCTCCAGGCACTCATTCTCGTTCGGCGACCGCTACGACCCGGGCAACACTCACCACGGCGTGCTGCTGGTCAACAACGACGATGTGGTGCAGCCGGCTGCTGGTTTTGACACCCACCCGCACCGCGACATGGAGATCGTGACCTGGGTGTTGGACGGCGCGTTGGCGCATCGCGACTCCGCTGGAAATAGTGGAGTCGTCTATCCCGGCCTGGCTCAACGGATGTCGGCGGGCACCGGCATCTTGCACTCCGAGAAGAATGATTCGGCCACCGAGCCGGTGCGCTTCGTGCAAATGTGGGTGCTGCCCGATGTGTCGGGAATCGCCCCGGGCTACCAGCAGCACGAGATCGGCGACGAGCTTCTCGACGGCCGTCTGGCGACGATCGCGTCGGGCATGCCCGGGCACGACGCCGCTATCGTCATCCACAACCGATCTACGGCATTGCACGCCGCGCGACTGCGCAGCGGCGACGGTGTCGAGCTACCGGCGGCGCCCTACCTGCACCTGTTCGTCGCACGTGGCCTGCTGACCATGCAGGGCCCGGACACGGCGGTCGAGCTGGCCGAAGGCAACGCCGTGCGGTTCACTGCCTCGGACGGCATCCGCGTCACGGCCCGCGAGGCTTGCGAGATTTTGGTCTGGGAGATGCACGCGACGCTCGGCAAGATCGCAACGTAAGCACCAACACTGCGACCGGCGTCATAGGGTGGGCGCGGACGAAAGTGACCCCGAATGTCTGAACCTGAAGGCCGTCACGCAGCACCGAACGCCACGCTTCCGCACCCGGGTGGCGCGCGCCGGTTCGGCCTGGCCGGCTCGAGAACTACGCGGTCGGTGTGGTTCTGGACCGTCCCGATCGTCATCACGCTGGCGTTGTGGGGGGCACTGGCCGCCTTCTACCTCGGCGGAATCTTGACGCCGATGACCAACCTGCGGCATTTCCCCATCGCCGTGGTGAACGAGGACGCCGGGCCCACTGGCGCACAGGTGGTCAAGGGATTGATGTCCGGATTCGACAACGACGCATACGACGTCCGGGTGTACCTCGACGGCCAAGCCGATGCCGGATTGTCGCAAGCGCTCACGATGACCGCCATCGGGCTGGCGATCGGTTTGCTGCTCGGCGGCATCGTCACCCTCATCTACGGCCGCCGCGGTTATCACCGGATTCCGCCGGGGCTCGAGGCGACGAGTTCGCCCGAATCGGCTGCTGGCACCGAATTGACGATGGAACCGGCGGGCACCGCCGAGACGACGAAGTACGCCGGGTAGCCGGGTTCGTTCGCCCTCCGGGTCGTAGCCGCAAAGCCCCAGCGGCCGAACGTCATTGGACTGCGCCTAAACCGTCACGCGACTGTTATGCAAGTTTCCTGTGATAACCCTGTGCTTAATGTTGTGCTATTTCTACCTATTTTCGCGCCGAAAGGGCAACCGTGCCGTCTCTCGCCGCCGGCTTCCGGCGCATCGCAGCCTGCTGCGTCGGGGTGACGCTGTGCCTGGCGCTGGCGACCAGCACCGGGCGACCGGTCGCGCGGGCCGAGGCCCGCGACCTGCTGGCCAATGCCATCGCGAGCACCCAGGGTTCCTACCTGGTGTACAACTTCGGAGGTGGGCATCCGGCACCGATGCTCAACGCCGGCGGTAGCTGGTATGACGGGAGCAGCGGCGGCCACCTGATGATCATCAAAGGTGCCTCGCAACGGCTTTCACCGCATCTGCTGGTGGATAGCCATCGCGGTTTCCAGGCACGCTGTGAGCGCAACCCCGGGGCGCGCACCGGCGACGGGTTGATGCAAGCGTCGGAGACCTACGCGCCGGTGCAGGCCTGGCAGGTGACGGGCCAGCCCACGATCGCCATCAATGCCAACTTCTTCGACGTCCGCGGGCAGAAGGCCGGCGCGTGGCGGTCCACGGGTTGTAGTTCGCCGCTGGGTGCCTACGTCGACAACACTCGCGGCCAGGGCCGGGCCAATCAGGCGGTCACCGGCACGATTCCCTATGCGGGTAAACAAGGTCTGTCCGGCGGGGGCGAGAATTGGAGCGCGTTGGCGACGATGATCCTGCCGACCCATGGGGCGCCGTCGGTGATGTGGCCCAGGGGCGGCCGGGACGGCCATGACTACGACGCTGCCACCTCGGTCGTCGACGGCTTAGTGAACCAGGGCGAGTCGTTCGTCGCGGTGAGCGGGCTCGGACTGTTATCCCCGGGGAATACCGGCCAACTCCACGACGGCGGGCCCAGCGCAGCACGCACCGCCCTCGCCTATTCGAAGCCCCGTGACGAGATGTATGTGTTCCAAGGCGGCAGCTACACGCCGGACAACATCCAGGATCTGTTCCGCGGCTTGGGCAGCGACACCGCCGTCTTGCTCGACGGCGGCGGATCGTCGGCGATCGTACTGCGCCGCGACACCGGTGGCATGTGGGCCGGAGCCGGCGTACCGAAGGGGAATTGCGATACCCAACAGGTACTTTGCGACTCGCACGAGCGCTCACTTCCCAGCTGGCTCGCCTTCAACTAGTTTCGGCGGCGATGCGGGTCGTCGGCGTGTCGGGTCCGAACCGGAAGATCAGCAGGCTGACCGCAACCACCGCGGCAGCCGCGGCGATCACCGGAGCCACGGTGAACCGCGAGACCGTGGCACCGACGATGGCACCCCCACACATCGCGAGAATGACGCTGATGCGCAGCTTTTCGCGTTCACCCGTGCCGCCGGCCAGCCTGCTGTCGACACCCAGACCGACGACCGTCGACGTCAGCACGGTGGTGCTGAGCTCCTGGATGCCGAACTGGCGCGCCGTAGCGTTCTGCACGCCGAATGTCATTGCCAACCCGACGATCAAAAGGAGTTTGGTGTTGGAGTGATAACTCAGCACACCCGTGCCGGTCAGGATCGACAACGCCACCAACGCGACGACCTCGGTGCCCAGCGATGTGGTGAGCCAGCGGCGGGACTGCGCGCCGAGACGTCGGGCCAACCGGCCTCCGATTACGGTGCCGGTGAGGAATCCGGCGAATGCGACGATTGCGGCGGTCAGGTCGACGCCCGCGTCGGGAACGAACCAGAATCCGAGGAAGATGATGTTGCCGGTCATGTTCGCGACGAAAACGTGACCGAGTACCAGCACACTGATCGCATCGACGATGCCGGTCGCAAAGGTCAACAGTAACAACGCGGCAACCGTCAGCCGGTCCGATACCGGCGAGGCCATCACGCCAGCGGCCATGTCGTTAGGTCTGCGGGGTGAGATCCAGCGAGGTGATGGTCGTCATCCTGGTGACCAGCCATCGCGCACGGTCGCGTTTCATGACCAGCCGATAGGACAGGTACTTCAGCGATGGCATCTCTTTGGTGGCCGGAGTGGTGGACGCGGTGTTGGTGTAGACGATGGCGGTGGCATCCGGGCCGTTCAGTGATTCCACTGCGGCCCCGGTGATTACCGTGCTGTTGGTGACTTTCGCCTGTTTGTTGGGCGCGACGATCGCATCAAGGAATTTGCGGTACTGGGCCTCGAAATCGCCGCTGAGGTACTTCGCCGACCGGTCGGCAAGCGTATCCATATTTTCCGGTGTGTAGGTCCACAGCGTGGTGATGGCGTTGGCCGCGGTCCGCGCGATCTGCAGCTTGGTGTTCACGGTGGCGCGAGCAACCAGATACGGCTGGACCATCGCCGCTGCAAAAGCCGTGCAGCCGATGAACAATGCGGCCGCGACGACAACCGCAATGCCCAGGCGCCTGCCGGCCGGTCGCCGCGCCCGCACGCCAAGATCGTCTTTGTCATCGCCGGTTTCGTCGCCTGCAACCGGGTCGATCGTGGATTGATCCTCGGGCACTTCCGGTTCGGGCTGCTCGACTTCGGTTTCGGCAGCGTCGATTTCGACGGACGCATCATCTCCCGACTGGCTATCGGGGGTTTCGTCTGTCAGATCACCTGCTGGAGGCTGCTGATCTTCCACTGGTCGCCTTCCCGCTGAGCGGTTAACACCCAACGACTTGTGTTCGCGATTGTTTGCTTTCGGTCGGGAGACTTGTACGTGACTTCGGTAGCCACCAGCACGTTTGCGCTGCCGTCGTCGTTCCACCTTTCCACCCCGGCGTCCAGAGCGGTGCCCTTGGTCGGCTCCGCTTGGGCGACGTTGATGAGGATCTCGTTGACCTTTTCCCGGTACTGCTTGGCGAAATCGCCGGTGGCCTGTGCTAGCAACCGGTCTACATAGTCGTTGGCGTGAAACGGATCCAGCGACGTGAAGCCTGTCATAAACGATCGAGCGAAGCCGAGCACGTCGACTTCCTTCATCGCTACCTGGTGGTGCGATCTGTGGTTGACGAGGATGAACGAGGACGCCGTGACTGCGCCTGCCGCGAGCAGCACGGCGACAGCCATCGCCATAGGCACGGCCCACTGTCGCGACGGTTTCCACCACTGGCGCGGTAACCTCAACCGCCGCACCGGTAACCGCGACCACACCGACGTTTTCGGTACCCGCTCGACGAGGAGCGGCTCTTCGCCAGGCTGAATTCGGCGCCGCGGGCTCATTTTTCACCCTTGGGCGGTTTGGGTTTCGTCACGACGGTCAGGTCGTCGACGAGCCAACGCTCGCCTGCGCCCTTGACGAACGAAACCCGAACGGTGGCAGTGATGAGGCGTTCCTCATTGCCTCCGCCGCGGTGACCCTGCAGAAAGAGCAGCATCGTCGCCCGATCCGGCGTTGCGGACAGTACCGCGCTGTTGGTCACCCGATACTCGTTGACGAGGGGGTGGCCCTTTTGCACTGACTCCTGCTGTGGGACCAACTGCGCCCGGTATTTTTCGGTCGTCAGTGATTGAGCCCGGGCGAAATCCTCGTGCAGCGATTTCGGATCGTAGGTCAGCATCTCGGCGACGATCTTCGGTCCCTGCGCCTGGATCGCAGCGCGTGTCTGGTCGGACCGCCGATCCTGCAGGTAGGTCACCGTGAAGCTCAACGCGGCACCGCCGATGCACAGCAGCGCCGCGGCCGCCACGATGATTGCGATGAGCTGGCGGATCTTGCCGGGCCGCTGATCCGGTTCGACGCGGCGCACCTCGGCGCGGAGCAGCAAGTCGGCGAAGGTCCTCCGGCGCGCATCCCACAGCGGCCACAGCCAGCCCACGAATATCGAAATGGTGTCGAGCAGGTGGGCGAGGTCTCTCAACAACAGCCGGCCCAGTCCCGCGGAGGTCCCATCGGGGCGAACGACCACGATCCCCATGAGGGCACGGCCCAGGCTCCAACCGCGGTTCGCCGGCCACACCACCCGGTTAATCAAGGTCAGCATAATCACGGTCGCCAAGAGGTAAACGCATAGCCACCACCACGTGCTGTGCAGCGGCACGGCCAACCAGACCAACAACATCGTCGCCACCACGGCGACGCCAGGCAGCACATCAACGACGAACGCAGCCGCGCGGATGTGCCAGCGCGCCAGGGTATTTGGCGCTGCCGCTTCGACTTCCGGCGTGGTCTCGGTCCGCTCGACCACCGCCGTCACTTCGCCACCTGGTCAATGTTGGCAATCCGGTATTGGCCTTCAGCGGGTGCCATCTTCACCCGCAATCGGTAGCCGACTTCTCGGTCTTGCGTCTGACTGTTGGACACTTTGACGCGGAATGCCACCAGCACATCGACCGAGCCGTCGTCGTAGTTGCGTTCTGCCCCAGCACGCATATCGGACACTTGGGTGTGAACGTTGGCAACCTGATAAGCCTGGACGAACAGGCTGCTGTACAGCACCGCTTGAGCACGGAAATTCCCGGTGCTGCAGTCGATGATCTTCTGCGCGCCAGCGGTCATCGCATTGACATCGGGCGCCTGGGTTGCCACGACACAATCCTTTGCGGCCTGCACGGCCTCCACGTCGTGGCGCGCGATGGCCTGGCTTTCCTGGTTGGCGCGCAGCGCGAAATAGCCACCGGTACCGACGCCGCCGGCGAGCACGAGAAGTGCTGCCGTGATGCCGATCAACCACCCGCGGCCCAGGCGCGAGGGGTTCACCCCAACAATGGGGGCGTTTCCCCCTTCGGATTCATCCTCGGCGTCCGTCTCGGTGTCTAAGTCGACTTCAGCCTCGCATTCATCCTCGGGTTCCGTCTCGGTGTCTAAGTCGACTTCAGCCTCGGATTCATCCTCGGGTTCCGTCTCCACGAGACCCTCGGCGGTTGTTTCGGTGCAGGTCTGCTCGGTTTCGTGCGGTTCTGACGACGAGTCGTCGGTATCGGCGGGGTTCAGCCGGCTGGCGCCAGCATCTCCTTCCATCCGTCGTCTCCTGTTTGGCTCGAGTTATTGACGGAGTATTTCAATCCGTCGGGGCCGGTCACCTGACCGCTCTGCGGACTATAGACCGCGGTGGGCGGACCCCCGCCCGGAGTGTAGATGCACGGGTTGGGCTGCTGCCCGTTGCACTGCACGGTACCCGAACCCGGCCGCTGCAGCGGATCGCTGATCGGCGGCGGCGTCAACCCTCCCGGCGGCAGCCGATTGGCCGGCAGCGGGTTCAGACCGTTGTTGATCGACGGCGCCGGGATCACGTGGCCGGGATCGACCGGCTGATCGCACCGGGCGCCGGGCGCCGGGCAGTTCCGGATCTGGTCCGGGTCGCCGTACCACGGGTTGGTGCCCAGCGGCACGTAGGGTTTGCCACTGCGGCAGTCCTTCGGCGTCGCCGCTCGTTTACCCGGGACGTCCATGCATGGAATGTTGCGCGCTCCGCGCACCACGTTGTAAGGGGCGTCCTGCGGGATTTTGCAGTACGCTCCTTCCGCCAGGGGCGCCAAGCTGGTGTCCGCCGGCGACCGCCACTCCGCTGCCGAAGGCCACCCCGTCATACATCCCGGCGGGTAGTTGATCGCCTGTCCGAGGTCCAGCGCAGCCATGTGCTCTTTCTCGAACGGCGCGGAAATCGCCTGGACGATCGAACCAACCTGCGGAAGGAGCACCAGCACCTGCTCGACGCCGGGGTTGTAGCGCTTGAGCATCTCGATCACGACCGCGAGATTGGCCAGCGTCTGCGGCAGCGACTCCCGGACGTCGCTGAACACCGCGTTGAGATCATCGGCGGTCGGTGCCGCCTTCGACAGCACGTCTTTCAGGTTCTGGTCCTTTTCCGCGGCCTGCGCGCCCAAGACGTTCAGGTTGTGCGCCCAGCGCTCGATCGCGCTACGGGAATCGGCCTGGCTGTCCAGGATCGGGGCGGAGTTCTGGATGATGTCGTCGACGTCATGGATGTTGGTTTTGAAGTCGCCGGCGATCGCCTGGGTGGAGTCGACCAGCCGTTGCAGCGCCGGACCCAACCCGCCGACCGCTTGCGCCGTCTCGTCGAGCAACTGACTGATCTTCTCCTTGGGCAGCACCTCCAGCCCACGGTTGGCGGTGTCCAGTGCCGGCCCGATCTGACTGGGCACCGTGCCCTTGGTGATGGTCTGCCCGGGCGATAAGAACCTGCCCGGGTTGCCCACTGACACCAGGTCCAGATACTGCTCACCGACCGCCGATACCGAATGCACGTTCGCCGACACATCGACCGGGATCTTGTACCGGCTAGCGATGCTCATCGTCGCCTGCGCGCCGTGCTCGGTCGGCTCGACGTCGGTGACCTTACCGATGGTGATACCGCGATAGGTCACGTTGGACGTCGGATACAGACCACCCGACGCCGGCAGGTCGGCCTTCAGCTGGTACTGGCCGATACCCACCAAGCTCGGAAGGCGCAGGTAATACCCGCCCAGCACCACCAGCGCGATCACCGTGATGATGCCGAACAGGATCAGCTGGCGTTTGATGTTACGGGTCAGCATGTCGCCCTCTCCACCAGTGGTCCGCCGGGGGCATCGTTGGGGTTCGGCGTGTAGCGGACGTCGGGAATCATCGTTTCCGGATCCCGGCCATACGACTGCTCGAGCGCCCGCAACGCGCCGGACAACCCGGTCCCGGTGAGGAACGCGTTATCGACGGTCGACAACGTCGTGTCGAGGTTGAGCGAGGCGTTCATGAAGTCGCCTCGAATCAGCTTCGGAGCAGTGTCGATGTCGAACGGTATGGTGCCGAGTATCTTCAGCGTGCCGAGCACATACGGCGCGGCGCGGACCAGTTGCTTCAACGGGCACTGCAGCAGCTGCAGGTTCTGATGGAGCGGGCCCCGCGTTTCGGACAGGTATTGGTTGGCGGCCTGGCTGAGGCGGCCCAGCGCATCGGTGGCGTCGATCAAATGCTGTTGATAGTCCTTATTCGCGAAATACTTGATCAGCGGCGGGAATTCGGTCAACACGCGGTCCAGGACGTCCGACCGTTTGGCCACATAGGCCAGCAGCCGGTTGGTGGAGTCGATGGCGTGGGTGATGTCGTCGCGTTGTTGGTTGAGCTCGGCGGTAAAGGTGTCCAGCTTGCCGAGAAACGCGCGGATCTGCGGCCCGCGACCGCTGAAGATGTTGTTGACCTCGTTCTGAATCACCTCGAGGTTCGGGATGCCTCCGCCGCGCAAAATCATTGCGAGACTGGCCAACGTTTGCTCGACGGTCGGATACGCCGAGGAGTTCTGCAGCGGGATGGTGTCTCCGTTCTTCAGCCGTTGCGGAGACGGGTCGCGCGGCGCGGCCAACTCAACATGCTGAGAACCCAGCAGGGTGGTCTGCCCGATCTTGGCGGTGGCGTTCTTGGGCAGCTTGACGCTCTTGTCCACGCCCAGTGTCAGGGTGGCCACCCAGTTCTTCAGCTCGATTTTGCGGATGGAGCCGACGAACACGTCGGCCACCATGACCTTGCTGTTGCCGTCGATCGACAGCGTGTCGGGCACCTGCAGGTAGACGGTGTAGGAGCCGGCTCCGGTGCCCGGGCCGCCGGGGATCTGCACATTCGAGATACCGCGCCACCCACATGAGCTCAGCATCAGCGCCGCGACTATTAGAGCCAACCCCTGCCAGGCCCGGTGGCGGATCAGGCACATCGCGCTCGCCGCGCGCCTCACTGGCTGTCGGTTCGGCTTGCTCCTCGCGCTCATCGCGCTCGTCGCGCGCCTCACTGGCCCGGTCCTGTCGATCCGGCTGCCTCAGCGGGCAGCAGCGGTCCAGCGGGTGCCGGGCCCGGCGCCGGCGTCGGGGCGACCGGACCGGGGACCACCTCCGGCCCGGGCGGCGGCGGTGGTATCGGCGCCGGGTGATTCGGCTGGCCGATGTACGGCAGTGGACCGGGCTCCTCGTTGTATGCGTTCGGCGGCCCCGGCGGGGTTTGCAGGTTCGATTGGACCGGCGCAGTGTCCGGTCCGCCCATGAGTTCGGCAAGCGAGTCGGGGGTCAGCAAGCCCGCCGTGATCGGACCCACCTTCGTCCCTTGCATTCCGGGCGCCACGATCCAACCCTGCTGGGTGTTGCGGTGCGACAACGGTGTGTCGGGCACCCAGATCCCGGGAACGGTGGTGTCCTTGTAGCCGGGCGGCGGCTGCAGCCGCGGCTCAGAATATCCGATCTCCTTGGGTAACGTCGCGGCGGTGATGAACGGGTTCAACCCGAACGGTACGTAGTTGAACTTGATCGCGTCGAGAACCGGCGCCAGGTACTGCGCACACAGTTCGGCGGATTCTTGATAGCCCAGCCGACTGGCGGCCTGAATCGAGCTGCAGATCACCTCCATCGGGTTCGAGAAGGTGAAGCCGAGAATGTTCACCGGCTGGCCGACGATCGCGCCGATCGCCGGATGGTAAATCTGATTGAGATTCGCGAACGCCGTCGGCGCTATGTGCAGGACGGTTTCCAAACTGTTCAGTGGGTCGGGTTGGAGCAGCGTGTTGGTCGCGGTGGCGAGGTTGTTGACGTCGTGCGTCAGCACCTCACGGTTCTTGGCGAGGAACGGGCGAAGTGTGGTGACCAAACCGTCAAACTGCTGTATGGCGTTGGCCAGGTCCCGGTCGGAGCCGGTCAAGCTGTTGGTGAACTGGACCAGGTTTTTGTTGAGCGCCACGAACTTCTGGTCGTCGGCGTGCAGTGCGTTGACGAACAGCGCCAGGCTGCGCACCACGGCGAAGAAGTCGCCGCGGCCTTTGTTGAGGGCGGTCAACGACCGCGAAAGGGCGTCTAGCGTGGTGTTGATCTGATTCCCCTTGCCAGCCAGCCCATTGGCGTAGGTCTCGATGACCTCACCGAACGGTCCCTTGGGTTGCTCCTTGGTGGGGCCGAGTTTGGAGATGATGTTGTTAATGGTGTTGCGGAGCTGGTCCCACTCGGTGGGCACTTGGGTGCGCTCAATCGGGATCACGGCGTTATCGGCCAGCACCGGGCCGCCCCTATAGGGTGGATCTAACTGGATGAACCGCGACGCCACCAGGGTGGGGTTGAGGATCGACGCCGAGGCGATGGCCGGCACCTTGTACTTGTTGGCGTAGTGGAAGGTCACCTTCATCTTGTCGCCGGCCGGCTCGATCTTGTCGATCGCGCCCACGGGCACACCCATGATCCGGACGTCGTCCCCCGAATAGAGCGCGTTCGCCTCCGGGAAGTATGCAACCACGGTGTTGTTGGTCAACTTCTTGTAGAGCTGAATCCCCACGAACACCGCGACCAGGGCGAGCACAACCGCGAGCGAGCCGATAATCACCGATGCCCGGGAGAGCTTCGGCAGCCGCACGTTTCGGATATCAAAGACGGTGCTCAACCTTGGTTACCTCCCAAGCTGCCTCCCCCGCCGCCTGGCTGGCTGTTTCCTCCTTGGCCCGGCGGGATGAACGGAGCCGGAAGCTGGTTTCCAGGCCCCGGCGACGCCGGCGGCCCAGGCGGCAGCCCCGGCGCGAACGTCGACGGCGGCGGAACCGGACCGGCGGGTCCCAGCGGCTCGGTGCGCGCTCCAGGCGGTCCCGGCGCGATCGGCACCGGTGTGCCCGGAACATTCGGCGGCGGCTCGCCCGGCCGCCCGGCGATCGGGATACCCGGTGTCGGCGGCAGACCGTTCGGGTTTGGTGGCGACGAGAGGACGTCGGTCGGCGCCAACGGGTTGTCGCCGAACGGGCCGACACCTGCCATCGCGCAGGGCAGGAAGTTCACAGGAGTCGGGAAGGCGCCGGCGGCCGGGGCGTACGAGCAAGGCGATCCCGGCGGGACGGCCGGCCCCGGGTGGTCCGGGGTGCCCTCCAGCACCGGCGGCGCCGGCGGCGGCGCACCGTTGGGGAACCGGGTGCCGTTGGGGTCGGGGAACCGGAACGCCGGCAGCCCCGCGCTGCGCCAGAACTCCTCGGGATCGAGGCCGCGCTTCTTGAACGCCGCATCCACCCACGGCTGCAAGACCCAGTACGGCGTCAGCAACCAGTTGGCCAGTGATATCTTGAAGTACGGTCCCGACGCGACAGTTTCGTTAAAGGCGGCGATGGTTTTGCCGAGCATGGTGACTGCCTGAGCCAGGTCGTCCTTGCGCGCCACCAGCAGGTCGCTGACGGTGCGCAGCTGCTCCAGCACATGGTTCAGGTTGGGGTTGTCGTTGATGAAGTTTTGCACCTGGGCAGAGAAAGCGGAGACGTTACCCAGCAGCGCGCTGATGGCCCGACTGCGCTCGTTGAACGCGGCCAGCAGGGTGTTCGAGTTCACGAACAGGCGGTCGATCTGTTCGCTGCGGTCACCCAGCACACTGGCCACCTGGTTGGCCTGCGCGAGCAAGTGCGTGATTTGCTCGTCACGCTTGCCGATGGTGTCGGAGAACTTGGCCACCCCTTCGAGGGCCGCACTCAGGTGCGGGTAGGTCTGATCGATGGTCTGCGACAACACATTCAGCGACCGTTTGACGGTGTCGATGTCCCAGCCGGCGGCGGCCTTGGTGACGTCGAAGAACGCGTCGTAAATCTGATACGGCGTGGTGCTTTGCCCGAGCGGCAACGTGCCATTGGGCCGCAACGTCTGGGTGCCCCGCGGCTCGATCTCGAGCACCTTCTTACCCAGGATCGTGTCGGTCTTGATCGCCAGCCGGCTCTCGGTGCCGATGGTGTTGCTGCCGGTCGAAAACTTCATCACGACGTGGTCGCCGTCGATCTTGATGGCCTGGACTTGACCGACGGTGAGGCCCGCAATGCGCACCTTGTCGCCCGTGGTCATTCCACCGGCGTCGGTGAACTGCCCGTAGTAGCCCGGGCTGGCGAACAACATCGGGACACTGGTGAAGGTTTGGCCCACGCCGACGACCAGCAGCAGCACCACCAGGCCCATGAGCCCGATCCGAAGCCGGTTGGCAGGTTCCAGCGTTCTCATTGCGGCGTGCACCTACCCGAAGGCTGCTGCCAGATCCTGACCGTGCGGACCGGACCGCCGGGCTGCAGCCCGTCGGTCTTCAGCGTGAGGTCGCACAAGTAGAAGTTCACCCAGTCTCCGTAGCTGCCGACGGCGCGGCCCACCGTGTTCAACCCGGTCGGCAACCGGTGGAGTATGTCGTCGTACTTGTCACGCTGATCGACGATCGCCTGCTGGATCGGATCCAGGTAGTTCAGCGTGTCGTGCACCAGGGCCCGGTTGTCGGCCAACAGGTCGGCCACCGTTCCGGCCGCGTTGCTGATGTTCGCGGTGTTGGCGGCCAGCGAGTCGGCATGATTGTTCAGTCCGGTGATCAGTTTCTCGAAGTTGTCGACGGTCTGGTCGAACTGCGCACGATGCCTGACCGTGGTGTCCAGCACGATGTTGAGATTCTTGACCACCTCGCCGATCGCCTGGTCCCGCTCGGCGATGTGGGCGGTCAGCTGCGCGGTCTGGTCGAGGATGTCGTTGATGGTGCCGCCTTGGCCCTGGAAGACGGTGATGATGGCCGAGGCGATGTTGTTGACCTTCTCCGGGTCCAGCGCGCGAAACAGCGGCTTGAAACCGCCGATCAGCGCGTCGAGATCCAAGGCCGGCTGAGTGTGCGACAGCGGGATGAATCCGCCGGACGGCAGGACCCGGTCCGCGCCCTCGCCGTCGCCGCGCTTGAGCTCGACGTAGCGGTCACCGATCAGGTTGAGATAGCGGATCTGTGCTGTCGTGGACTGGTACAACGGCACCGAGCGGTCGACGTCGAAGTCCACCCGCACCCGATGACCGTTATCGACCAGCTTGATGTTTTTGACTTTGCCGATCTCCACCCCGGAGGCCCGGACGAACTGGCCGTTGCGCAGCCCGCTGGCATTGGTGAACTCCGCGGCGTAGCTATAGGTCCGGTCGAAGCGCATCTGACCGAACACCACGACGATGAGCGCGGTGAAGAGCAGCAGCACCATCCCGATGATGCTGAGCTTGACCACAGTACCGGTGATTTTCATGGGTTGATCGTGTTGTCCCCCACTTGGCGGCCCCAGACGTACTCGATTGCGTACGGTGAGCCGACGTCGACGTGGTTGTACGGCGCTTCGCTGACGCCGGTGTCCGCCACCAGATACGGCGCCGGCCACAGATCACGGGTGATTTTCTGCCAGCAACCCGGCGCACCGCCCGGCCCGCCGTGAGCGTTTATCCGCGGCAGATTCTCCGGGTAGATATAGGGATTCGGCGCCCCGCCGACCAGTCCGGCTATCGCTGCGAGTCCCATTGAGGGCACTAATGCGGCCGACATGATGCCTAGACCTGGGAGAGACCCCAGGAGTCCCAACCCGCCAAGCAGTGCGGTGTTGGTTCGCAGCTCGTAGCCGCCAAAGCCACCGGTAAACGCGGCGACCTTCGGTTCGGCCTCGCTGAGGTTGCGGAGGGTGCAGAAAAGCTCCGGGCTGTAAGTGTTCAGCAGCTTGGCGCTCGGCACCAGATCGGCGGCGCCACGTGCCAGGTACGGCCCGCCCCGGTTGAAGATGTCGGCGCCGGTATTGCCGAAGCCGGTCGCCGCCAACAACGCCTGATCCAGTTCCTTTTCCTGCTGGTGCACCGTGTGTGCGGTGGTGACCGCGTTGTTGAGGAAGTCGAACAGGTCTGGTGACGCGTCGGCGTAGGTGTCGCCAAGCGTCGCCAACTGTTGAATGTCGTGGCGGATCGTCGGCATCCGCGGATTGACATCATCGAGGATGGCGTTGCCGTTCACGATCGACTGGCCGAACTTGTCGCCCAACCCGTTCAACGCGTCTGCGGCCGCGCTCAGCGTCAGGTTCACCTTGACCGGGTCGACTTTCTCGGAGAGAGACGTGATCGTCTGGAACAACGTGTTGATCTCCGTCGTCACGTGTGTCGCGTCGATCACGCTGTGCGGCGTGATCCGTTGCGGCGTCGGGTTTTCCGGCGAAGTAAACGACACATACTTACCGCCGAACAGTGTGGTCGCGACAATTTTGGCGTCCACATTGGCCGGAATCAGCCTGAGATATCTCGGATAAACGTCCAGGGTGAACTTGGCCGCCGGCCTGCCGTCGTGCTGCACCTCGGAAATGGTTGCTACCCGGCCGATCTGAACTCCGTTGTAGGTGATCTTCGAACCCGGATCCATCACCAATCCCGCCCGGGACGACAGCATCGTCAGCTGTGTCTTCGGCGTGAAATCCCCGCGGTACTGCAGGAACACCAGCCACAGCACGAGCGCAGCGATCAGAAAAACCACCACACCGGCAACCCGGTACGGCTGGAGCGGCGGTTTGTTTTCTTTTCCTCGCGGCATTGTCATGGCGGCTACACCGTGAAGTTGAAGTTCGGGTTGACGCCGTAGAGCGCCATTTCGGCCAACAGGACAACGACATTCACCGAGACCAGCGATAAACGCATCGACCTGCCTACGGCCTCACCGACACCGACCGGGCCGCCGCTGGCGTTGTAGCCGTAGTAGCAGTGGGTCAGCATCACGACGCCCGCCATGATAATCACCTCCACGAACGACCAGAACACGTCGTTGGGCCGCAGGAAGGTCCGGAAATAGTGCTCGTAGGTGCCGGAAGCCTGTCCGTACACCACCGTCGTGATGATTTGCGGCGACAGGAACGACATGATCAACCCCAACGAGTAGAGCGGGATGATCACCACCAGCCCGGCCAGCGCCCGGGTCGAGACCAGGTAGGCCATCGACTTGACGCCCATCACTTCCAGCGCGTCGATCTCCTCGCTGATTCGCATGGCGCCCAATTCGGCGGTAGCGCCGGCGCCGACCGTGGCCGCCAGCACGACACCGGAAACGACGGGGGCAACCAGACGCACGTTGATCAGTGCGGCGACAAATCCGAGCAGCGTCTGGAGTCCGACGTGGCCCAGTGACGAGAGACCCTGAATGGCAACCAGCGAGCCGGACGACAGCGTCACGAACGCGATGATCACCGCGGTGCCGCCGACGACGGCCATGGCGCCGGTACCCATACCGACCTCGGCGATCAGCCGCACGATTTCCTTGCGGTAACGGGTCACCGCCCATCCCATGTCGCGACCGCCGATGAGCGCGAACCAGCCCAGCCTCCCGGCTACGTCAAGTGGTCGGACCGCGGCGTCACCGTAGCGACGAAGGTTCTCGGCTGCCCGCGGGAAGCGGCCGCTCAGTACTTGGACCGCCGTCATCCCAGGGCCCCCGTTCCGAACTTGACACCGATGGTGGTCAGCACAACGTTGACCGCGTACAGCCCCACCACGCACAGCACCACGGTCTCGTTGACCGCGGTGCCCAGACCCTTCGAACCGCCGCGCACGGTCAGCCCCCGATAACAGCCGACCAGGCCCGCGATGAGACCGAAGGTCAACGCCTTGACCGTCGCGATGACCACTTCGGGCAGTCCGGTGAGCTGGGTCAGCGTGGCGAGGTAGGCGCCGCCGGACACGTTTTGGAGGTAGACGCCGAAAAGGAAGCCGCCAACCAGTCCCACCATGCTCACCAGGCCGTTGAGCAGCATCGCGACCAGGGTGCAGGCCAGAACCCGGGGCACCACCAGTCGGTGGATGGGGTCGATGCCGAGCACCTCCATCGCGTCGATCTCTTCACGGATGGTGCGCGCACCCAGGTCGGCGCAGATGGCCGTGGCCGCCGCGCCGGCGACCACCAGCACGGTCACAATCGGGCCGATCTGGGTGACCACAGCGATCCCCGCGCCCGCGCCCGAAATGTCGGCGGCGCCGACCTGGATCAGCAGGATGTTGAACGTGAAGATAAAAAGCACCGTCACCGGCACCGAGACCGCCATGGTCGGGAGAATTGCGACCTTGATGATGAACCAGCACTGCTGGATGAACTCCCGCCACTGGAACGGCGGGCGGAACAACGCTTTTCCGGTGAGCACGCACATCCGGAAGAAGCCACCGACGAGGACCAGCGGCGGACCTAGCCGGTCGCGGACGGCATCGGTGATTCGTGGCTGCGTCGTCGTCACCGGAGCACCCCCAGGACGGAACCGCGTGCCTCACGGCGTCGCGGCGGATCCTGTCGCACGCGTCCTCCTTGCCCCGTCCCTACGTGTGTGACCGCCGTCTCCCTACTCACAGGTAGTAAGGCGGACCACAGGACTGTACCCGATGGGCTCATGGGCTTGCATAGCATCCGCATTATTAGCCTCTCGTCAATTTGACCTGCGGGTTCTTCGTTATGTCAGCTTCACTCCGCCTTCGTTGGATCCGTTGACGCGTAAGCGCTTTGAGGGGTACCGGGAGCACCGTAGCGTGCCCGCAATTCGGTCTTCAGCACCTTCCCCGCGGGGTTGCGCGGCAGCGCGTCGACGATCTCCAGGCCTTTGGGGTGCTTGTAGCGCGCCAGTCGCTCGTTGAGGAACTCATCGAGATCCTCAAGGCTGAGTTTGTTCTCCTGGCCGCTGGCCGCGACCGCCGCGACCGCGATCGGAACCTCCCCCCACTTCTGGTGTGGACGGCCGATGACAGCGACTTCGACGATCTCGGGGTGGCCGGCGAGGACGTTCTCCACCTCGGCGCAGTAGATGTTCTCTCCGCCGGAGATGATCATGTCCTTCTTGCGGTCGACCACCCAGACGTAACCGTCCTCGTCCATCCGGACCAGGTCACCGGAGTGGAACCAGCCGCCCTCAAACGCCTCGGCTGTCGCCGCCGGGTCGTTCCAGTAGCCGCTCATCAATGTGGGTGCGCGGTAGACGATCTCACCGACCTCGCCGACGGACACGTCGTTCATGTTCTCGTCGACCACGCGGGCAGCCACAGTCGGAATTACCTTGCCGACCGAGCCGCGCTTCCTGATCGCGTCTTCGCCGAGCAGCATGCAGGTGACCGGCGACATTTCCCTCTGGCCGAATGCGGCCAGGATCTGCGTCCCGGGGAAGGTTTCCGACATCTGTCGCAGCAGCGTGTCCGATGCCGGCGCGGCGCCCCACGACATCACCCGCAATTTCACGTCGCGCGGATTCGCCTGCTGCGCATTGCATACCGCCTGCCATTGCGCGGGCACCAGGAAGATCCCGGTGACCTTCTCCGCGGCCAGCACGTCCAGCAGGCGCCCGGGGTCGAACGCGCCCAGCGGATGGATCACCGTGGGGATCCCGAGCAGCATTCCGGTTAATAGGTTGCCGACTCCGGCGATGTGGAAGAACGGGACACCGATGAAGCCGACGTCGTTGAGGTCGACGCCATGGGTATAGAGACCGGTCATCGTCTGAGCGGTCAGGTTGGTGTGGGTCAGCACGGCGCCCCTAGGCCGTCCGGAGGTGCCCGAGGTGTACATGATCAGCGCCGGCGAGTCGTTGGGGATGTCCACCGGTTCGGCCGGATCACCGGGCTCGTTCACCAGGTCCTCGTAGCTCAGCAGGCCCTCGTCAGCCGGGTCGCCGGCGACCACGATGGTGTTCAGCACTGAGGTGATATTGCGGACCCCACTGCCCACCGCGGCCAAGACGGATTCGGTGATCATCACCCGGGCCTCGCAGTCGTCGACCAGGAAGGCGATCTCGGCCGGCGTCAGCCGGTAGTTGATCGGAACGGCGATGGCCCCGATCATGTTGGCCGCCAGCACCGACTCGACGAACTCGGCCCGATTCAACATCAGGATCATCACCCGGTCGCCAGAACCGACCCCTCGGCGGCTCAGGGCACCGGCCAGCGCGGCCACGCGGCGGCGAAGCTCGGCCCAGGTGACGGTGTGGCCCAGGAATCGCAACGCGGTCGCGCCCGGCTGCATCAATGCATGCCTTTCGAGTTGATTGACCCAGTTCTGCCGACGCGCCAGATAGGGCTGCTCGGTAGCAGCCGCCTGCTGAGCCTGCTGGCCCGTCAACTGGGCGGTCAACTAGTCGATTCCTTTCTCGTCGCTAACTCTTGCCTCGAGTTGATATTTGATAAAACTTGGTGTTGTCTGGATCACACTATGGTCTTGGCAGCGCGAAGACAACCCCGGTGACTTCCCTGAGTTCACCCGCTTCTGCGCGGCTTTCCGCGCCACGCGAGTCGCGGTTGCCGCTGCGCCGAGCGCAGCTGTCCGACGAGGTCGCGGGCCATCTGCGGGCCGCCATCATGTCGGGCGCGCTGCGGCCGGGGACGTTCATCCGGCTCGACGAAACCGCGGCCAAACTCGGCGTCAGCGTCACGCCGGTGCGCGAGGCGTTGCTGAAGTTGCGTGGCGAGGGCATGGTGCAACTCGAGCCGCACCGCGGCCACGTCGTCCTGCCGCTGACCCGGCAGGACATCGACGACATCTTCTGGCTGCAGGCGACCATCGCCAAGGAGCTTGCCGCGACGGCGGCCCAGCACATCACCGATGCTGAGACCGACGATCTCGAACGCATCACCGAGGCCCTGGCGGCCGCCGTCGGCGCCGCGGACACTGAGGCGATCGCGGCGACCGAGTTCGCATTTCACCGGGCCTTCAACCAGGCCGCCGGGCGAATCAAATTGGCCTGGTTCCTGCTGCACGTGGCCCGGTACATGCCGTTGATGGTCTACGCCGCCGATCCGGAATGGGGTGCGGCCGCCGTCGAGAACCACCGCCAGTTGATCGCGGCGCTGCGCCGCCGCGACACCGCCGCGGTCGTCGAGCACACCCACTGGCAATTCACCGACGGCGCGCGCCGGCTCACCGAGACGCTGGACCACAGCCGGATCTGGGGCTAGCTCTGCGACGACAACTCCTCGGCGCGCCGCTTCAGGTTTTCAGCCAGATAGTCCAAGACGTTGTCCGCCAGTTTTTTGACCATCGGCGCGGGGATCGGCATCTCCGTCTCGACCTCCATGTCGACCGTCAGCAGCGACGTCGCACCCATCTCCACGACGCTGAACAGCTGTTCCTGCTTTTTGAATAGATTGCCCTGCTGCATGACGGTCTGAATTTGATTCGGGCCGGGGTAGTACACCGCTTGGATCAACGTGTCCTCGATGGCTTCATAAGCAGCATCAAGACGTAACTGGCTGGGACGTCCGTCGTCGTAGCGGGCCAGCACCCACAGTCCTTTTATCTCTTGGTTCCACTGCGGGTAGGACTCGAAGTCGGCGACGATGGCCAGAATCGAGGCCGCGTCGGCGGCGACCTCAACGGTCTTGCTCACAAACGGCATTGGCCGAGCATAACGAGGGCCGCGCGGCGCCCTAACCGACGCAGGCCGTCGACAGCAGCTCCCGGATGGCCTCCGGGATCGGTACTGGCCGGCGGCCGGTGCGGGCGATATAGACGTGCACCCAGTGTCCGAGCGCCGCGATCTTCTGTTCTTCCCGGGCGGCCAGTTCTTCGGCCGCCCGGAAGATGCCGAGCCGATAGGTGACGCTGCTGCGCCCCAGCCTGGTGACTGCTAACCCGACGACGAGCCGCTCCGGAAAATGCAGTTCGGAGAAGTACCGGCAGCCCGATTCGGCGACGATGCCTTGCGCCGCCATGGTGACCGGGTCGACAGCCACATTCGTGTTGATCCAGCCGTTGATCGCGGTGTCGAAAAGCTCGTAATAAACCGCATTGTTCAGGTGCCCGAACATGTCGTTGTCCGCCCATCGAGTGAGCACCGGCCAGAGCACCGGAAAGTCGCGGCTGGTGAGCCCGTCCGAGTCGGGCGGACCCGGAGAAGACGGAGTCATGGTTGTATTCGACCACGGTGGAAATCCGGGGCGCCGTGCTGGAGCACATCGGATCGCCCCGGGCCGTGGAACAAACGCGAGAGTGGTTTGACTACCAGTAGCGCATGGCACGCCGAAACAGGTCCGCCAGAACTGGTTTGCTCATCTCTCGCGGAGCGTTCTGTAAAAGGCGCTGCTGGGGGTAAGCACCCTCTGTCAGGGCGACCACGTCATCTTCGGTGTATCCCACCGCACTTAGCCCGTTCGGCATTCGTACCGCTCGCATGACGCGGATGAGTTCGTTGGCTAGCACCTCGCCCGCATCATTCGCGCTGGCGCCTTGGGTGTCAGCGCCGAGCAGCCGTGCGCCCTCCAAGTGCCGCTCCGGACTCACCTCTGCTGTGAAGTGAAACGACGACGGTGCATTGAGGATGACGGCCATGCCATGCGGCACGAGCGGCTCCTCGGCCGGGTAGCCCGGGGGGCGGAAGTCACGTACCAGCCCTGCCACCGCGTAGGCCATGCCATGCGGTGCGTGAACGCCCGCGTTGCCAAACGCGATGCCCGCAAGCGTTGCAGCCCACATCATCTGCTCGCGGGCCTCGCTATCGGAAGCGTCGTGCACCGCACGCTCCAAAAACTGCCCCAACAGGCGCAGCGCCTCACGGCAGCCCAAATCGCTCCACGGGTTGGCACCCTGACTCATGGGCCGCAGGCTGGGCCGTTCGGGAGCGCGCCGCCGGACGTAGGGCCGCGCGGTGTAGGACTCTAAAGCGTGAGACAGGACATCGAGCCCTGCCGCGGCGACGACCTCGGGGGGCAGACTCGCGGTGCAGTCGGGGTCGACGAGCGCCTCGGTGGGACGGAGCGCGTGAGAAGCGAT
This sequence comes from Mycobacterium sp., assembly GCF_052143115.1. Lineage (GTDB taxonomy): Bacteria > Actinomycetota > Actinomycetes > Mycobacteriales > Mycobacteriaceae > Mycobacterium. Next base: position 22,033 of record NZ_JBKQTQ010000258.1, read on the forward strand.
CCCGGTCTTCGCCGACAGCGACACAAGGTCAAAGATTGCGATGCCGGTTACCTCGCTGCCGGTGCCCGCCGTGGTGGGGCACGCGATATGCGGCTTGAGCGGGCCGGGTACGGGTTTGCTCTCGCCGATGGGCGCGTTGACGTAGGTCAGCAAGTCAGCGGGATAGGTGGCGTACAGATTGGCGGCCTTGCACGTGTCGATGACAGAGCCGCCGCCCAGCGACACGTAGCCATCGGGCTTCAACTCTTGCGCGAAACGCGCCCCGTCTAGAAAAGACGCGTCGGTGGGCTCCACATGTACGTCGGTATAGGCGACTACGTCCAGTCCGGCCGCGACAAGCGAGTTGTGTGTCTTCGCGAAGATGGGCAGTTTGGCCACGCCGGCGTCGGTAAACAACGCCACCCGCCGCAGCCCGAGCGCGCTGGCTCTGTCACCCACCTCCGCCAGGCAACCGCGCCCGAAGGTGACCCGCGACGCGTCGACAGTGAAGGCTCCGTCGCAGTCCTTTCCAGCAATTGGGAAATCGCAGCACGCCATCCGTCCTCCTGAGCCGGTCGCGACGGCAATCTACCGCACGCGGCCAAAGATGGCCGCGCAGTGAAGGCGAAGGTCCCGCACCGCTCACGCCCCGTGCCAAACGCGGCGAAGGGCTTGCCCCTGCAGGGCGAATAATTCCTCGGAAACCGACCAGTCCGGCAGCAGCGAATCGAAGCCGTGGCAGGTGCGCGGAAACACGTGCAGCTCGGCGGAAACCCCGGCGCGAAGCAGCCGTAGCGCATAGTCGACCGCTTCGTCGCGAAA
>NZ_JBKQTQ010000259.1:0-24503 GCF_052143115.1 Mycobacterium sp.
GCTCGATGCTGCCGCCGGCGGGGAGTGCGAACAGGCTGTCGGCGGGCACGACGAGCCGCTCACGCCACGCACCGGCATACAGGGGTAGCACGACCAGATCGCCGACTTGAAGTCCATCGACCTCGGCACCAGTGGCAAGCACGCGGGCGACCCCCTCTGCGCCTGGTATGTGGGGCAGGGGTGGTCGCGCCAGCATGCCGCTGACAACCAGTAGGTCGTGTTTGTTCAACGGCGAGACCTCAACGCTCACCAGAACCTCATGCGGACCCGGTGGCGGCGGCTCATCGATGTCGACGACGCGGAGCACCTGTGCGGGGTCGCCGAACTGTTCAATCTGGATGGCGCGCATATCAATTCCTCTCCATCGAAGGTGAGGCCGCTGTGTGAGCGGCTGCCTACCGAGCCTACGACGTTGGCACCATTTGGTGATGTTCGATGTCACACCGTTTTGCGTTAGCTGCAGGGGTAGGGCGATTTGAAGGTAGGGCGATTCGCCCTACCCCCGTCTAAAACGAAAAACGTGGGAATCATGCGCAGCCGCCAGCGATCCCGGCGTTAGTGCCCATCTTCTGTGCCATCGTGGTTATCCCTCTCCGTATTGTGCAGCTTTGGCAGCGTTGTGGGCCTGCCACCTAATCTGGCTGGCGCGCTGCTTGACCCGATTGACGGGCGGCTGGTCTGTCATCTGTATCTGGGCAAGAACTTTCGCCAACGCGGTGCTGGTCTGATTGATCAGCGCGACCGACGGGCTAGCAAACAACCGACCGGTCTCCTGGTGGATGCTGCTGTAGCCGTTGGTGGCAACGTCTTTGCGTAGCCCGTCGAGCTGATTCTGCAATCCCTCTGCCAGCCCGAGCAATTCGCGCTCCTTCGCATCAGGCTCGAGTCCACGCGCCGCCATGTCTGCGGTGATGCGCTCAATGAGGCGCTTACCGGGTGTTTTTCGTGCTGTCACGGTTCCTCCTTGCTACAGGATTGAGATCGGTTACACGGTACCAACTTTCAGAACGTGCAGCTCAGGGCGCTAACGGCGGCTGGATTCAGCCGCAAACGGCGGGTATTGGGCGCTGCGTGAAAACCAGCCAGCAAAGTCAGCAGTTTAGGCCGGTAGGCGCGGCGACCCGGCTTGGGGTTCCCACTGGGGGGGTCACTCAGTCTATTGACTGGCTGAACCAATCCTCCATGACGATTCGAGAGGATGGTCAATCCACGCCCGGTCCCCAGCGAGTGCCTAGTTAGTTACGAAGGTGCGGCGGTGAGGTAATTCTGGCAGTAGTTGTCGAGGCCGTCGACTGCTTGAAGGTAGAGGGCGATGTCTTCAGCAAAGCGCGACAAGTCCCAAGGATCCGGCTGGTCCGCTGAGGTTATCCGTCGCACTTGCAGAAGGACATCGCTCTCGTACTTCTTGAAGAAGGAGCAGTATTCGATTCCGAAGATGTGATCGATCAGGCCAGAATCGAGAAAAGACGAGAAGCTGAGGATTTCGCGACACGTAGCACGCGTGTTGGCAATGTGTAGGTCAATGACATTCTCGACCCGAGAGTTGAAATTGGGATCGGATGTTGGCAAGACAACGGCGACGATCGAATCGATGGTTATCCGTTTACAGATCTCCTGAACATTGGGCAATGTGTTATCACGTCTCACGGGTGGATCCAAGCCGGCAGCGTCGTTCAGACAGCCCATCAAGTCGCTCTATAGCCGATCAATTCAACGATGAGCTTAGGCAAGTGTCGGTAGATGTTGCGGCGATCCCGCCGCAGAGGAAGCCGAATATTGAGGACATAGAATGTGAACGCGCCGGTGTACGCGATGGCGAGGTCGTAGCACACTGCACCTAGCCGAGCGCCGCCACGAAAGGCCTCGGGAACATTTGCCAGCAGTACGTGTTGGAACAGGGCGTATAACAAGGCAACGGCCAGCAGCGCCCAAAACGATCGATTCAGCCAGCGTTCAAAAGCACTGAGGGAGCTGAATCGATTGTTGTTGTGATACCAGTCGTGCAGTCTGTTGCCAAGGCGACCAGTCGGTCCGCGTAGATGGTCCACGGGGCAAATCATGCCTGCATGTTGTCACTACCTCAGTGATGCCACGCCGATTCACGCGGAGCCACAACCCAGAGTGGCATTTCATCTGCCCACCGTGACGCGCCGCACAACGATTCGTTGTGTGCCAGGCCGCCGAGGGTGCGCGTCCATGCCGCCATACTTGTCATCATCGTCGGACTGCGGACCGAACTGTCTTGTCAGCCATTCTGTTTACCTACTTTCGTGGTCATCGTTCCTCCATTCTCTGCGCGCATGCATATCGTCTTCATACGCCCGGGCTTCCGCCGCCATCTGCCGGTAAGCCGCGGCCGTGTCGGGGTTGCTGAACTGTTCCCCCAACTCGGCGGTGAGCAGGCGGATCAACTCCATCACGAACTGCAAGGGCCGTCCGCTGTTCAGCGCGTCCTTGATCGAGTCGATCACGTCTTTGAACTGCATGTCGCTGTTGGTGGCCGTAGCAAGTGCGAGTGTCACGGCGGCGCGACGGGTGTCGTCGGGCCAGATGGAATCGTTGTGCGGGGGTTTCATTTTTCACTTTCCTCGATCCGAGACGAGGGTATGACCTCAGTGACGCCACGCCGGGTCAGGCGAAGCGCACAAACAGCGCGGCAGTTCATCCACCGTGACACGCCGTCCCTAGTCACGTCACCGCACCTTCCCAAAATTGCGCGATTACCGCCCGAGGACGCCCAGAACGGCCCAGCAGCGCCACCGTTGCGTGATGTACCGGCCAGCCGCTTCGGGCACCTTGCGCCCCGACTATCCCGTTGGCGATGACAGACTCTGTTGGCATGACAGCAGAACTTGTGCACAGCACCCGGCTTTTTTCGGGTGTGCCGTATGCATACGCCGCGACCGCTCCCCAGACTGGTCTGATCGTCACCGCAGGTGCGTGCCCGCTCGATGATCAGGGGCGAGTAGTCGCTGCTGGTGATATCGCCGCGCAGACGCGCAAGGCGTTCGACAACCTACGAATTATCCTGGAAGAGTGCGGCGCTGAGCTGCGGGACGTGCTCAAGACGACCATTTTTGTGTCCAGCAGCAGTCGGGATGATCTAACTGCGGCATGGAATGAAGTTGTCGGTGGTTTCGGCGACCACGACCCGCCCAGCACGCTGCTTGGCGTCGGGGCTCTCGGCTATCCGGGACAGCTTGTCGAAATCGAGGCGATTGCCTTTGCGGCACCCCGCTAACCACTGCACAGATGCCCCGCGTCCGTCACGGCGGGCACGTTTGGCTGTCAGTGCCGTGGCGCGCGCTGCCGCCCATTTCCGAGGTAGCCAAAGCCCCGTCGTAGAGGACGACAAGCGCATCGGTCAGGGCCTCGGAGTCGGCGACCCCGGTCCCGGCGGCGAGCTCCGCGAACAAGCGGCGCAACCAGTCGCGGTACTCCTTGATAGCAAGTCGCTGGGCGTCCCCCGCTGGCGCTTCGGCGGCGGCATTGTTGAACGGGCAGCCCCGAAAGTCGGGCCGTGACACATCTTCGGCGATCGCGTCGAAGATCGCCAGGATCTTCGCATCGGGGTCCTCGATACCCGCCTGGACCGCCTCGACACGCTGCCGCCACGCGTCGTGGCGGCAGCGAAGGTAAGCGGCGACCAGCTCGTCCTTGCCGCCGAAAATGTAGTACAACGAGCCTTTTGCGACGCCGGCCTTCTCGATGATTACAGGCTCCAGCCGGTTCGCAACGTCGCACGAATCCCACGACTGGGTTCACACGAAATGTCTTCGAAACGAACGCTTTTACGCGCAACGGCAGTTGCCGGAAAGTCGGACGCCGCACAAGCACGTGGAGCACACAACACGAAATCGGAGGATCAACTGATGGCGCGATTGGCTGGCAAGGTCGCTGTGATCACGGGCGGCAGCAGTGGTATCGGACTGGCGACCGCGCAGAGGTTCGTCGATGAAGGGGCGTCGGTCTACATCGTGGGCCGCCGCCAGGGCGAGACGGTGAACTGCTCACCCTGGCCCCCCTCACTGATCCGGTGCAGGTCAGCCCGATACAGCTGATCACCATCTCAGGCACCGTGCACGGCCACCCGGCAGGCACATCTTCTGACCTGCAGGACACGCTGGATTTCGCTGCCCTGCAGGGCATTAAGCCGATGGTGGAGGTGCTGCCGTTGGAGAAGGCAGCCGACGGCTACCAGCGGATGATGGCTAACCAGGCCCGCTTCCGGGTGGTGCTCACGACCGAGCCCTGAGCCAGCACGTCGTATACGTCGTCGGCCTACCCGACGAGCTATCCCTGTGGGACGCATCCGAATAAAGTTGCAGCGATCACGGTCGCCGAGAGCCGGATAAGGAGAATTACCCATGACTGAGTCCACCAAAGCCCGCACAGGGGGACGGCCGATCCCCGAGTCACAAAGTCCTGACCGGGACTACCCCCAGATGGTGGGCGAACGCGGCCTCATTGAACCCGCCCCACGGCGGGTACGAGGCTACTTCGACGGGACACTCGTATTCGACACGACCCGCGCGCATTACGTTTGGGAGATCGCCTACTACCCGCAGTATTACGTTCCCGTCGGCGACGTCCGCACGGAACATCTGCAGGACGAGAACCACGTCCAGAAACTCCAGCTCGGCTCCTCGCGGCTGTTTTCCTTGACGTCGCCCAAGCAGACCCACAAGTCGGCTGCCCGGCTGTACGACTCGGGTCCGGTCGCAGGCAGCGTCCGGTTCGAGTGGGATGCACTCGAGTGGTTTGAGGAGGACGAGCCGAGAAGCTCGATATTTTCGTCGACGACACCCGCTTGGCCCGGCCTTCCACCCATTTCAATTAGCAGCGGGCCGTCCCGATCCATGCAGCAGCGCCAACCGTCAGCAAGGAGCGCACCGTGATCGTTCCAGGTGATGCCTGACAGTATTTCGGCTGATTTTGACGAGCCCGTATCACGGTCGCAGGATTCGGCGCGCAGAGATGTCTAGATGGCGTCTGCGTCGCGCTCGCCGGTTCGCACGCGCACCACTGCGAGCAGCGGCGTGACCCAGACCTTGCCGTCACCGATCTTGCCGGTGCGGGCGGCGTTGACGATGCCGTCGACCACGCGGTCCACGGATTCGTCACCGACCACAACCTCGACCTTCATCCTGGGGATGAAGTCAACCTTGTATTCGGCGCCTCGGTAGACCTCGGTGTGGCCCTTCTGCCGACCGTAACCTTGCACCTCGCTGACGGTCATACCAAGCACGCCCGCCGCTTCGACGGCGGCCTTGATTTCCTCGATGGCGAAGGGCTTCACGACTGCAGTGACCAGCTTCATCGCAAAGTCAGCTCTTCTGACCGACGCGGCCGGCGACGAGGGTTTCGTCGGGGTAGGCCTCTTCTTGGTGGATCGCGACGTCGCCGAGTTCCAAGACCTCGTCGGGTGCGCGCAGCTTCATGAAGAGGCCGAGGATTCTGAGAATGGCGAACGTGATCAACGCGTCCCACGCGATGACGGTGAGCGCGGCGCCGAGCTGAATCAGGATCTGGAAGGGGTGATGGCCCCACAACCATCCCGCGGCGGTGACGTCCGCGACATCCTTGCCGTTGCCTTGATAGAAGAGAATGTGCGGATCGGCCAGCACGCCGACCAATAGACCACCAGCCAGGCCGGCCACACCGTGGGTGTGCACGACGCCGAGCGCATCGTCGACCTTAAGGAAAAGCCGGGTGCGACCAAGCCAGTTCCAGGACATCCACACCAGCGAGGACGCCACCACGCCGATGATCAAGGCGCCGAAGCTGTTGACGAAGCCGGCCGCGGGGGTGATCGCGACCAACCCCGCGATCATGCCGTTGATTGCACCCAGGAAGGTCGGTTTGCGGTCGCGACTGGCGAACATGTCCCAGATCACCCAGGTCAACAGCGCCACCGCGGTGGTCAGGTTGGTGTTGAGCACTGCCAGCGAGGCATTGGTGCCGGCGAAGTAGGGGTCACCGCCGTTGAACCCGTTCCAGCCCAGCCACAGAATGCCTGCCCCTATCGCGGCCAACGGCAGGTTGTTGGGCACCGCGTGTTGACGGTCGCGGGCCAGCCGCGGTCCGATCACCGCGGCGGCAACAAAGCCACTGGTACCAGCGGCCAGGTGGATGACATATCCACCGGAGAAGTCCAGCGCCCCCGTGGTCCACGCTTTAATGGCGCCGGCGTGTGGCTGTGCCCAAAAGCCCCCACCCCACAGCAGGAACGCATTGACGGCGTAAGCAAAGGTCGACCACAGCGGAACGAAAAGCAGCCACACCTTGAAGTTCATCCGGCCGACCACGCTGCCCAAGAACAGCAGCGGGGTAATCGCGGCGAACACGAACTGGAAGTAGGCCAGCGTGGTCTCGGAGAATCGGAACTTCGGCATGCCCGCGTCGAGCAGCGGGATGCTGGCCTGATGCTGATTGTCGGCACCCAAGATGGACGCCGGCTTGCCCACGGCGGACTGCAGGATGCCCGGACCGAGCTTCAGGGGATCTCCGAAACCCATTTTGAATTCCCACAGCACCCACGCCACCAGCACCAGCGAAAACCCAGTGAAGGCCATCAACATCGTGTTGATCGCCCACTTCTTCTGGACGAGACCCCCATAGAGCACCGCAATACCGGGGATGCTCATCAGTCCGACCAGAGTCGCGGCCACCAACTGCCAGGCGTTATCTCCCGCGCTGAGCCAATCGGGATAAGGGTTCATATCGGCATCCCTCTCGATCAGTTGCCGCGCTAGCGCTATCGAGCGGTGAAACTATCGCATCGGACGGTTTCTGCCAGATGACTGATTGTTAATTTTGAATTTCCGCTTACGTGCCGATACTGCCGAAGCCCCTTACGGGCGAATTCCCGCTACCCGACACTGCGCCTGAACTGCCAAAGCATGCGCGTCACGCTGGCCATCGACGGCGCGGCACCAGTCGTGTGCGGCCACACCGCACGCGTGCTCGAGTCCCCCACCCATGCTGCTCGGGAACGCGACGGTGACGCACCCACCACCGGACCGGTCATATGTCGACGAGTGGCCAGTCAGCCCCCAGGCAAGTGCGCCCGCCAGGACGACACAAAACACAACGCCGATCACTATCAGCGCGGCGCGGCGTTCACCCGATGTGAGCGGGTCCCTTGGTGGCGTCTTACCGTTGTTGACCGTCGGAGACTCCTTCGCCCGACGAAGTCGATCCGACCACAATATATGCATCTTTCCCAGGCAACGCCGACCCCATCAACGGAATCGCAAGGAGAGTGACTCGTTGAACGCACGCGCCAAGGTTCTGATCACCGCCGCGGAGTTGAGCGATCTTCTTCGCGCCGGCGATCCGGTGACGATTCTCGATGTGCGCTGGCGACTCGACCAGCCCGACGGGCATGCGACATATCCGCAAGGCCACATAGCGGGCGCGGTGTACGTATCGCTCGAGGACGAACTCAGCGACCACACAGTCACCGGGCGTGGACGGCACCCGCTGCCGTCGGGCCGCAGCGTCGAGGCCTCCGCCCGCCGTTGGGGAGTCCGGGAGGGCGTGCCCACCGTCGTCTACGACGACTGGAATCGAGCGGGTTCGGCGCGGGCGTGGTGGGTACTGACCGCGGCCGGTCTTACCGACGTGCGCATCCTGGACGGCGGGTGGTCAGCATGGCGGTCGGCCGGAGGCAGCCTGGCCACCGGCCCGGTCACGCCACCACCGGGTAATGCGAAGACGCTGTACGACGATCTGTACGCCGGCGCGCTCCCGACGCTGACGGCGCAGCAGGTGGACGCTGCCGACGTAACACTGCTCGACGCGCGGGCACCTGAACGCTTCCGCGGTGACGTTGAGCCAGTCGATCCTGTCGCCGGTCACATCCCTGGCGCGAAGAATCTCCCCAGCAGCGATCTGCTCGCAGGCGATGGCACGTTCCTGGCCGAGGGCGAGCTCAGCCAAATGCTCTCCGACTACGGCATCGAGCCCGCCGACCGCGTCGGTGCCTACTGCGGCTCGGGTGTCACCGCCACCATCACGCTCGCGGCGCTCACCACGATGGGATACGCGCCGGCGCTCTTCCCGGGGTCGTGGTCGGAATGGAGTTCGGATCCGTTCCGTGCCGTGGCCCGGGGATCCGAATAGCCGTTTCTCGCATAAAGGTTTGTCAATCGCCGCAGACGGTAATGAGGCTTAGAAGGTGGGCGTGTTGGTCGACCTGCGCGTTCGCTCAGGTCTCGTCGGTTCAGCCGAGAGCCGACGGGACCGTCTCTTTTTCGGCCCGCACAGATCCAGCACTCCGGTGTAGACGTCCGCTCAACCGGACGTAGTGTCACTCTTTTAGTTGTAGTAACGTGCGGCTATGGACACCGACGTCTGGATTCTCGGCGGCTACCAAAGCGATTTCGCCCGCAACCTCACCAAACAAGGCCTCGACTTCGCGGATCTGACCAGCGAGGTCGTCGACGCCACACTCGCCGCGGCCAAAGTGGACGCCGCCGACATAGCCGCCACGGGCGTCGTCCACGTCGCGAATGCATTCGGCGAGATGTTCGCCGAACAGGGCCACCTCGGCGCCATGCCCGCCACCGTGTGCAACGGCCTGTGGGACACCCCGGCATCGCGGCACGAAGCCGCTTGCGCGTCAGGCAGCGTGGCGACCCTGGCAGCGATGGCCGACCTGCGGTCGGGCAACTACGACGCCGCGTTGGTCGTCGGCGTCGAACTGGAGAAAACCGTGCCCGGCGACACCGCAGCCCGTCATCTCGGCGCCGCGGCCTGGACGGGCCATGAGGGGGCCGACGCACGGTTCCTTTGGCCATCGATGTTCGCCCAGGTCGCCGACGAGTACGACCGCCGCTACGGCCTGGACGACAGCCATCTGCGGGCGATCGCGCAACTCAACTTCGCCAACGCCCGCCGAAACCCCAACGCGCAGACCCGGGAATGGACGGTGCCCGACCCGATCAGCGACGACGACGCGACCAACCCGGGCATCGAGGGTCGACTGCGCCGGTTCGACTGCAGCCAGATGACCGACGGCGGAGCGGGAGTCGTCCTGGTCACCGACAACTATCTGCGCGACCATCCCGGCGCTCGCCCGATCGCGCGTATCACCGGCTGGGGGCATCGCACCGTCGGGCTGGGTCTGCGACAGAAACTGGACCGCGCCGCTGACGACGTGTACGTGCTACCGCATGTGCGGGCGGCGGTACTCGACGCGCTGCGCCGCGCACAGGTGTCACTCGATGATCTCGACGGGATCGAGGTGCACGATTGCTTCACGCCCAGCGAGTATCTGGCGATCGACCACATCGGACTGACCGGCCCGGGTGAATCGTGGAAGGCCATCGAAAACGGTGAGATCGAGATCGGCGGGCGGCTGCCGATCAACCCCAGCGGCGGGCTGATCGGCGGCGGACACCCGGTCGGCGCGTCGGGAGTGCGCATGCTCGTCGACGCGGCCAAGCAAGTCAGCGGAACGGCCGGCGACTATCAAGTCGAGAACGCGAAAACCTTTGGCACGCTGAACTTCGGCGGCAGCACAGCCACCACGGTCAGCTTCATCGTCAGCGAAGCGCTGGGCTGACCCGTGGACGCCGAGATCGTCGGTAAATTCCTGTCTACCCTGCCCGAAGACGACGACCACCCGTACCGCACCGGTCCGTGGCGACCGCAGACCACCGAGTGGGACGCCGACAACCTCACCGCCGTGGAGGGCGAAATCCCTCGCGACCTGGACGGTGTCTACCTGCGCAACACCGAAAACCCGCTACACCCATCGTTGCGGACTTATCACCCGTTCGACGGCGACGGGATGCTGCATGTAATCGGCTTCCGCGATGGAAACGCCTTCTACCGCAACCGCTTTGTCCGCACCGACGGTTTCCTGGCCGAGAACGAAGCGGGCGAGCCGCTGTGGCCTGGGCTGGCCGAACCGGTGCAATTGGCCAAACGTGAACAGGGCTGGGGCGCTCGCACGAAGATGAAGGACGCGTCAAGCACCGATGTCATCGTCCACCGGGGTATCGCCCTGACCAGCTTCTACCAATGCGGTGATCTGTACCGCGTCGACCCGTATTCGGCCAATACGCTTGGCAAGGAGACCTGGGAGGGCGACTTCCCGACCGAGTGGGGTGTGTCCGCGCATCCCAAAGTCGACGCCAGAACCGGCGAACTGCTGTTCTTCAATTACAGCAAGCGGGCCCCGTACATGCACTACGGCGTCGTCGACGAAAGCAACCAGCTGGCCCACTACGTCGACATCCCACTGCCTGGGCCGCGGCTGCCGCACGACATGGCTTTCACCGAAAACTATGTCATTCTTAACGATTTCCCGTTGTTCTGGGATCCGAGACTGCTCGAACACGATGTACATCTGCCGCGGTTCTATCCCGACATCCCATCGCGCTTCGCCGTGCTCCCGCGTCGCGGCGGAACCGGCGACATCCGGTGGTTCGAGGCGGAACCGACCTTCGTGCTGCACTTCGTCAACGCCTACGAAGACGGCGACGAGATCGTGCTGGACGGATTTTTCGAAGGGGCTCCGCAACCCGTCGACACCGGCGGCACGCTTGGCGCCCTAGGAGAAAAGTGGGACAAGCTCTTTCGCTTCCTGGCGCTGGATCGGCTGCAAGCCCGGCTGCACCGGTGGCGGTTCAACCTGGTCACAGGTGCGGTGAAAGAACAGCAACTGTCGGATTCGATTACCGAATTCGGCACAATCAACCACGATTACGCGGCCAGCGACTATCGCTACAGCTATGCCGCCACCGGCAAGCCGGGCTGGTTCCTCTTCGACGGGCTGGTCAAACATGACCTGCACACCGGAGCAGAAGAGCGCTACCCGTTCGGCGACGGCGTCTACGGAAGTGAAGCCGCGATGGCTGCACGGGTGGGCGGCAGCGGCGAAGACGACGGCTATCTGGTCACACTGACCACCGATATGAACACCGACGCCTCGTACTGCCTGATCTTTGATGCCGAACGAGTCGGTGACGGTCCGGTATGCAAACTTGCACTGCCCGAACGGATTTCCAGCGGTACCCATGCCACTTGGGCACCGGGGGCGCAGTTGCGGCGCTGGCATACCGCCGACTCCCCGGCCGGCGCGATCGGGCTGTGAGTGACGTCGGCTTCCGGCGCGGCGACGCCGACCACGCTGAGCCCCGGCGGCACGAATGCCGTAGGGCGGATCCTCGGGCTACTCGGCGACGAGTGGACGCTGCTGATCATCCAGCAGGCGATGTTGGGGGCAACCCGGTATGGCGAATTCATGGCGCGGCTGCCGATCTCGAACTCGGTGCTCACCAACAGGTTGCGAGCGCTGACGCATGACGGACTGCTGGTTCGCAGGGCCTACCGGATCCGGCCGGTGCGCGCCGAGTACCTGATCAGCCAACGCGGACGGGCCCTTTGGCCAGTGCTTCTGTCGATCTGGGAGTGGGAGCGACGATGGGTGCCTGAGCATGTCGACCGGCTCCCGGGGATGCGCCACACGGTGTGTGACAGCGACTTCGCGCCCACGCTGACCTGCCAATCGTGCAGCGAGGTGGCAACCGAAAAACAGGTCACGGCCCGCTGGGGTCCCAGCGGCTCGTGGCCGCGGTCAGTACCCGAGGCGGTGACCCGGCGCAGAGCCAGTGCTGACGGCAAACCCCATCAGGCCGGGTTATTTCCCGAGACGATGAGTGTGTTCGGAAACCGTTGGGCGGCTGCGCTGTTGGTGTGCGCATTCCTCGGAACCAGCCGCTTCACCGATTTCCAGACCCAGCTTCGAGCGCCTCCGACACTGCTGGCCGGCCGACTGCAGACGTTCTGTGCCAATGGTGTGCTTTCCGCGTCACGACACACCGGGCAGTCACGCGCTCGTTATCAACTCACCGAAAAGGGGCGAGCGCTCTTCCCGGTGATCGTCACCGCACTGCAGTGCGGCCAGCAATGGTTTCACGCACCGGAAGGGCCGGCGGTGATGATCACCCATCTCGGCTGCGGCCAGCCGTTCACCGGGGAATTGACCTGCGACCAATGCGCTCAGCCGCTCAGAGGTGGTCAGGTCAGCGTGGGCTAGCGCGATCGATCGCCGCGCAGCGACGACGCCAACGCCCACACCGAGCAGACCACTGCAGCAGTCGCGGCGCCGCCGCCGACGTAAAGACCGTAGGCGGCCGCCACCGGCGGCTTGACGTTGACGTCGTAGTACCTCACCGTCAGCGCGACGACGAGCAGCGAGATCACCAGCGCGGCAACCGATGCCGGCTTCGCCGACAAGCCCCTGGCGACCATCGCGCCCGCCACCAGCAGCGTCGAGGACAGCAACACAATCAGCTGACCCGGCCCGAAGCCCGGCGGAAGATGCAGGCTGCCGGTGCTGCCGCCGATGGCGTTGGCCCAGCCGCCACCGTTGATACCCGTCGTCAACCACGGCAGCCACGCGCTCACCGACACCGCCGCGGCGAATAACGCAACCAACCAACCGGGGCGTAGGCGGGTCATACTCAATCAGGCCGGCGCGAACACAGTGACGAACTTGTTCAACGATTCGCGGATATCGCTCCTCAACGCGGCGGCGACGATCATGCCGATGGGTCCGAACAGCGCCGGACCCCCGAGATGCACATCGAGGCTGACGACCGAGTCATGGTTGTCAGGGCCCTTCGGCTTGACTTTCGCGATCAACTTGACTTTGACCCCGCCGACGCCATCACCGTTGAGCATCATGGCCTCTGGCGGCTTGTAATGCACGATCGTCCATTTGATTCGATTGGGCATGCCCTTGACTTCGACGATCGACTCGATGATCGTGCCCTTCTCCAACTGCTGAGGCAGCTTGCTCCGCCACACCCGGTGGATGGTCAGCCACTCCTTGTAGCGGGACAGGTTAGACGCATCCTCCCAAGCCTTTTCGGGTGGCAATGGTACGTCGATGGATCCGGAAAGTTTCGCCATGAGTTAGTTCTGCGGGTCGCCCTTAGCGCCATCGTCCAAAGCCTTCTTCGCCGCCTCCTGCACCTTGTTGACGGCGTCTTTGTACTTGCCCTCGGTCTTGGAGTCGACGAACTCGCTCACCTTGTCGATCGCGGCGTCAACCGTGTCGGCGTTCTGCGCCAACAGGTCCCTGGCCTTATCCAGGAATCCCATGTTTCGTCCTTTCGCCTGGGGTGCTTGTTGAGCAGCCCTCGTGTCCTGCGTCATTGTTGTCGTTCGCCGCTATCTCCACAACATCAAAACCGTTGGCGTATCACGGTCTATCCACCAGTCGCCACCACGGGTCCAATTCCGCCGTCGCCGTTGGATCGACCCGCTCACCCGGTTTTGGCACCGCAACCTGGACGTGAGCGGCGTCGGCCGCGGCCAGCAGCCGCTCAATCGGTTCGGCCCACGGGTGCGGCGCCAGCCGGAACGTGCACCAGTGGATGGGCACCAGCAGTCGGCCGTTGACGTCCAGATGCGCCTGGACCGCCTCCTCGGGATTCATGTGGATATCCGGCCATGTCCGGTTGTAGGCGCCAACCGGCACCAGCGTCACGTCGAAAGGTCCGTGTTCAGCGCCGATCTCCGCAAAGCTTTTGGTGTAGCCGGTGTCGCCGCCGAAGTACGCCCGATGCGCAGGACCGATGATCGCCCACGACGCCCACAGCGTGCAGTTGCGGTTCAGGAAGCGGCCGGAGAAGTGCCGGGCCGGGGTGCAGATCAGGGTCAGTTCGTCGACCTGCGCCTGCTCGTTCCAGTCGAGTTCGATGATGCGCTCGTCGGGGATGCCCCAATCACGCAGGTGCGCAGCGACACCGAGCGGAACGACGAATGGGGCCCACTGGCTGTGAGCCAGCGCGACGATGGTGTCGATGTCGAGGTGGTCGTAATGGTCGTGGCTGATGACGATCGCATCCAACGCCGGCAGCGCGTCGAGCGGCACCGGCGGTGGATGCATTCGCCCGGGGCCGACGATGTCGGACGGCGAGCAGCGTTCACTCCACACCGGGTCGGTGAGAACGCGGTACCCGTCGACCTCCAGTAGCGCCGTCGAGTGGCCGAACCAGCTGACCGCGATCTGGCCGGCACCGGTTTCGAAGGCTCGGGCCTCTGGCGTCACCAACGGGATCGCCGCCGCTGGCCGGGTCGCGCCGCGGTTACCAACGACCTCCCACAACATCAGCCGCTGTTCCTCACGGTCGATGCTGAACTGGGAGGCAGGCTCCAGATTGACGAACACACCGTCGCGGAAATTCGGCGACCGCTCGGCCGCCGCACGGATGTCGGACGGTTGAGCTCCGAGCGCGGCCGGCGCACCATGCAGCGCGCGCAGCACCCAGCCACCGGTCGCCAGGGTGACTGTGCCGGCGGCAAGTCGCAACGCCTCGCGCAGCATGCGATCAGGCTCCCAGGAACTTCGGTGGCCGCTTCTCGACCCGGGCCACCTGCGCTTCGATCACGTCTTGGCTGCCCCACGCCTTGTCGAAGAGCTCCTTTTGCACCGGCGAGGGCTCTTCGATGGAGCCGTCGTCGTTCAGCACCCGCTTGGCGTGCTGGATGGCCAGCGGCGCCAGGCCGGCGATCTCGGCGGCCCAAGCCTGCGCATCGGCCACCGTGCCGATCCGGTTGGCCATTCCGGTCTGCAGCGCGGTCTCGGCGGTCAGCTTCTCCGCGGAGAGCAGCATCGCCCGGGCTCGCCCATGGCCTGCCAGTGAAGACAGTCGATGGATACTCCAGTTATCCAGTGCCAAGCCGTATTTCGACGTCGGAAACTGGAAGAACGCATCCGGCGCGACGACCCGCAGGTCACATTGCATCGCCAGCTGCAGGCCCGCCCCGATGGCGGGCCCGTTGATCGCCCCGATCACCGGAATCGGCGCTGCGTCCATGGCCTTGTGCAGTTCGATGAGCCGGTCGGGATAGTCGGCGGCGAACGCGTCGCCGCTCAGGTCGGCGCCGGCGCAGAACACGGTGCCCTGCCCGGTCAGCACGACGGCACGGACGTTCTCACCGGCCGCCTTTTCGACGGCCTCGCGCAGCTCCTCGACGAGCTGGGAGTTCAGCGCGTTGCGCCGTTCCGGCCGCTGCATCTCAATGGTCAGGACGTCTTCGACGCGGGTCACACCAATCATGCGCCCAAGCCTATTAGCCTCAGGCCCGTGAGCCGGATCGGGACCGATGAACTGCGCGACGCGGTGCTCGACGAGGGAACCTTCATCAGCTGGGACACCACGCCGTTGGTGGTGCCGACGAACGCGTCGTACGCCCGCGAGCTTGCCGACGCCCGGGCCACGTCCGGCCGTGACGAATCGGTGCTGACCGGCGAGGGCCGGGTGTTCGGGCGGCGGGTAGCGGTGGTGGTCTGCGAGTTCGAATTCCTCGGCGGCTCCATCGGGGTTGCCGCGGCCGAACGGATCACCGACGCTGTGCAACGCGCCACCGCCGAGCGGCTGCCGCTGTTGGCGTCGCCGAGCTCCGGGGGTACCCGGATGCAGGAGGGCACGGTCGCGTTTCTCCAGATGGTGAAGATCGCCGCAGCCGTCACACTGCACAAACAGGCGCACCTGCCCTACCTGGTGTACCTGCGGCACCCGACCACTGGCGGGGTGTTCGCGTCATGGGGTTCGCTGGGCCACCTCACCATCGCCCAGCCGGGGGCACTGGTCGGCTTCCTGGGACCGCGGGTGTACGAGCAGCTGTACGGCGAACCGTTCCCCGCTGGCATCCAGACCGCTGAGAACCTGCACCGGCATGGGGTGATCGACGCGGTCGTGCCGCTCGGGGAGCTGCGCGGCATCCTCGACCGTGCGCTCAAAGTGGTCGCCGACGACGCGGGGCCACCGCCGGATCCGCCGCCGCCCGAACCGCTGCCCGATGTCCCGGCCTGGAACTCCGTGCTGGCGTCGCGGCGGCCCGACCGGCCCGGGGTGCGGCAGCTGTTGCGACACGGCTGCACCGAACAGGTGCTGCTGTCCGGAACCGAGCAGGGTGAAGCGGCGACCACGCTGCTGGCGCTGGCCCGGTTCGCCGGTCAGCCCGCGGTGGTCCTCGGCCAGCAGCGCATCGTCGGCGGGCTGGTCGGGCCCGCCGCGTTGCGCGAGGCCCGTCGCGGCATGACGTTGGCCGCCGGTCTGCGACTACCGCTGGTGCTCGTCATCGACACCGCCGGCCCGGCGCTATCGGCCGAGGCGGAAGAGGGCGGACTGGCCGGCGAGATCGCCCGGTGTCTGGCTGAGCTGGTCACGCTGGACACCCCGACGGTGTCGGTGCTGCTCGGTCAGGGCAGCGGCGGGCCGGCCCTGGCGATGGTCCCGGCCGACCGGGTACTGGCCGCACTGCACGGCTGGCTGGCGCCGCTGCCGCCCGAGGGCGCCAGCGCGATCGTCTTCCGCGACACCGCGCACGCCGCTGAACTGTCTGCCGCACAAGGCATCCGATCGGCGGATTTGTTGGCGTCCGGCATCGTCGACGTCGTCGTGCCGGAGCACCCGGACGCCGCCGAGGAGCCGAAAGAGTTCTGCGCCCGGCTGTCCGTGGCAATCGCCGCCGAGCTGTACGCGCTTCGCGGGGTGGCAGATGCCGAGCGGATGGCGGCGCGCTTGCGGCGATACCGCGGCATCGGGCTGCCCTAGCCCTCCGGCAGGCCTATCGGGTCTGGTCTACCGCTGAATCGAATGCGTCAGCCGCCCAGCGATGCGCCCAGGTCTGCAGCGGCTCAAGCGCTGTCATTAGCGAATGGCCATGTGCGGTAAGGAAATAACCCGCGTCTGCGTGATCCACGATGTACAACTGCCGCAGCTCCTTCAACCGGGTGTTGAGCGACCCGGGGTTGGTGTCGCAGGCCGTTTGCAGTGCCCGGAAAGTCAGCGGCCCATTGCGCAGCTCCCACAGCAGCCGCAGAGCGCCGCGGCGACCCAGCGCGTCGAGGGCCACCATGATCGGCCGCCCCGAGCGGGAGCCGCGGGCCGAGGAACCGATGCTGGGCGAATTCATGCTTTACATTTTGTAGCATGAGGGCTACCGTCAGCACCATGCCATGCTATAAAAATGATAGCGCCCGCGTTGGTCCGGCCGCCGAGCCGTTACCCGATGACATCGCGCAAGCCATCGACGCGATTATGCGCGGCCGCCCGCCCCTGGTGTTGTTCACCACGTTGGCGCGCGATCGCCGGCTGTTCTTCAAGTTTTTCAACTCCGGGCTGCTGGACCGGGGGCATCTGACCATCCGGCAACGCGAGATCGTCATCGACCGGGTGACGGGGTCCTGCGGCGCAGAGTACGAGTGGGGCGTGCACGTCAGCGTCTTCGCCGCGAAAGCCGGCCTGACAGAAGAACAAATCACGTCGTTGACGGTTGGCAGACCCGACGACACCTGCTGGTCCGACGCCGATCGGCTGCTGATCCGGTTGTGTGACAGCCTGCACGACGAGTGCACGGTCGACGACGAGCTTTGGGCAGAGCTCACCAAAGGGCATTCGGACGAGGCACTGCTGGAACTGCTCATGCTCGCGGGCACCTACCGCACCGTCAGTTATCTGGTGAACTCACTGCGGTTAGCACCAGAACCCGGCGCCGCCCGATTCCCGCCATCGCGCGCGAATTGAACCGAGTGTCGCCAGCGGGTGTTCCCACAGCTACGGGCGACAATCAGGCATCATGGGCGACATGGACACAGGTGTGACCTCACCCCGGGTTTTGGTTGTCGACGACGACTCCGACGTGCTTGCCTCCCTGGAGCGCGGATTGCGGTTGTCCGGCTTCGAAGTGTCGACCGCGGTAGACGGCGCCGAGGCGTTGCGGAGTGCCACCGAGACCAGGCCGGACGCGATCGTGCTCGACATCAACATGCCTGTGCTCGACGGCGTCAGCGTGGTCACCGCGCTGCGTGCGATGGACAACGACGTGCCGGTATGTGTCCTGAGTGCCCGTAGTTCGGTCGACGACCGGGTGGCCGGTCTGGAGGCCGGCGCCGACGACTACCTGGTCAAACCGTTCGTGCTGGCCGAGTTGGTCGCGCGGGTGCGAGCGCTGCTGCGCCGCCGCGGATCCACCGCGACGTCGTCCTCGGAAACCATCACGGTGGGCCCGTTGGAGGTGGACATCCCGGGCCGGCGGGCCCGGGTCCACGGCGTCGACGTCGATCTGACCAAGCGCGAGTTCGACCTGCTGGCGGTGCTGGCCGAGCACAAGACCGCGGTGCTGTCCCGCGCGCAGTTGCTGGAATTGGTCTGGGGTTACGATTTTGCCGCCGACACCAACGTCGTCGACGTGTTCATCGGATATCTGCGCCGCAAGTTGGAAGCCGGTGGCGGCCCGAGGCTGCTGCACACCGTCCGCGGAGTGGGATTCGTACTGCGTATGCAGTGACGGGACTGAGCATGAACCTGAATTTCTTGTCCAGAATCGTGACCCGTACGCCGTCGCTGCGCGCCCGGGTGGTCGTGGCGACCGCCATCGGCGCGGCGATTCCGGTGCTCATCACCTGTGCCGTCGTCTGGTTCGGCATCACCAACGACCGCAAGGAAAGGCTGGACCGCCGCCTGGACGAGGCTGCCGGTTTCGCGATCCCGTTCCTGCCCCGCGGCCTTGGCGAAATCCCCAAATCCCCTAACGACCAGGATGCGGTCATCACCGTGCGCCGCGGCGGTGAAGAGGTCACGTCGAACTCGAAAGTCACCCTGCCGGAATTGCCGGCCGGCTACGCCGACACCTACGTCAACAGCGTGCGCTACCGGGTGCGCACCGTCAATATCCCAGCGCCGCACCCGATGTCGGTGGAAGTCGGCGCAACCTACGACTCCACCATCGCCGACACCAACAACCTGCACCGTCGGGTGATCTTGATCGCCGGATTCTCGATCGCCGCGGCAGCCGTATTCGCCTGGCTGCTGGCGACGTTCGCGGTGCGGCCGTTCAAGCGATTGGCCCAGCAGACCCGTGCGATCGACGCGGGTGATGAAAGCCCGCAGATCAAAGTGCGCGGCGCCACCGAGGCAGTGGAAATCGCCGAGGCCATGCGCGGCATGCTGCAACGGATCTGGAACGAGCAGAACCGGACAATGGAAGCCCTGGCTTCGGCCCGGGACTTCGCCGCGGTGTCCTCGCACGAGTTGCGCACGCCGCTGACCGCGATGCGGACCAACCTCGAGGTGCTGGCCACCCTCGACCTTCCCGACGAGCAGCGCAAAGAAGTAATCAACGACGTGATCCGGACCCAATCACGAATCGAAGCAACACTTTCCGCGCTGGAGCGGCTGGCCCAGGGCGAGCTGTCGACCTCGGAGGACCACGTTCCGGTCGACATTACCGAGCTACTCGACCGCGCGGCGCACGACGCGATGCGGATCTACCCCGACCTCGACGTGTCGCTGGCACCGTCGCCGACCTGCATCATCGTCGGGCTGCCCGCCGGCCTGCGCCTTGCCGTGGACAACGCGATCGCCAACGCCGTCAAACACGGCGGCGCCACCCGCGTTCAGCTGTCCGCGGTCAGCTCGCGGGCCGGTGTCGAGATCGCCGTCGACGACAACGGCGGCGGAATACCCGAGGAGGAGCGCCAAGTGGTGTTCGAGCGATTCTCCCGCGGCTCGACTGCGTCACATTCGGGCTCCGGTCTGGGTCTGGCGTTGGTGGCTCAGCAGGCGCAGTTGCACGGCGGCACGGCGTCTCTGGAAGACAGCCCGCTGGGCGGAGTGCGCCTTCTGCTGCGCTTGCCCGGCCCGAGCTGACCTACGTCTCCTTGCCATTCTCCCGCTCCTGCTTGGCCGCCGAAGACCTCACTGGCACATCACGTTTGACGCGATGAACCGTCAGCACCAATGTCAGCAACAGTCCGAGCAGGAAGAACATCCCAAGCAGCCAGTAGTTGAGGTCGCTCATAACGAAGTCCATGGGAGGATTGTCCTTAGCTGACCACGATTTCGACACGGCGATTCTTGGCTTGACCGTCCGGGCTGCTGTTGTCGCCGCCCGAGTCGGCAGAACCGTGGCCCTTCGCGGTCAGGTGATCACCCATGACACCTTGTGCGATCAGGTAATCGGCGACGGCGTCGGCCCGGTTGGTGCTCAGCGGGTTGTTGATGGCGTCGTTACCGGTGTTATCGGTGTAGCCGTTGATGGTCACTTTCGCAGCCGGACAGGCTTTCAGCTTGTCGGCAACCTGATTCAGTGTCTGTTCGACGTCCGGCGTCAATGCGGACCCGTCGGTGACAAAGGTAATCGGGCCAAGGGCTTTGAGATCTGATCCCAGGTGGGCGCACGCGTTACCCGGGCCAAGAGCCGGTGCCGGGCCCGGGGGTGCGCTTGCCGTGACGGGACCGCCGATCCCCATCGTGTCAACGATATTCAGGTTGGGCCAGGCCGCGTCAGCAGCCTGCTCGACGGCGTCTTGCTGACCTCCCGAACCCGTCGTCCCGATGAGGGTGATGGTGTCACCCTTGATGGTGAGGCCGAAATCGGGAACTGATGCCGCTGCCTTGAAAACCGGTGCAGCATTGGAGAAATCGAGAGAAGCGATATCCCGGTTGATTCGGACCTCGTCGATGATGTTGATATTCGGCCCGAAGCCCGCCTTCAGCGCCGCCAGTAGCGACTCCTTTGCCTCAGGGGTGGGCGTGTCACCGGAAAGCTTGATGTCGTTGCCGCTGCGTGTGATTGACACCGGTGCCAGCGCCACCGGCGGAATCGTCGGTGAGTTCGGCGCGCCGCCAGACGACGGCGTGCGCGCGTTCAGCGTCGGCAACGCACCCGTCGGCCCGTTGAACTCCGATCGGGTCCGGCCCAGTTCGCCATAGCCGATTACCGCCAGCAGCAGGGGAATAACGATTAGCCCAACCAACCACGGCAAGCCCGGAAACCGCCGATAGAATTTCGAGATTGGCCGCCACTGCGTGGCTTCGGGTGCTTCGTCGGAACCCGCCATTGGGCCCTCCCTCTTGTTAACGGGTGCTGAGCAGGTCGATGACGAAGATCAGCGTCTTGCCCGATAGCTGATGCCCCGAGCCGGCCGGGCCATAAGCCTGCGCGGGTGGGACCACCAGCTGACGCCGACCGCCCACCTTCATTCCCGGAATACCGTCCTGCCATCCCTGGATGAGCCCACGCAACGGGAATTCGATGGACTCGCCCCGACCCCACGAGCTGTCGAATTCTTCGCCGGTGTCGTACTCGACACCGACATAGTGGACCTCGACCACGCCACCCGGCTTGGCTTCGGGTCCGTCTCCGACCACTAGGTCTTCGATGACGAGTTGTGCGGGCGCCGGGCCGCTCGGAAAGTCGATCTCTGGTTTGCTTGACACCCGACCGACCCTAGTCCGGCACACTTGACTCGTGGAAGAGGACCGAAAAGCAACCGACAAAGACGCCTTGGCGCATATCCACCACCTGGTCGCTGAGGAGAAGACACTTCGGGCGCAGCTACAGCACGGCGAAATCAGCACGTCGGAGGAGCACGAGCGGCTGCGCCGCATCGAGACCGAACTCGACCAATGCTGGGATCTGCTTCGGCAGCGTCGGGCGCTACGCGAAACCGGCGGCGACCCCAGCGGCGCGACGGTGCGGCCGCCCGGCCAAGTCGAGGGCTACCTGGGCTGACCGATGGCTGCCGACCCGGATGACGTCGACGTGGTCATCGTGGGTGGCGGGCACAACGGCCTGGTCGCGGCCGGCTACCTGGCCCGGGCCGGCCTGCGGGTGCGGCTGCTGGAGCGGCTGCCGCAGGTCGGCGGTGCCGCGGTGTCGGCGCAGATTTTCGACGGTGTCGACGCCCGGCTGTCGCGTTATGCGTACCTGGTGAGCCTGTTGCCGGCCCGCATCGCCGATGACCTGGGCGCGGCGGTGCGGTTGGCTCGGCGGCCGTACTCGTCGTACACCCCCGACCCGGCCACGGAGGGACGCACCGGCCTGCTGGTCGGGCCGCACTGCACGTTCGGCGTCATCGGCGCCGACGACGACGAGCGGGCCTTCGCGGCGTTCTACCGGCGCTGCCGGCTGGTCACCGAGCGGCTCTGGCCGACGCTGTTAGAGCCGTTGCGCACCCGCGAGCAGGTCCGCCAGGAGGTGGTCGGCAGCGGCGATCCCGAGGCGGCCGCGGCGTGGCGGGCCATGATCGATCGACCGATCGGTAGCGCGATCGCCGACGCGATCGGCAATGACCTGGTGCGCGGGGTGGTGGCGACCGACGCGGTGATCGGCACCTTCGCCCGCCTCGACGACCCATCGCTGCAGCAGAACGTCTGCTTCCTGTATCACCTGCTCGGCGGCGGTGTCGGGGAATGGCACGTCCCGGTCGGAGGCATGGGTTCGGTGAGCGCGGCGCTGGCCGCCGCGGCGGTCCGCGGCGGAGCCGAAATCGTCACCGGCGCAGAGGTTTACGCCGTCGACGAAAACGGCGAAGTGCGCTACCGCCGGCACGACGACGAGCGCATGGCGTGCGGCCGATTCGTGCTGGCAGGCGTCACACCCGCGGTGCTGGCCGGCCTGTTGGGCGAGCAATCACCGGCGCTGGCTGACGGCGCACAGGTCAAGGTGAACATGGTGCTGCGCCGGCTGCCGCGATTGCGCGACGACAGCGTGACGCCCGAACAGGCGTTCGGCGGAACTTTGCACGTCAACGAGACCTGGACGCAGCTGGATGCGGCATATCTGCGGGCCGCCGCCGGAGCGCTGCCCGATCCACTTCCGTGCGAGATCTACTGCCATTCGTTGACCGACCCGAGCATCCTGTCCCCCGCGCTGCGCGAATCGGGCGCTCAGACCCTGACGGTGTTCGGTCTGCACACGCCGCATTCGTCATTCGCTGACGACGAGCCCACACGGATGCGTGACGCGCTCACCGAAGCCGTGCTGAAGTCACTGAATTGCGTTCTGGCCGAACCGATTCAGGATGTGCTGATGGATGACGCGAACGGCCTGCGCTGCATCGAGACGACGACCACCTTGGACCTGGAACACGCGCTGGGGATGACCAGCGGCAACATTTTCCACGGCGCATTGCGCTGGCCGTTCGCTGACGACGGCGACCGGCTGCTCACCCCGGCACGGCAGTGGGGTGTGGGCACCGCCCATCAGCGAATCCTGCTGTGCGGCTCGGGCGCCCGCCGCGGCGGAACGGTCTCCGGTATCGGCGGCCACAACGCCGCGATGGCGGTGCTTGCCTCGATGTGAGGGTCGACCCGCCGGGTCCCGCTAGCGTGCGTCGACGGTGACGTAGTCGCGCTCGGTGTAGCCGGTGTAAATCTGGCGCGGACGGCCGATCTTGCTGTCGCCCTCGTCGTGCATCTCACGCCAGTGCGCGATCCAGCCGGGCAACCGGCCGATCGCGAACAGCACGGTGAACATCCGGGTCGGGAAGCCGAGCGCCCGGTAGATCAGCCCGGTGTAGAAGTCGACGTTGGGGTAGAGCTTGCGTTCGATGAAGTAGTCATCGGTCAGCGCCGCTTCTTCGAGTTCCTTCGCGATGTCCAGCAGGTCGTCGTCACCGCCGAGTTTGGCCAGGATCTTGTCGGCCTGTTCCTTCACGATGCGGGCGCGCGGGTCGTAGTTCTTGTACACCCGGTGGCCGAAGCCCATCAGCTTCACGCCGGCCTCGCGGTTCTTGACTTTCCGCACGAACTCGCCGACGTCGTCGTCGCTCTTGCGGATATTCTCCAGCATTTCCAGCACGGCCTGGTTGGCGCCGCCGTGCAGCGGGCCCCACAGCGCATTGATACCGCCGGAGATCGAGGTGAACAGATTGGCCTGGGACGACCCCACCAGCCGCACCGTCGATGTCGAACAGTTCTGCTCGTGGTCGGCGTGCAAGATCAGCAGCATGTCCAGCGCCCGCACGACCTCAGGGTCGACGTCGTAGGGCTCGGCGGGCAGCCCGAAGGTCATCCGCAGGAAGTTCTCCACCAGCGTCAGCGAGTTGTCCGGGTACAGGAACGGCTGACCAATCGACTTCTTGTAGGCGTAGGCGGCGATGGTGGGCAACTTGGCCAGCAACCGGATGGTCGACAGCTCGACCTGCTCGGCGTCGGCGGGATCCAGCGAATCCGGATAGTAAGCGGAGAGCGCGTTGACGGCGCTGGACACCACCGGCATCGGGTGGGCATTGCGCGGGAAGCCGTCGAAGAATCGCTTGAGGTCCTCGTGCAGCATCGTGTGCAGTTGGATCTGTCGGGTGAACCTCGCCAGCTGCTCCTTGGTCGGCAGCTCACCGTAGATCAGCAGGAAGCTCACCTCGATGAACGTCGACTTCTCGGCCAGCTGCTCGATGGGAATGCCGCGATACCGAAGGATGCCGGCGTCGCCGTCGATGTACGTGATCGAGCTCTTGCACGATGCCGTGTTGACGAAGCCATTGTCGAACGTCGTATAGCCGGTCTTGGCCAGCAGCGAGCCGAGCGCGATACCATCGGCTCCCTCGGTGGCGTGGGCGATGTCGAGATTCACCTCACCACCCGGGTAGTGAAGAGTGGCGGTGTCGTCGGTTGCGGCCACTGGAACCCCTTTGCGGTCTCGGCGGATGCTGGCCCTACAAGGTTGCGTATAGCTGAAGGTAGTCG
>NZ_JBKQTQ010000260.1:0-30821 GCF_052143115.1 Mycobacterium sp.
CCGGGGGTTCCGCCCGGGCTACCCTGACCGCCTTGGCCGGGCTGACCGCCTTGGCCGCCTTGTCCGGGCGTTCCGCCCGCGCCGCCGTCACCGCCGTGGCCGCCGTCGCCGCCTCGTCCGCCGTCGCCGCCTCGTCCGCCGTCGCCGCCTCGGCCGCCGTCACCGCCTCGGCCGCCGGCCCCGCCTTGGCCACCGGCTCCACCGGCGCCACCCCGGCCCGCCGTGCCGTTGCCGGGGGCGTCGTCGGTCATGCGGTGCGCACCGATGCTGGGGTTGCGTTTCGAACCATGAGCCTGCCTCCCCTGTCAGCGCCGAAATTCTTCGGCTCACTCACGCTACCCCAAGCAGCCGATCGGCCGGTGGGACTGCGAGACAATGCGCAAATGATCGAATTGCAGGTACAGCTGACGTGACCAAGCTCGAACTCGACGCAATCACCAACGCGGCCAACACACGGTTGCGGCACGGCGGCGGTGTCGCGGCGGCAATAGTCCGCGCCGGCGGTCCCGAGGTGCAGCGTGAATCGAACGAGAAGGCGCCGATTGGGCTCGGCGAAGCGGTCGAGACCACAGCCGGCGACATGCCGGCACGCTACGTGATCCACGCGGCGACGATGGAGCTGGGCGGCCCAACCTTGGAAATTTGCGGGGCCAAAATCATCACGCAAGCCACCGATTCCACCCTGCGGAAGGCCGACGACCTCGGTTGTCGTTCGCTGGCGCTGGTGGCGTTCGGCACGGGCGTCGGCGGTTTCCCGCTCGAAGACGCCGCGCGTTTGATGGTGGACGCTGTTCGCCGGCACCAGCCCAGCACACTGGAACGGGTCGTGTTCGCAGTCCACGGCGACGCGGCCGAGCAGGCGTTTCGAGCGGCGGTAGGGGCCTAACCGCCGGACAGGTGGCGCTCGACGGACGCGACTTTCTGCGTCATCGCGTCGGCGGCCCCGGCTCGCCAGTCCACCTTGATCACCGTGCTGACCCGGGGCGCACGAGCCGCCACGGCCTGCACGGCGCGCTGCACCACCGCCATCACCTCTTCCCAGGTATCGCCTTCGATCACGGTGAACATCGAATCCGTCTTGTTGGGTAGCCCGGAATCGCGAACCACCCGAACCGCTTCGGCAACGATCTCCCCGACGCCCTCACCCACGCCCAGCGGGGTGACCGAAAACGCGACCAGCACAGACACCCGACGAGCGTACCCATTGCCAGCGCGTTCAATGACGTTTCGAAGCCGGCCTGGCAGCATCGAGCCCATGCGGCTTCTGGTGCAACGGGTGTCGTCAGCGGCGGTGTCGGTGGGCGGCCAGGTAGTCGGCGCCATCCGGCCGAACAGCCAGGGCCTGCTCGCCTTCGTTGGTGTCACACATAACGACGACCACGACAAGGCCCGGCGGCTCGCCGAAAAGCTCTGGAACCTAAGAATTCTCGCGGACGAGCAATCCGCGGCCGACATCAACGCGCCGATCCTGGTGGTTAGCCAATTCACCCTCTACGCCGACACCGCCAAAGGTCGACGGCCGTCCTGGAATGCCGCCGCACCAGGCGCGGTTGCCGAGCCGCTGGTGGCCGCGTTCGCGGAGGCGTTGCGAGGGCTAGGCGCCCAGGTGGAGACCGGCTTATTCGGGGCTCACATGTATGTCGAATTGATAAACGATGGCCCGGTAACCGTGATTTTGGAGCTGTGACGGCGAGGCTGCGGGTACTTTGGTTAGGACGGCTGTGTTTCTGGAGGGCCTAGTGACGTCCACGTCATCCGCTTCACCTGAATTTGGGTCGCTGCGTTCCGACGACGACCACTGGGACATCGTCAGCGGCGTGGGTTACACCGCTCTGCTGGTGGCGGGTTGGCGTGCCCTGCACGCGGTGAGCCCGCCACCACTGGTTCGCGACGACTACGCGAAACTTTTCATAACAGCTGCACAGGACCCGTATCTGGCTGGCGTGCTGGCGAACCCGGGGACCTCGGTGGACGAGACCGCCTTCCCCCGCCTGTACGGCGTGCAAACCCGGTTCTTCGACGACTTTTTCACCTCCGCCGGGCAGGCGGGAATACGGCAGGCCGTGATCATCGCCGCCGGATTGGACTCCCGGACCTATCGCCTTGACTGGCCAGATGGGACAACAGTTTTCGAAGTCGACCTACCGAAAGTGCTGGAATTCAAGGCGCGCGTGCTGCATGAGCAGGCCGCCACACCCAAGGCCCGCCGGAGCGAGGTGGCGGCCGATCTGCGCACCGATTGGCCCACGCCGCTCAAGGCGGCCGGATTCGACCCGCAGAGACCCAGCGCCTGGTCGGTGGAGGGGATCCTGCCCTACCTGACCGACGACGCACAAACGACGCTCTTCACCCGGATCAGTGAGCTGTGCGCACCGGGCAGCCGAGTTGCTGTGGGCGCGCTGGGAACCCGCTTAGACCACTCGCAGCTTGCCGCCCTCGAAACGACACACCCGGGCGTAAACAAGTCTGGCAACGTCGACTTCTCCGCACTCACCTACGAGACGAACAGCGACCCCGCGGAGTGGCTCGCCGCACACGGCTGGGCCGTCGAACCCGTCCGCAACACGCTGGATCTGCAGGCAGGGTATGGAATGTCGCCGCCGGAGGTGGACGTCAAGATCGACGCTTTCATGCACTCCCAATACATCACGGCGGTCCGGTCATGAGTTCTCGGCCGCCGAGGCCATCGCGGAGATCGACGCCAGTTCACCCGGCCTGGGCGTCGGTGCGTTCTTCGACCTGGACGGCACACTGGTCGAAGGTTTCACGGCTGCGGTTCATGTCGGCGACCGAATCCGGCGGCGGCAGGCCGGGATCGGCGAGCTGGTGGGCGTGTTCGAAGCCGCGCTCCGGTACAAGTTCGGCCGCCTGGAGTTCGAGCGCCTGATTGTCCGGGCCGCCGGTTACCTCCGTGGTGAAGCGTTTGTCGAGCTTGACGAGCTGGGCCAGCGGCTGTTCGTGGAACGTGTTGCACCCCGGCTCTATTCACACATGCATGACATCGTCCAGGCGCATCAGGAGCGCGGGCATACCGTGGTGCTGGCCTCGTCGGCGCTGTCCATCCAGGCGCTGCCCGTCGCCCGCTTCCTCGGTATCTCCAACGTGCAGTGCAACCATTTCGAACTCGACGAGCACGGACGGCTGACCGGAGGAATCGTCAAACCCGTCGTCTGGGGAACCACGAAAGCCGCTGCGGTGCAACAGTTCTGCACCGACAACGACATTGCACTGCAACATAGTTACTTCTACGCCGACGGTGATGAAGATGCGGCGTCGATGTCACTCGTCGGCTGTCCGCGGCCGGTGAACCCGCGCTCCGGGCTTGCCGCGGCGGCCGCCGTGCACGGATGGCCGGTGATGTGCCTTGCCTCGGGCCGCCGTGGGCCGGTGCGCGCGTTGCGTTATCTGGCGAAACACGTCCGCCGGGACGCCGAAAGCCACGCCGGCTAGGGCGTCAGAAGCACCTTGACGCTGTCGCCCGAGCGGGAGCCCGCGACGTCGTAACCTTTGGCTGCTTCGTCCAACGGCAGTGTGGTGGTGAAGATGCCGTCGACGTCGAGCCGGCCGGACTGGAGCAGTGGGATCAGCTCCGGCCAGGTGCGCTGCACCGGTGCGGTGGTCATGCGCAGCGTGGTACTGCGAATCAGGCAGCCCAGGGCGTTGAGTGGGAACGGATTCATGTCGTGCACACCGACGACCGAGACGGTACCGCCCGGCCGCACCGCGTTGAGCGCGTCAGTCAGGGACGCATCGGTGGCGACGGCATCGATCACCGAGTCGGCGCCGCGCCCGCCCGTCGCGGCGAGGATGGCCTCCACTGCCGGCGCCTTCACCGGCGTCGCCCCCCAGCTGGCCGCACGGTCCAGCCGGCCGTCCACTCGATCGACAGCGAAAACCGTTGCTGCGCCTTGGAAGAGCGCGCTACGCAGCGAACACAGTCCTACGGCTCCCAGGCCAATCACCGCCACGGTGCCACCGAACGGAATGTCGGCGCGCTGCGCCGCCGCCCAACCGGTGGGCAGGTTATCGGTGAGTAGCAGCGCCTGCTCGGTGCCGATGCCCTGGGGCATCTTGAGCAGCTGGAAGTCGGCGGCGGGTACGGCGAGCAGATCGGCCTGTGCCCCGGCAAGCACGCCACCGCCGAAGATCTGAAAACCGGCGTGGCACATGACCGGATCGCGGGTCGCGCATCCCGGGCAGGCGCCGCAGCCGGTCACCGACGAGATCATGACCTGGTCGCCGACTTGCACGGTGCGCACGTCCGGCCCGGTCTCTACGACGGTGCCGATCGCTTCGTGGCCGAGCGCCAGCGGCTCGGTGAGCGGAAAGTCGGCCTCGTAGAAGTGCAGGTCCGATCCGCAGATGCCGGCGGCGGTGACTTCAACGATCGCCCCGTCGGCGCCGGGAAGTGCTGGATCGGGCCGAGTTTCGACGCGGATGCTGCGCGGCCCATCAACAACTACTGAGCGCATAGTGGCGTGCTCACTTTCTTTGTTGGATTACGAACAGCGACGTCGCACCACGAACTGTGACCAATCGGGCTCACGTACCGCGGCCCAGTACTCATTGAGCCGCCACGGGCTGACGGTGTGAATCTCGCCGTCGGCGTTCTTGAAGTAGGAATGCTTGACCGCGGGATGCGCCCACACCATTTTCTTGATCTGGGACTGCGTCCGCTGATGCCAATCGACGGCGGCTTGGGCGTTCGGTTCCAAAGAATGCACATCGGGGGCGGCCAGTCGCGCCAAACACTGGTCGACGTAGCGCATTTGCAGTTCCGACTGAAAGATTAGGCTGCCGCCGTGTGCGAGATGCGTCCCCGGCCCGTAGATGATGAAAAAATTAGGGAAATCCGGAACGGTGATGCCGAGGTAGGCATACGGTCGGCTCCCCCACATCTCGTGTAGGTCGATTCCGTTGCGGCCGGTCACTTTTAGCGGCCACAGCACATCGGTGTGCCGGAATCCGGTGGCGTACACGATGACATCCGCGTCGTGTGCCACACCGTCGCCGGTGACCACGCCGCGGGCGGTGATCTCCCGAATCGGGGTACGCACCAGTTCGACGTTGTCTCGCTGCAACGTTTGCAGCCAACTTCCGTTGTCCTGCAAGGTCCGCTTGCCGCAGGCGGGATAGTCGGGCATGACCTTGGCCAGTAACTCTTGAGAGTTCGGGCCTTCGCCGATCTGGCTGGTGATCCACTGCGAGAACATCATGTGGGCGGCGGCGTTGATGTCGCTGACGGCGTGGTCCTGGTCGGCATAGTTCGGGTCGCCTTCGGCCGCGTCGAGGCCCTTGTCGGATCCGGGCCACAGCACCAGGAACCGGTACCACCTTCCGTAGAACGGCAGGTGGCGCATCGCCCAGCGCACACCGTCGCCGACCTCGTCGTGGTACATCGGATTCGGGAACATCCACTGCGCGGTCCGCTGGAATACGGTGAGGTGCTTGACGTCGTTGGCAATGGCGGGAGCGATCTGAAACCCGCTGGCGCCGGCCCCGATCAGTGCGACCCGCTTGCCGGTCAGGTCGACCGAGTGATCCCACGCCGCGGAGTGAAACGACGGCCCCTCGAACGAGTCGGCGCCGTGGATGTCGGGAATATGCGGCCGATTGAGCTGACCGACCGCGGTGATGATCGCCCGCGCGCGTAGCGTGCTGGTCTGACCGTCGGCCGAACGCAACGTAACGGTCCACATGCCGTCGTCGTCAGTCCACTCGGCTTCGACAAGCTCGGTGCTCCACCGGATGTGTTCGGCCAATTCGTGCGTGTCGATCACCTTGGTGAAGTAGTCGCGCAGCTCGTACTGCTGGGCGAAGAAATGCGTCCAGTCGTTGTTGGGTTCGAAGCTGTAGCAATAGAAATGGTTCGCGACATCCACGCGGGCCCCGGGATAGCTGTTTTCCCACCATGTTCCGCCGGGGCCCGGATTCTTCTCCACGATGGTGAAGCCGATGTTGGCTTGTTTCAGCCGGATTCCCGCCAGGATGCCCGATTCGCCGCATCCGACGACGAGGACCGGCAGGTCGTGGGTGCGTTCGGTGGGTAGGGCGGCCGGGCGGCGGGGGTCGACCCCGTCGAGGTCCAGCTCCTCGGAGACCAACGTGAGGTAGTCGTCGGGAACGTGTTCGCAGGCCGCCCAGTCCATCATTTCCCTGACGAGTTCCGGGCTCAGCGGCTCCGGCTCGGGGCAACCGCGGTCTCGGTACTCGGTGATCACCGTTAGCGCCTCGGCGCGGGCCCGGGCCTTGTCCTCCTCCGACATGAACCCCTGCACCTCGTTGAGGAAGATGCCCATCTGCTTGAAGTCGCGGATGAATCGGGGGTCGCCGGTGATATGGACGAGCGAAAGCAGCAGCGTGGGGATGCTGACATCCTCCAGCGCGGCCTCGATCTCCGCGGTTGACGTGGTGAACGGTCGGCCGGCGTAGCGGCTGCGCATCGAGCCGATCCTTTCGCTGGAGTGCAATTACGCTACCCCTAGTTTCGTAATTGGCAGGACTACGCTACCCCCGCCGCCGGACCGGATCAAGGCCTGTCACGCGCCCCGTATCAAGCTGCGCAACCGGCAAGGTCTGGCTCACCAGATTCGGACGCGGTCCTCGGGCTTGACGAACAACGAGTCGCCCGGTTGGACGTTGAACGCGGCATACCACTCGTCCATGTTGCGGACGATCCCGTTGACCCGGAACTTGGCGGGGCTGTGGACGTCCGACAGCATTCGGTTGCGCTCGGCTTCGGGCCGGCAGATCTCCTTCCAGCTCGCCGCGAAGGCGATGAAGAAGCGCTGGTCGCCGGTGAGGCCGTCGATGATAGGCGCCTCTTTTCCGCCGAGGGACAGCTTGTAGGCGTCGTACGCGATGCGCAGTCCCGCGAGATCGGCGATATTCTCGCCGAGTGTCAGCTTCCCGTTGATGCGATTGCCCGGTAGCGGCTCATATCCGTTGAACTGCGCGACGAGCTTGTCTGACTCGCCCACATAACGCTCGGCGTCGGCCGGTGTCCACCAATCGCGCTGCATACCGGTGCCGTCGCTCTTGCGGCCTTGGTCGTCGAACGCGTGGCTCATCTCGTGACCGATGGTGGCCCCGATCGCGCCGTAGTTCGCTGCGGGATCGGCCGCAGGATCGAATTTCGGCGGCTGCAGGATCGCCGCGGGAAACACGATGTCGTTGAGCTGCGCAGAGTAATACGCGTTGTTGGTCTGCGGCGTCATACCCCATTCGGCGCGGTCGATGGGCTTACCCAACTTGCTGACGTTGTCGTTCCACGACCACACCGACAGATTGTTCTCGTTGCCGACGAGGTCGTCGGCGTGGATCGTGACCGTCGCATACGACTTCCACTTGTCGGGGTAGCCGATCTTGGCGACCAGTGCTGCGAGCTTGGCCTGAGCTTCTTTCTTGGTTTCGGGTGCCATCCACGAGGCGGCGTCGATGCGCTTGCCCAACGCCGTGCGGAGATTTGCGACCAGCGCTCGCGCCTTATCGCGTGTCTGCTGACTGAAGTGTGCGCCGACATAGAGCTCTCCGACCGGGTCGCCGAGTCCGTTGCTCACGCGAGAAACACCGCGCTTGTCTCGCGGTGCGCGCTCCTGCACGCCCGCCATTGTTCGGCCGTAGAAGTCGAACAGCTCATCGGCGAACGGCGTCGAAAGCTGGCCGCCGTATGCATCGAGGACGTGGTAGCGCATGTAGGCCTTCCATGCGTCCAACGGCTCGGTGGCGAAAAGCCCTGCGGTCTTGTGCAATACCTCGGGCATGCCGACCTGGAAGTCGGTCGCCGCCGGCAGCTGCAGCGCGTCGAACATCTCCCGCAACGGCGCGCCCTGCGCGAGCTGCTCAACGTCGGCGCGCGGCATGATGTTGTTCGTCTTCGCGACGTTGCGCTCCTCCTCGCGTGGCAGCTGCACCTCTGCCAGCTTGGTTTCCAGGGCAAGCAGTTGTTCGGCCTGCTGCTGGGAATCGCCGTAACCGGCGAGGCCGAGCAGCCGGGCCGCATGCGCGACGAATTTATCGCGCAGCTCGACCGATTCGGGATCGGTGTTCACGTAGTGGCCGCGGTCACCGAGCGAGAGCCCGCCCTGCCAGATGTTGGGGATGTAGCGGGTCGGCTTATTCGGGTCGATGACCACCGAGACCGGGAAGGGGTCATCCACCTGAGTCTTGCCGTTAAACGAGACGAGAACCGCATTAAGGGCCGGCCTGTCGTTGATGGCGTCGATCGACGCCAGGAAGGGCCGCACCGGCTCGACGCCTTTTTTGTTCAGCAGGGCCTCGTCCATGTACGACGCGTAGAAGTCGCCGATCTGCTGCGAGATCTCGCCGGCGGGCGCGTGTTTGGCGGCGGCACTCTCGACGATCGCCTTAAGGTCGGCGTCGAGCTGGTCCTGAACATCGAGATTGACGCCCGCGCACACCTTGTCGGGAGGGATCTTCGCGTTCTTCACCCACGCGCCGAGGACGTAGTCGAAGAAGTCGTTCCCGGGCCGGACCGACTTGTCCATCCCGGTCATGTCGACACCCCAGGCACCGACTTTCGGCTTGGGCGGCTGTTCGGCCGGGCGGTCGCACCCTACGAGCACCAAGCCGGTGGCCAGTGACACTGCCACCGCACGAACACATACGCGCACCGCAGACCTCCAGTCGCCGGGCCAAAGGGCAGCTTAGCCGCGCGCGCTGTCGGCACGCACGGCATCCCGCCAGCGGATCATCGAGAACCTGGTCACAGCGGCCGATGAATTACAGGAATCGCGGCTTTGCTACTTCTGAAAGCCAAGTGGCATAAGTGATTTCGCGAGTACCGCTTGTCGTTCGGAGGTGGGACTCTCACCCCTTGTGCGAAACGTCCTCCACCAGACCACCGTCAACGACGAATTCGGCCGCGGTCGCATTCGCGGCGGGCCTCGGTAACACCACCGAAGATCCCCACCACAACTCCGCCGGAGAGGTGCGCCGAAATCGTGAGAACACCCGGAGCTCGGGCTGTTCACCGTGAAGGCCGCTCCGGTGAAACCGCGGCGGGTGGATGGCAAGGTGGTGCGCCGCCGTTGGACGGGCACCTGAGCCGCGATCAGATGGCGCACCACGGTTACCCGCCGTCTTACCGCCGAGTTCGGCAGCATCATGCCGCCCGTGTCCCAACGATAGGAAACGTAGGAAACGCCGTCTTCGTCGCCGCCGACGCCAAGGTCACCGGGCGTGTAACACATTCCAGTCATCCGCGCCGGTTTCGTAGTCGGCGCGGGCGCCCCTTCGCCTCCTCGGTCCACTCCTTTTCGATCCGTCCGATCTCGAGCGAAAGCAGCATGAGAGTCGGGTTATCGCAGTGGACTTGATGAGCAGTGCGGTACTTCGCTGTTTCGCCGGTGGCGGGCAGGTGCGGCCGCAAGGCCTCGAACCACTCGTCGCCGACTACGTTGGGCGCATCCTTATCGCGCGGTCCGCAAGCCCACTGCTGGTAGACGTCCCGTGCCTCTGCCAAGCCGGTCCGCCACCGTTGCACCGCTTCGTGGCGCTGGGTGTGCAGGTGCATGTTCAACTGGTGCTTGTGGTTGGTGTTTTCCGCGATCCTCGGGAGCAAGGTGTCGGCGGCCGACCTCGCAACGCCCGCGATGCCCATGGCCGAGGCACCCACGACCGCACCTGCGAGGCCCATCATCGCACCGTCCATGTCCTGATCGTTCCAGTCGAGGGCGCGTGACAACAGACCAACGCGGTATTCAGTGCTACCTGGTGAGGTCGAGTGCAAGGCCACCGCGAACAGATCACCGAGTTCAGGGCGTCGTACGAGTGATTTCGCGCGCATAGATTGTCGCTCGGAGGTGGACAAAACCACATACGCCGGACTTCCTGTGACCCGGTGGGACTCTCACCCCTTGTGCGAAACGTCCTCCACCAAACCACCGTCGACGACGAATTCGGCCGCGGTCGCATACGACGACTCGTCGCTGGCAAGAAAGAGCACGAACGCCGACACGTCCTGCGGCTCCCCCGGCCGCCCCAACGGGATGTTCAGCGCATCCTGCGGAAGCTTCTCGGTCATCGCCGTACGGATAAACCCCGGATGGACCGAGTTGACCCGAATGTTGTTGGGCGCTAATTCCAATGCCGCCGATTTGGTCAGACCGCGGACCGCCCATTTGGAGGTCACGTACCCGTGCACCCAGGCGGCGCCGCGCAAGCCCTCGATCGATGAGATGTTGACGATCGAGCCACCGCCCGCCGCGATCATTGGATCGACGACTGCCTGGATGCCCAACAGTGTCCCGGTGACGTTGACGTCGAGGACCTGCTGCCACTTTTTCAGGTCGAACGTCTTGAGGGGCCCGTAGTTGATGATCCCGGCGTTGTTGACCAAGACGTCGAGCTTCCCGAATTGCTCCACCGCCACCGCGGTCGCGGTCGCCCAGTCCGACGGTTTCGTCACGTCGAGGTGCACGTAGCGCGCCGCGCCGCCCAATTCGGAAGCCAGCGCCGCACCCTCGTCATCGAGGATGTCGCCGATCACCACCTTGGCTCCCTCGGCCACCAGCAGACGGGCATGGGATGCCCCCATCCCCCGCGCTCCGCCACTGATCAGGGCAACTTTTGCAGCCACGCGTCCCATGTCGGGTCACGCTACCCGAGGGACCGGCGCTGCTAGAACCTGTTCTAATACCTATTCGGAGGTGAGCGCTGTGGCCCCGCTAATCACGGCATGCAGCGGATTCCTGCTCGCCGTCTTGTGGATGGACCTCATTTTCGATGTTCAGGTGCACCGGGAAAAGGGTGCTGAACTGCCCGAACCCGTACTCGCCTCCATCGCCGCCTACTACCACCGGGCGACCACCACCTCGCGGCCGATGAGCCGACTGATCGTCCTCGTCATGCTGATCCTATTGGGCGCCTTAGGGTTTCAGGCTGTCCGCGGCCACGACCCGGGCTGGCTGTTAGTCACCTCGGCGATCTTGGCGGCAGTTCCGATGCTGCTGGCGCTCATCCGCACGGTGCCCTCCGCGGTTCGCCTCGGACAGCGCTCCGACGGTCCGCCCGAACAGTCCCGCCTCGCGCGGGCGATCTATCGGGATCACCTCGTCTGCGCTGGCAGCATGCTGGCGTTCCTGGTCCTGTGGGCTGCACACAGCGTGGCGATCTGATGGGTCTTAGTCGGGCCGCGGTAGACCTGTCTGGCCACCCGGAGGGCCCGCGTACTAAACTAGAACACGTTTCAGTTCGGCGAGCGCCCTAGGAGTAGGCATGCACACCGCCATTTGCGATGAACTCGGCATCGAGTTTCCGATTTTCGCCTTCACCCACTGCCGCGATGTCGTCGTCGCGGTCAGCAAGGCCGGCGGTTTCGGCGTGCTCGGGGCCGTCGGCTTCACGCCTGAGCAACTCGAGATCGAGCTCAACTGGATCGACGAGAACATCGGCGACCACCCCTACGGGGTCGACATCGTCATCCCCAACAAATACGAGGGCATGGACTCGCACCTGTCGGCCGAAGAGCTCGCCGACACGCTGCGCAAGATGGTGCCGCAGGAGCATCTGGATTTCGGAAAGAAGATCCTCGCCGATCACGGTGTCCCGATCGAGGACAGCGACAGCGATAGCCTGCAGCTGCTCGGGTGGACCGAGGCGACCGCCACACCCCAGGTCGAGGTGGCCCTGAAACACCCGAAGGTGAAGATGATCGCCAACGCGCTCGGCACTCCGCCAGCCGAGATGATCAAGCACATCCACGAAGCCGGGCTCAAGGTGGCCGCGTTGTGTGGCTCCCCCTCGCAGGCCCGCAAGCACGCCGACGCGGGCGTCGACATCATCATCGCCCAGGGTGGTGAGGCCGGCGGGCACTGCGGCGAGGTGGGCTCAATTGTGTTGTGGCCACAGGTCGTTAAGGAGGTCGCCCCGGTACCGGTGCTGGCCGTGGCGGTATCGGCAGCGGCGAGCAGATCGCCGCGGCGCTGGCCCTGGGCGCTCAGGGCGCGTGGACCGGTTCGCAGTGGCTGATGGTCGAGGAGTCCTCGAACACACCGGTTCAGCAGGCGGCCTACATCAAGGCCGGCAGCCGCGACACCGTCCGCAGCCGGTCGTTCACCGGCAAGCCGGCCCGGATGCTGCGCAACGACTGGACCGAGGCCTGGGAGCGGCCGGACAACCCGAAGCCGCTCGGTATGCCACTGCAGTACATGGTTTCCGGCATGGCGGTGCGGGCCACCAACAGGTACCCGAACGAGAGCGTCGACGTGGCGTTCAACCCGGTCGGTCAGGTAGTCGGGCAGTTCACCAAGGTCGAGAAGAGCGCGACCGTCATCGAGCGCTGGGTGCAGGAGTACCTCGCGGCGACGACGCGGCTGGACGAACTCAACGAGGCCGCGACCGTCTAACGGCTACTCGTCGGCCTCATCCTTGCCGGTGAACACCTCTTTGGTCCGTTCCACCGCATAAGTGCCGATATCGATCGACTGCTGGACGATGCCGCTGGCGCCGCCCGCGATGTCGCCGCGGATGATGTCGCTGGCGTGCTCGACGATGTCGGAAGCCTTTTCGACGGCGTTGGTCGCGATGTCCCTGGCCGCGTCGACGGCATCTTTGGGATTGAAGGCCATCGGAGTCTCCTGTTCCTAGAAGTTCCAGACGAATGCTTGCTTAGACTCTAGTAGTTCACCAGGCTGCGCCAGTACTCCTCCGGTATCTCCTTGCCGGAGCACAG
Organism: Mycobacterium sp.; assembly: GCF_052143115.1. Lineage (GTDB taxonomy): Bacteria > Actinomycetota > Actinomycetes > Mycobacteriales > Mycobacteriaceae > Mycobacterium. Next base: position 12,695 of record NZ_JBKQTQ010000260.1, read on the forward strand.
TATTCGTGCTAACCCGACGGCCATCGCGATTCCGAGCAGGCCGAGCGATAGTCCGGCCAGCGCGATAACGGCCCACAGCACGGGGGTGACGGTCGGCCAGGGAGACAGCACGGCCAGCACGGGTGCGAAGAAGAAGCCCGTGCCGATGTACCACGCCGAGCCGGCGCGATCGGACGCGAGGACGAACCGCAGCCAGCGTGGAACCGGGGATTGAACAGGCCCGCCGTTGCGCATATCTCCAGGTTATCCCGAGGGCGGGAAGAACCCTGCCCCGGTGAACCACCCCGGCTGCCATCCTTGGGCTCCAAGACACAGCATCGGCAGTCCATCGGGGGTCTGTGCCGCCGATTGAGGACCCGGACACGGCGCGCCGTTCTGCTGGACCCCGTACAGCGCGTAGGAGATCACCCAGTAGCCGATGGTGGCGGCCGGGAACTGGTTGGGGGGCGGGAAATGGCAGGCCTCGGCCTGGCCGCTGGGGCCGCGGCCGAAGATGAAGCGCTCGTAGTTGTCGCACGGCGCACCCAGCGAAGCTTGAAAGTTCATGCCCGGTACGTCGCCCTCGTAGGCGGTTGCGACCGGCGCCAGGCCAATGGGGCCGATCGCAGCGCCCGTGAGCGCAGCGGCGGTGAGTAGTTCGCGAATCATGTTCCACCCTCCGTGTCGTGCCACGCGGCCCCCCATAACGCCGGTGACCTGGAACAAAGCATAACCATTGTGGCGGGAGCCACAAGATCGCTTTCGGAGCTAGGCCGGGCGGTAGGTGCAGATGAGGACGCCCGTCCCGGTGGCCGTCGTCGAAACCAGCTCGAGCGCCCGGGCCCGACCTTCGTCAGGGAATACTCGCTTGCCGCCGCCGAGCAGGATCGGTTCGATCATCAGCCGGTATTCGTCGACGAGGTCGTGCTCGATCAGCTGTGCGGCCAACGACGCGCTGCCCATGACTTGCATCGCCTGGCCGTTCTGCGCGCGCAGCGCCCGGATCGCGCCGATCGCATCGGGGGCGGGCAGCAGCGTCGAACCGGGCCAGGTGAGATCGTCTGGAGTCAGCGTTCGGGACGCCACGTACTTGGGGATCTGATTCATCCGGTCGGCGAACGGGTCGCCGGCCCGGCTCGGCCACGCAGCCGCCATAGCTTGCCACGTGCGCCGACCAAACAGTAGTGCCTCCGTGCCGGCCATGACTTCGTTGACGGCCGGCCCCATGGTCTCCGGCTCGAAAAACGGGATCGACCAACCGCCGTGGGCGAATCCGCCGTCGGTGTCCTCTTCCCGCCCGCCCGGGGCCTGGACGACCCCGTCGAGACTCATGAAGTCACTCAGGACGATGCGCATCGTTCATGCCCTTTCGGTTGTTCGGCGCTGAACACGTTGCAATTCAGCTTCGTCGATCTTGCTCCAACGCTTCCCAACCGTGGTGTGGCAATGGTTTATTTGGCACTGGAAGACAACTAGACGGATTCGTATCGAGGAGCGGCCCGCATGCCAACCCCCAACCTGCCTCCCGGGTTCGACTTCACCGACCCAGACATCCACGCCGAACGATTGCCGGTGGAAGAACTGGCCGAACTGCGGAAGACCGCGCCGATTTGGTGGAACGAACAGCCAATCGGGACGGGCGGGTTCAGCGACGGCGGCTTCTGGGTGGTGTCAAAGCACAAGGACGTCAAGGAAGTCTCGCTGCGCAGCGACATCTTCTCCAGCCTGAAGAACACCGCACTGCCCCGCTACAAAGAGGGCACGGTCCGCGAGCAACTCGACACGAGCAAGTTCGTGTTGCTCAACATGGACGCCCCGCAGCACACCCACCTGCGCAAGATCATTTCCCGCGGCTTCACGCCGCGAGCCGTCGAGCGGCTGCGCGACGACCTCAACGAGCGGGCCCGGCAGATTGTCGAAACCGCCGCCGCACAAGGTTCTGGTGACTTCGTCGAGCAGGTGTCCTGCGAATTGCCGCTGCAAGCCATCGCCGGTCTGCTGGGTGTACCGCAGGAAGACCGCATGAAGCTGTTCCACTGGTCGAACCAGATGGTCGGCGACCAAGACCCGGAGTTCGAGACCAACAATTCGATGGCCGCCTCGGTAGACCTGATCATGTACGCCATGCAGATGGCTGCCGATCGGGCCAAGAACCCCGGGCCGGACATCGTCACCAAGCTGATCGAGGCCGACGTCGACGGCCACAAGCTTTCCGACGACGAGTTCGGCTTCTTCGTCATCTTGCTGGCGGTGGCCGGCAACGAGACCACCCGCAACTCCATCACCCAGGGCATGATGGCGTTCACCGACTTCCCCGACCAATGGGAGCTCTACAAGCGGGAACGGCCGGCCACCACCGCCGACGAGATCGTCCGGTGGGCCACCCCGGTCACGTCGTTCCAGCGCACCGCGCTGGAGGACTATGAGCTGTCCGGTGTGCAGATCAAGAAGGGCCAGCGGGTGGTAATGGTCTACCGCTCAGCCAATTTCGACGACGAAGTGTTCGACGACCCGTTCAACTTCAACATCCTGCGTAACCCCAACCCGCACGTGGGATTCGGCGGCACCGGCGCGCACTACTGCATCGGCGCCAACCTGGCGAAGATGACGATCAACCTGATCTTCAACGCGGTCGCCGACAACATGCCGGACCTCAAGCCGATCGCGACGCCCGAGCGGCTGCGGTCGGGCTGGCTCAACGGCATCAAGCACTGGCAGGTCGACTACACCGGCAAGTGCCCGGTGGCACCGTGACGGATTCCAGATTAACGATGGACTTCACCCCGGACCCGGCGCAGCAGGCAGTCGCCGACGTCGTCACGTCGGTACTGGATCGGGATAACACCTGGGAGGCGTTGGTCGCGGGCGGCGTGACGGCGCTACCGGTGCCCGAGCGGCTGGGCGGCGACGGTGTCGGCCTGCCCGAGATCGCGACGGCGCTGACCGAGATCGGTCGCCACGGCCTGATCGGCCCGGCGCTCGCCACTCTAGGGCTCGGTGCCGTGCCACTGCTCGATTTGGCCTCCGACGACCAGCAGGACCGCTACTTCGGCGGGCTGGCCAAGGGCTCGCTGCTCACCGCGGCACTCAACGAACCCGGCTCTGCGCTGCCGGAGCGGTCGGCGACAACCTTTGTGCACAGTCGACTGTCCGGCACCAAAGTCGGTGTCGGCTATGCCGAAGAAGCCGACTGGATGATCGTCACCGCTGACAGCGCGGTCGTCGTGGTGTCACCCAAGGCCGACGGCCTGCACCTGTCAAAGACGCCGACATCCAACGGATCCGACGAGTACGTGGTCACGTTCTCCGATGTCGCGGTGCCCGAACAGGATGTGCTGATCGGCGCGACGACTCAGCGGGCGAACCAGCTGGCGCTGGCTGCGATCGGTGCATATGCGGCCGGCCTGGTCGCCGGTGCACTGCGGTTGACGGCCGACTATGTGGCGAACCGGCACCAGTTCGGCAAGCCACTGTCCACCTTCCAAACCGTCGCCGCGCAACTCGCCGAGGTCTACATCGCCTCGCGGACTATCGATTTGGCGTCGACGTCGGTGATCTGGCGACTGGCCGAAGGAAGGGACGCCACCGACGACCTCGACGTCCTCGGCTACTGGATCACCTCGCAGGCGCCGCCGGTGATGCAGATCTGCCACCACTTGCACGGCGGCATGGGCATGGACATCACCTATCCGATGCACCGGTACTACTCCACGATCAAAGACCTGACCCGGTTGCTGGGCGGGCCTTCTCATCGCCTCGATCTGGTGGGAGCGCAATGTTCATCGACCTGACACCGGAGCAGCGCCAGCTGCAAGCCGAGCTACGTCAATACTTTTCGAATCTGATCTCGTCCGACGAGATGAAAGCGATGGAGCAGGACCGCCACAACGCCGCCTACCGGGCGGTTATCCGGCGGATGGGCAAGGACGGCAAGCTCGGCGTGGGATGGCCCAAGGAATTCGGCGGTCTCGGCTTCGGTCCGATCGAGCAGCAGATCTTCGTCAACGAGGCCCATCGCGCCGACGTGCCGTTGCCCGCCGTGACGCTGCAGACGGTCGGCCCGACCCTGCAGGTCTTCGGCAGCGAGATGCAGAAGAAGAAGTTCCTGCCCGCGATCCTGGCCGGTGAAGTGCACTTCGCGATCGGCTACACCGAGCCAGAGGCCGGCACCGACCTGGCGTCGTTGCGGACTACGGCCGTGCGCCACGGCGACGAGTACATCGTCAACGGCCAGAAGATCTTCACCACCGGCGCGCACGACGCCGACTACGTCTGGCTGGCCTGCCGCACCGATCCGGATGCCGTTAAGCACAAGGGCATTTCGATCCTCATCGTCGACACGAAGGATCCAGGCTACTCGTGGACGCCGATCATTCTGTCCGACGGCGCGCACCACACCAATGCCACCTACTACAACGACGTGCGGGTGCCCGCCGACATGGTGGTCGGCGAGGAGAACGGCGGATGGCGGCTGATCACCACACAGCTCAACAACGAGCGGGTGATGCTCGGTCCGGCGGGCCGCACCGCCGGCATCTACGACCGGTTGCACGCCTGGGCGTCCAAGCCAGGTGGTGACGGCGTCACGCCCATCGACCACCACGACGTCAAGCGGGCGCTCGGGGAGATCTACGCGATGTGGCGGATCAACGAGTTGCTGAATTGGCAGGTGGCTGCCGCTGGCGAGCACATCAATGTGGCCGATGCCGCATCGACGAAAGTCTTTGGCACCGAGCGAATTCAGTACATCGGTCGGCTCGCCGAGGAAATCGTCGGCAAGTACGGCAACCCTGCCGAGTCGGACACCGCCGAACTGCTCGACTGGCTGGACTCGCAAACCAAACGCAACCTGGTCATCACCTTCGGCGGCGGGGTCAACGAAGTCATGCGCGAGATGATCGCGGCCTCGGGCCTCAAGGTGCCGAGGGTGCCTCGATGACCGATGCGGACGGCATCGCCGAGATCACCGCAAAAGTCGCAGAGATCACCGCCACTGTCGTCGCGAAGTCGCGAGCGGCTCGGGATCCGGTGAACCAGCCGACGATCAACAACTGGGTGGAGGCGCTCGGGGACCGCAACCCGATCTATACCGACGAGGCCGCGGCCCGTGATGCTGGGCATCCGGGAATTGTTGCCCCACCGGCAATGATTCAGGTGTGGACCATGTTCGGCCTGGGGGGAGAGCGTCCGACCGACGATCCCATGGGCCCGATGATGGAGCTGTTCGACGGCGCAGGGTATGTCGGTGTGGTCGCCACCAACTGCGAGCAGACCTACCACCGGTATCTGCGGCCGGGCGAGGAGGTCAGTATCGCCTCCGAGATGCGCGACGTGATCGGCCCGAAGCAGACCGCGCTCGGTGAGGGCTGGTTCATCAATCAGCACATCACTTGGCGGGTCGGTGACGAGGATGTGGCCGAGATGGAGTGGCGCATACTCAAATTCAAGCCGCGCGAGTCCGGGGACCCACCGGCTGCCGTGCCCGCGGACCTCGACCCCGACGCGATGATGCGCCCTTCGGTGTCGCGGGACACCGCGTTCTTCTGGGAGGGTGTCAAGGCGCACGAGTTACGGATTCAGCGCCTGCCCGACGGCAGCCTGCAGCACCCGCCGCTGCCCGCGCTGTGGCAGGACGCTGGCAGGGGAGTCGAGCCGTCCGATTATCTCGTGGCCAGCGGCAAGGGCACGGTGTTCAGCTTCGTCGTGCACCACGCGCCGAAGGTGCCCGGCCGCACGCTGCCGTTCGTGATCGCTTTGGTGGAGCTGGAAGAGGGCGTTCGCATGCTGGGCGAGTTGCGCAATGTCGACCCCGCCGAGGTGAAGATCGGATTCCCCATTCGCGCAACCTACATCGACTTCCCGGCCGGTGACAGCGGTCCGGAGTGGAGTCTCTACGCCTGGGAGCCTGACGCATGAGCGCACCGGTCATCGAAGTGGGAACGAAGCTGCCCGAACTCAAGCTCTACGGTGACCCTACGTTCATCATCTCGACGGCTCTGGCCACCAGGGACTTTCAAGATGTGCACCACGACCGCGACAAGGCGCAGTCAAAGGGTTCGAAGGATATCTTCGTCAATATCCTCACCGACACCGGGCTGGTGCAGCGGTACATCACCGACTGGGCTGGACCGTCGGCGTTGATCAAGTCGATCGGGCTGCGGCTGGGTGTGCCGTGGTACGCCTATGACACGGTGACGTTCTCCGGTGAGGTGACTGCGGTGGATGGCGGCCTGATCACGGTGAAAGTCGTGGGCCGCAACAGTCTTGGCGATCACGTCGTCGCGACCTCGACGCTTACGATGGGGGATGCCTGATGCTGTCGCGGAAGGCGGCCATTGTCGGCATCGGCGCCACCGACTTCTCCAAGGACTCCGGTCGCAGCGAACTGCGGCTGGCGGCCGAGGCGGTGCGCGACGCGCTCGATGACGCCGGCCTGAGTCCCGCCGATGTCGACGGGCTCACCACGTTCACGATGGACACCAACAAGGAGATCGCCGTCGCGCGGGCCGCGGGTATCGGCCAGCTGAAGTTCTTCGCCCAGACCCACTACGGCGGCGGTGCCGCGTGCGCGACCGTCCAGCACGCGGCGATGGCGGTGGCGACCGGGGTGGCCGACGTCGTCGTCGCGTACCGGGCCTTCAACGAGCGGTCTGGCATGCGGTTCGGCCAGGTCCAGACTCGGTTGGTGGGAGATGCCAGCGCCCAAGCCGATTCGACTGCTGCCGACAATTCGTTTTCTTATCCGCACGGGCTGTCGACGCCGGCGGCGCAGGTAGCGATGATCGCGCAGCGATACATGCATATGTCCGGCGCGACCAGTCGGGACTTCGGGGTCATTTCGGTGGCTGACCGCAAGCATGCCGCCAAGAACCCGAAGGCCTACTTCTACGAGAAGCCGATAACCATTGAGGACCACCAGAATTCGCGGTGGATCGCCGAGCCGCTGCGTCTGCTGGACTGCTGCCAGGAAACCGATGGCGCGGTGGCGATCGTGGTGACTTCGGTCGAGCGGGCCAAGGACCTCAAGCACCGGCCGGCGGTCATCGAGGCGGCGGCACAAGGCTCGAGCCCCGACCAGTACACGATGGTCAGCTACTACCGTCCCGAGCTCGGCCTGCCCGAGATGGGTCTGGTCGGTCAGCAGCTGTGGCAGCAGTCCGGGCTGGCGCCGACCGATATCCAGACTGCGGTGCTCTACGACCACTTCACCCCTTTCACGCTGATTCAGTTGGAGGAGTTGGGATTCTGCGGCAGGGGTGAAGCCAAGGACTTCATCGCCGACGGTGCGGTCGAGGTGGGTGGCCGGCTGCCCATCAACACCCACGGCGGGCAGCTCGGCGAGGCCTACATTCACGGAATGAACGGCATCGCGGAGGGCGTCCGCCAATTGCGGGGTACTTCGGTGAACCCGGTGCCCGATGTCGAGCATGTGCTGGTCACCGCCGGCACCGGCGTCCCGACGTCCGGTCTGATCTTGAGCTAGGCACGCCTCACAGGAGTCAAGTGGTGAAGATCCCACCGAGGGTTCCGACGAGCCCGAGCATGGGGTCGAGAACATCTTGTTGGATGCCGCTCAGCTCCAACAGGTTGTCGATGTCCGTACCCAGTGGTCCCTCCAGCTCACTGAAAGCGGTGAACGGGTCGAAGGCGTTATTGAGCTCCGATACGACTTGGTCGTAGGGCACCCCGATTTCCTGCTCGGACCACGTTTCCGCCGAAGCCAGCTGGCTTTCCAGCTCGGTGGCTCCGGGCAGCTGGGCGCCGAACAGCTCGAACGCGTTATTGGCGCCCTCGACCACGGCGTTGTCGAACTCGAGGCTGAACGTCACCGGGTCGATGGAGGGAATCAGCTCGGCCGGCGTCGGATCTCCGAACGGAATGGACCTGTCGTAGCCGGCCTCGACGATCACCTGCAGCGCCGGCTGGATGATGTTGAGCACCGATTCGGGCACACCCAGACTGCGCAGCGGATCCAGCACCGGCAGCTCGGTGGTCGGAATGAAATAGAAGGTGGTATCCCCGTCGACCTGCTTGACGATCTCGGTGGACCCGAGAACGTATTCGCTAGCGAAAGGTCCCGTCAGCGGCTCCGAGGGTGGCCACACTGCGGGAACGTCTTCGGGAAGTAGGCCATTGCCGTAGGCGGCGTGCGCGTAGATGATGCCGAACAGGGCGTTGAGGTCGGACACCAAATTGATCGGATATTGCGGGAAGTCCGCGAAGAAGTCGTACTGGTTGGCAATGTCGATGGTGGTCACGCCATCGGTCGGCTCGGCGCCATTGAAGTCGAGCCATGTCCCGGGGATAACCAGGCCGGGGAACCGCTCGAAAAGACCTCCGTCGGGGCGGTTAAGCGAGCCCAGGAGCACAAAAGTGGCGTCGGGCGGGGCCTGCCCGGACTGCATGAGCTGGATTTCCTCATCGATCGCGATCACCGCGCTCTGCGAATAACCCTCAACGAGGTACGGCTGGTTCGCAGGCTGCTGGGCCATCGCGGCCTGCAGGTCGGCCAGACCGGTCGGAACCGAGGTAATGGCCAACGATTCGGGCGTGGGGACCAGCACCGGGGTGTAGTTGCCGCCGGTGGCGGGGTCGATGTAGTCGGTCATGATCGCGTCCTGCCAGTCCCGGCCCGCATCAAGGACCCCGATGACCAGACCGGCAGCGGTCAGGATGGAAGCGGCAGCCAGGAGAGTAGAACCCAGGCGCAGCAGTAGCGCCACCCCTCACCTTCGACGTCAATTCGCTGGGGCGAGACGTCCTCTCGTGAAGTCGCCAGCGCCCAAAAGGCCACAGCGCGAGTCACAGGCATTTCCATGCCACTGGCACTGCTGCTGGGTGCGCCCAGGGCTCGGGTCAGAACATGTCGCTGACATACAGTTGCAAAGAGTCGAATAGGCTCTCGAGTAGTCCGCTGCTGGCGACCCCGTGGTCAATTGCATCAATCCACGCGTCGGAGTTATTGATGTTGTCGGAGATGTCGACATATGTGATGTCGCCGTCGGTCGACGTGGTCGCATCAGCGATTTCCGTCGGTGTCAACCCCAGGTACTCCACGTGCTGGACGAACAGGCCCAGGGTCGAGTCCAGGAAACCTCCGGCCGTGAAGTCCTGTTGGAAATCGGCGACCCCATCGCCGTCCAGCGTGTAGATCGTCGTCGGGTATAGATCATCCGGCGTCACGTTGCCAAGGACGCCGTCCATCCCGGAATCCGTGAGAATAGTGTTCGTCAGACTCGAGCCGAATAACGCGTCCATGTCTGGTTCCAGATTGGGCCAAATGCCGCCCGGGAGGGAGGGGTCGCCGATGAACACGAAGTGCAGATCGTCGCTGGGGATGCCGGCTTCTTCGAGTTGGGTCATTGCCATCGACTCGGCGGTGGCGCTCTGCGAGTATCCGAAGATCGTCAGCGGGTGCTCGGGGCTGAAAGCGCCCGGATTCGCGGCGAATTCGTTCTCCACGGCGGCAACGATCTCGTCCGCGGCGATTTGAGTACTCGGGCCCTGCTCGATGAGTTCGGGCGTCGTCAGCACCTGCAGCGGCGCGTTGCACGGTTCGGTCCCGACCATGTCGCAGACCGTCGAGTTGGTCGCGCCATCGTCGAAACCCAGCGGTTGCAGATACAGGTCCTCGACGGCGTCCGCGAAGGCGGTCGACGGCGTCGGCTCGGTGGTTCCGCCGACGATGATCGCCGTGTCGCTCCCTTCTAGCGGGTCGTCCGTGGACAGCAGAGTCACGTCAGCCGTGGACAGCAGAGTCACGTCAGCGTGGGCGACTGGGCTGATTGGCGCGCCGGCCACGCCAACGATGATGCCAACGGCGGTAGCGTTCGCGAGCAGCTTGTATCCGTTCACCGCTGCGCTCCTTCGCGCCACCTGCGCTCCCGTACTGTGATCTGCGTCATTGCATCTTCTTAGCTGAAGTTAAGCCTTAATTCAAGGAATTCTTAATCTTGGGCTAAAGGCGTTCCTGTGGAGTCGGGTATTTCCAGGCGACTCCGTTTCGTGTCATTGGTCCGGCCCAGTGACTGGGGCGATGTCGGTGCGGTGTTCGGGGAGCTTGCCTTTAGGTAAGACTGTGCCGACGCGAAAGATGTCCGCCCGCGAGATCGGGACCGAGAACATCGACATCAGTGCCAGCAACATCATCGAAGCGCCAGCCAACAGCGCGATGGTCAACGAGCGACAGACCTGCCGATTTAGCCCCACGCGACTCCCTGAAGATGAGTAGTCGGTTAACTTTGCCTAAGAATTCTTGAGAAAGCAAGCGGCTAGGACGCATCGGCGGAGTAGGCATCGGTTCCGCTGCCGCTCCTCGGCTCGCCGCCGCTCCTCTCTAACGCCGAGCATCACGCTGGCGTGGCAGTCGATGTCGAGCGCCACACTGGAGTGACGCTGTGGATGGTCGAGCTTTGATGATGTGACGGGGGTTCTGCTCCGTGGGAGGCTGCCGCCATGGCGGAGCCATTCATCGGTAGCGAGGCCGTCGCAAGCGGGGTCCTCGTCAAGAGTGCTCTGCGGACGCAGTACACCAAGTTGTTTCGCGACGTTTATGTCAGTCCGGACACCGAACTAACGCCACAGCTTCGCGCGCACGCCGGATGGTTGTGGTCGGGTCGCCGCGGCATCATTGCGGGATTGTCAGCGTCCGCACTCCACGGCGCAAAGTGGGTCGACGTCACCGCGCCGCTGGAAATTATCCACGCCAACAGAAACCCGCTGCACGGCATACGGGTCCGCGGTGATGACATTGGTGAGGACGAGGTCGTCGTGATCGAAGGCGTCCCGGCGACAACGCCCTCTCGGACTGCGCTCGACCTCGGATGCTGGTATCCCAGAAGCGAAGCGGTGGCAGCGATCGACGCCCTTGCTCGTGCCACCGACCTGAAGATGCCCGATGTCGATCTACTGGCACAGCGCTATCCCGGTCGGCGCGGTATCCGGCAAGCGCGCGCCACGCTCGGTCTTGTGGACGCAGGGGCGCAGTCGCCCAAAGAGACGTGGCTTCGACTGCTGCTGATTCAGGCAGGCCTGCCTCGACCGCAGACACAAATCCCCGTCCGTGACGAGTTCGGCGACATAATCGCATATCTCGCTATGGGTTGGGAAGATATGAAGATCGCGGTCGAATACGACGGCGACCAACACCGAAGCGATCGACGGCAATATACCTGGGACATTCGGCGATTGGAGCGGCTCGAACGTCTTGGCTGGATCGTCATCCGGGTGGTCGCCGGGGACCAGCCGGATGACATTACGCGCCGCGTCCGGTCTGCACTGGCTCGTCGAGCGTCACGCTAGCGCTGCGCTCGACGGCCTGTGCCACGCTGGCGTGACGCTCGCTGCAAAGGCGCTAGGCGGGTACCAGCTCCACCCCGCTGAGGACCACAGCGTTCTCGCGGGCGGGCGCGATGACGTTGGCCAGCAGCCGGCCGTCTTCCTTCCAGACCGCGGCTTTCAGTGTCTCGCCCGGGTACGCCACGCCGGTGAAACGTGCGCCGTAAGACCCGACGGCGGCGACATCGGCATCGAGTAGCGCGTCGACGAGTGCCTTGCAGGTCATGCCGTAGGTGCATAAGCCATGCAGGATGGGCCGGGGAAACCCTGCGGCAGCGGCGAATTCGGGGTCGGAGTGCAGTGGATTGCGATCGCCGCAGAGCCGGTACAGCAGCGCCTGCTGCGGTAGCACCGCTATGCCCAGCTCGAGATCTGGCGCCCGGTCCGGTGCGGTAGCAGCCGACCCACCCCCCGAAGGCCCGCGCTCGCCACCGAACCCGCCTTCGCCGCGGGCAAAGATCGAGCGCCTTTGCGTCCAGAGCAGGGTCCCGTCCGGCGCAGTGACTCTGGTCTCGGACCAGATCACCGCGGCCTTGCCCTTGTCCCAGATATCGGTGAACCGGGTGACGGCTTTCGCGGCACCTGACGGCGGCAGCGGCGCCGGCGCGCTCACCTGTTCGCTGGCATGCAAGACCTTGCTCAGCTCGATGTCGATGCCGGGGAACTGCACGGTCGGCGGCTTGGTGGCGTGGAAGGTGGCCGCCACGTTCCCGAACGTCGGCAGCACCTGCGGGGTGTCGTCGACGAGGTAGCGCAGCTCACGTGGGTCCATCGGGTCGGCGCCGGCACCCAGTCCCAGGTGGTAGAGCTGCACATCGCTGCTGCTCCAAGCGAATTCGATCGGATCGAGCTCGGCGGCCAGCGCGACTTCCGGATTGATCGGCATGTCAGTGCTCTCCTGCAAGATGCAGAGCTGCCAGGTAGCCGAACGTCATAGCAGGGCCGATGGTGCCGCCCGGACCGGGATAAGTGTGTCCCATCACCGGAGCGCTGACGTTACCCGCCGCATACAGGCCTTCGATCACGCTGCCGTCGTCCCGCAATGCCCGACCGTGCTTGTCGGTGCGGATGCCGCCTTTGGTGCCCAGGTCGCCGGGCACCATCTTGGCGGCGTAGTACGGCGGGTGACTGATCTCGCCGAGGTTGCGGTTCGGCTTATTGGTCGGGTCGCCGTAGTACCTGTCATAGGCGCTCTCGCCGCGGTGGTAGTCGGCGTCGGCGCCCGAGCGCGCAAAGCCGTTGAAACGCTGAACCGTGGCAGTGACCTCATCGACCGGTAGGCCGGCCTTGGCAGCCAGCTCCTCAAGCGTGTCGGCCTGGACGATCACGCCGGATTCCAGCCACTTACGTGGAATACGTTGTCCTGGTTGCAAACCTGCGAAGATGTAGCGGTTACGGTATTGCTGGTCGAACACCAGCCATGCTGGAATGTTTTCACCCGGGCCGGGACCTTGCCCGTAATCGCCGCCGTACATGTGGTGGCATGCCTCGACGTAAGGCATGGATTCGTTCATGAATCGCTTGCCCGACATGTTGACGATGATGGAGCCGGGGGAGTTGCGCTCAGACAATGCGAACCAGGGTGCGCCCACCAGCGGAACGGTCGGCCCCCACCACGCATCCTCCATGATTTCCAGTGCTGCGCCGAGCTTTTCGGCAGCAAGGATGCCGTCGCCAGTGTTCGCCTTCGCGCCGACCGTCCACTCGGTGCTGATCGGTGCACGCTGATACTTGACTCGCATTTGCTCGTTGTGTTCGAATCCCCCGCAGCCGAGAATCACTCCCTTGCGAGCCCGAATAAGTTGAGGCTCAACGGATTCAGGTGCATTGGTGTCGCGCACGTAGATGCCACGAACCGTCCCGTCCTCGATGTAGAGGTCGGTCAGGGCGGTGTTGAGCTGCACCGGGACGCCGGCCTTGCGCAGCCCGACCCGAAGCGGCGCGATGAGCGCGCGTCCCATGCCGACAAGGTTCTTGCCGGTCGCCTTTGCCCACATGGTGCGCGCGCCCACCTTGAGGCTGCGCAGCACACCTCGCGGATGCCGTTTCAGCTGGTTCAACCGAACGTAATCCTGTTGCATCACAACGACGTTGAGCGGGACCTTGCCATACGGCGGCTCCAGCCCGGGCAGATCGGGGCCGAGCTTGTTGGCGTTGAACGGCTTGGGCTCGATGGAACGGCCAGCCGGGCGGCCGCCCGGGGCCTCGGGGTAGTAATCGGAGTACGCGGGCACCCAGCACATCTTCAGCGGGGTGTGCTTCAGCACGAACGACAGCATTTCGGGCCCGCGTTGCAGGTAGGTGTCGATGCGTTCCGGTTCGACGATATCGCCGATGATTCCGTGCAGGTAGGTGCGGGCCGCTTCCGCGGTGTCTTTGACGCCGTCGCGCTTGAGAACCTCGTTGTTGGGAATCCACACTCCGCCGCCCGAGCGTGCAGTCGAGCCGCCATAGTGGGCAGCCTTCTCGACGACTATTGTCGAAAGACGCCGGTGGGCGGCCGCGAGGGCAGCAACCATGCCGGCGCCGCCGCTCCCGACCACGACAACGTCGAACTCCTGAGCTGTCATGTAGAACACGTTATAGAATTGCCGGGGCCGGGCGCTACCGGCCCGGTCACACGAACGAGGGGACTTCGGTTAAATGATCCCGCTTGCCACCCGTGATGTGCTTGCCGCCGATCTCGCGCAGGCCGAGCGGAGCCGCCAGCCGATCGCGCCGTTGACGGCCGCGCACCCCGAGATCGACGTCGTCGACGCCTACGAGATCCAGCTGATCAACATCCGCCAGCGGGTGGCCGAGGGCGCCCGGGTGGTGGGCCATAAGGTGGGCCTCTCGTCGCTGGCGATGCAGCAGATGATGGGCGTCGACGAGCCGGACTACGGGCATCTGCTCGACGAGATGCAGGTGTTCGAGGACACTCCGGTCAAGGCGGACAGGTACCTCTACCCGCGGGTGGAGGTCGAGGTCGGGTTCGTCCTGGCCCACGACCTGCCGGGTGCGGCCTGCACCGAAGACGACGTCATGGCCGCGACCGAGGCTCTGGTGCCGTCCATCGAGCTCATCGACACCAGAGTCACCGACTGGAAGATCGCGCTGTGCGACACCATCGCCGACAACGCCTCCTCAGCGGGCTTCGTGGTCGGCGCGGCACGGTTGGCGCCGACCGACATCGACATCACCGCGATCGATGCGGTGCTGACCCGCAACGGCGAGGTGGTGGCCAAGGGCCGCAGCGACGCCGTACTGGGTAACCCGGTGACTGCGGTGGCGTGGCTGGCCCGCAAGGTGGAAAGCTTTGGTGTACGGCTTCGGGCCGGTGACATCGTGTTACCCGGTTCGTGCACCCGGGCCATCGACGCCCGACCCGGCGACAACTTCGTCGCCGAGTTCGCCGGCCTCGGGTCCGTCCGGTTGTCTTTCGAGTAAAAGGAGCGTCCATGCCGTCCAAGGCAAAGGTGGCCATTGTCGGGTCGGGCAATATCAGCACCGACCTGCTGTACAAACTGCGGCGCTCGGAGTGGCTCGAACCGCGCTGGATGGTGGGCATCGACCCGGAGAGCGAAGGTCTGGCGCGGGCGCGCAAGCTGGGTTTGGAGACCACCCATGAGGGGGTCGACTGGCTGCTCGCCCAGTCCGAGAAACCCGATCTGGTGTTCGAGGCGACCAGCGCATACGTGCACAAGGCGGCGGCGCCGAGATATGCCGAAGCCGGCATCCGGGCCATCGACCTGACGCCGGCCGCGGTGGGGCCGGCGGTGATTCCACCGGCGAACCTGCGTGAGCACCTGGACGCGCCGAACGTCAACATGATCACCTGCGGGGGACAGGCGACCATCCCGATCGTCTATGCGGTCTCGCGGGTGGTCGACGTGCCTTACGCCGAGATCGTCGCTTCGGTGGCATCGGTCTCAGCGGGGCCGGGCACGAGGGCCAACATCGACGAGTTCACCAAGACCACCAGCAAGGGCGTCGAAACCATCGGCGGCGCCAAGCGTGGCAAGGCGATCATCATCCTCAACCCCGCCGACCCGCCGATGATCATGCGCGACACCATCTTCTGCGCCATCCCCGAGGACGCCGACCAGGATGCGATCGCCCAGTCGATTCGCGACGTCGTCGCCGAGGTGCAGACCTACGTGCCGGGCTACCGGCTGCTCAACGAGCCGCAGTTCGACGAACCGTCGATGCACTCCGGCGGCCAAGCCCTGGTCACCACGTTCGTCGAGGTCGAAGGCGCCGGCGATTACCTGCCGCCGTATGCGGGCAACCTCGACATCATGACCGCCGCGGCCACCAAGGTCGGCGAGGAGATCGCCAAGGAATCCCTGTCCGCGACGGCGGGAGGAGCGCAGGCATGAGTACCGACATCTTCTTCAACCCGATCTGGGACGTCCGGATGACCGACACGTCCCTGCGGGACGGCTCGCACCACAAGCGCCACCAGTTCACCAAGGACGAGGTCGGCGCCATCGTCGCCGCCTTGGACGCCGCGGGTGTTCCGGTCATCGAGGTCACCCACGGTGACGGGCTGGGTGGTTCGAGCTTCAACTACGGGTTCTCCAAGACACCCGAACAGGAGCTGATCAAGCTGGCGGCCGAGACCGCCAAAGAGGCCAAGATCGCCTTCCTGATGCTGCCCGGGGTGGGCACCAAGGAGGACATCAAGGAGGCCCAGAACAACGGCGGGTCGATCTGCCGGATCGCCACCCACTGCACCGAGGCCGACGTGTCGATTCAGCACTTCGGCCTGGCCCGCGAGTTGGGGCTGGAAACCGTCGGGTTCCTGATGATGGCGCACACGATTCCGCCGGAGAAACTGGCCGCGCAGGCGCGCATCATGGCCGACGCCGGGTGCCAGTGCGTCTACGTCGTCGATTCGGCCGGGGCGCTGGTGCTCGACGGCGTTGCAGACCGGGTTTCGGCGCTCGTCGCCGAACTCGGCGACGACGCGCAGGTCGGCTTTCATGGCCACGAAAACCTCGGACTGGGCGTGGCTAACTCGGTGGAGGCCGTGCGGGCGGGTGCCAAGCAGATCGACGGCTCGTGCCGCCGGTTCGGCGCGGGGGCGGGCAACGCGCCCGTCGAGGCGCTGATCGGGGTGTTCGACAAGATCGGCGTCAAGACCGGCATCGACTTCTTCGATATCGCCGACGCTGCCGAGGACGTCGTGCGGCCGGCGATGCCGGCCGAATGCCTGCTGGACCGCAATGCCCTGATCATGGGGTATTCCGGGGTCTACTCCAGCTTCCTCAAGCACGCCGTTCGGCAGGCTGAGCGCTACGACGTTCCGGCCCACCAGCTGTTGCACCGGGCCGGTCAGCGCAAACTCATCGGCGGTCAGGAAGACCAGCTCATCGATATCGCGTTGGAGATCAAGCGCGAGCAGGCGGCGAGCGGTCAGAAAGCCGTCACACACTAGCCTCACAGCTTCAGCAAAGGCAGCGGTAACGCTGTCGCGGGTACCCTCGATTAGTACATCGAAGCAAGAGCCGGTGCCCTAAGGAGCAATCCGATGACCATGACTTCCGGAACCCCATGGTCCTTTCGTCGCGGACTGTCTGGTCTGCTCGCTGGTGGCCTGCTGAGTGCCTCGGCCGCGGCGCTCATTGCGTTGCCCATGGCGAGCACAGCGAACGCCCAATGCGATCAGACCGTGGGTAATTCCATCGACTCGTACCTAAAGCGGCATCCCGACCTGCACCAGGAGCTGCAGGCCAAGTCGGAGGCGGAGGGTGGCAACGGCAACGTCATCGATTACCTGAATCGGCATCCGGATGTGCGGCAACACCTGATCGACCTGTCGCAGCAGTGCGTGCCGTAGTCGGGGAATGAGCGAGCCTCGTCGGTGAGTGCCCGCGCCAACACGCGGGAATGTTCGCCCATTGACGAAAATTAGAACACGTTCTAGCGTCAAGGCGTGTCCGCTCCTCTCTTCTCCGAGCCGCTGGTCTCCGCAATCGCCGAGGCAGAAAAACTCGTCGCCGCCGCACCGCATATCGAGACCGAAGCCGACCTGCTCGAGGGGCTGCAGTACCTGGCCGGGTGTGTGGCCGCCTGCACACACATGGTGTTCGACTACGAGCGTGATCACCCGATGCTGCTGTCCGGCACCGGACCGTTCACCAAAATGGGTCTGGACAACCCGGACACCCTGTACTTCGGCTGCCGGGTCCAACCAAACCACGATTACGTCGTCACCGGCATCCGCGGCAGCACCACGGACCTGAGCTTCCAGTTGCTCGGCGGTGAGTACACCGACGACAACGTGCCCGCCAGCCAGGCTGCGTTCGACGACCGTGAGCTCGAGATCGCCGCCGACGGCAGCTTCCAATGGCAGGTCCGACCGACCAGCCCGGGCCAGCTGGTGATCCGCGAGGTCTACGGCGACTGGTCGGCGCGGCGCGGCACGCTGGTCATTTCCAGGCTGGACACCGCGGGCACCGCGCCGCCGCCGCTGACCCGCGCGGCGATCGAAAAGCGTTACACCACAGCGGGAAAGCAACTGGTGAACCGCGTGAAGACGTGGTTGCAGTTCCCGCAGTGGTTCTACCTCGACAATCCGGTCAACACGATGGTCCCGCCACGCCTGACGCCCGGCGGTCTGGCCACCCAGTACTCCTCGGTCGGGCATTTCGACTTGCGGCCCGATCAGGCTCTGGTGATCACGCTGCCGGTGACCGACGCGCCCTACCTCGGCTTCCAGCTGGGCAGCATGTGGTACATCTCGCTGGACTACATCAACCACCAGACATCGCTGAACAACACTCAGGCCCAGGCGGATCCGGACGGCAAGGTCCGCATCGTCGTC
>NZ_JBKQTQ010000261.1:0-12720 GCF_052143115.1 Mycobacterium sp.
CACCGAACGCTGCGAGCAATTCCCGATCTGGCTACACACCTACAATCATCACCGCGGCCACACCGCACTCGGCGGCCAACCACCCGCCACTCGCGTACCTAACCTGTCAGGTCATTACAGCTAGCTACCGCAACAACGCGATACGAACACAGCGCTTTCCCAGTCGCTCATAACCGTCCAAACAGCCGGGTGCCAGGCGGTTTGCCGCTCCGGGCCGACTCCTATGCTAGCCACCACAGCGGTCGGGCCGTACGCGCCGCTGAAGCGGTCAACCCGGGCGCTCGCCGCGATCGGCAGAGTAGATTAGCAGCACCAACGTGGTCAGGAGCGAATCCCATGACATCAGCTGACTTCGATCCCAACGCGCCCCAGTACGGGTATCCGCCGGCCGGTTCGCCGCAATGGTCGCATGCCCAGCCCGGAGGCCTCGGTCGGAGATTTTTCGCCCGAGTGATCGACGGCCTCCTGGTGAACATCGTGGCCTTTTTACTGTCAATGTTCCTGTTCGACCGGGATTACTGGTTCCTGGTAACCGGCCTTTTCTCGGGTGTCCTGATGTTCGGGTACTTCGTACTCTTCGAGACCACTCATGGCGCCAGCCCGGGCAAGAGCCTGCTCGGCTTGGCTGTCCACGGCCCGGGCGGGGCGCCCAAGCCGGATGCGAAACAGTCCGCCATCCGCAACTCGTTCACCTTGCTCGCGGTCGTGCCCTACATCGGCGGCCTGCTGGCATTCATCGCCTACATCATTATCGCGGTGACGATCAGCGGCAGCCCCACCAAGCAGGGCAAGCACGACGAGTTGGCCGGCGGTACCCAGGTGGTCAAGAGCTGACCGAGACGCGGTCACCGGCGACGCTGCTCGTCCAAGTACGTCAAGAATCTCGCGACGATGCTGTCGACGCTCGGTCCGACGTCAAGAGCTATTCCATGCTCGTCGGGCGCCAGCGGTTCCAGCGTGTCGAACTGTGATTTCACCAATGCCGCCGGCATGAAGTGGCCCGGCCTGTCGGCCTGCCGGCGAGCGATCAGTTCCGGTGAACCCGTCAAGTGCAAGAACTCGATCCCGGGGCAATGTGAGCGCAATCGGTCGCGGTAACTGCGCTTGAGCGCCGAGCAGCTCATCACGCCGCCATCCTGATGTTCCGCCAGCCACCGCCCGACCGCTTCCAGCCACGGATAGCGGTCTTCATCGGTGAGCGGCTTACCCGCGGCCATCTTGGCGATGTTGGCTTCCGGGTGAAAGGCGTCGGCGTCGGTAAAAGGCACTCCGAGGCGCTGTGCCAATGCCGCACCCACCGTCGACTTACCCGACCCGGACACGCCCATGACCACGACGGGCACCGATGTGGTTGGCGGGCAGGGATTTTCAGGGCAGATTTCGGTTCCACTCCAGCCAGCCGACGCCGCGGCGCCCGTCGGCGGTGCTGACGGTTGCCCACACTCGGGGAAATTCGCTTATCCGCCCGTCGGCGGCGACCAGGCGTAGCGGTGCGTGTCCGTGCACGTCGACGGTCGCGGTGATGCCACCGGGATCGACCGCCAGCGTTGCGGTGGCCGGTAATCCGTCGGCGTCGAATGTTTGACGGGCCGTGATGGTTTGCAACTCAGTAACAGTGCCGCCGCGGTCTTGGACATAGCCGATACCGACCGGCGGGACGCCCGGAATCCGGATGTCCACCGCGTGCACGTGTGTCCCATCGTCGAGATGCAGCGCGCTCCAAATCCAGTCCATGCCCCACCAATCCCGCACCCCCCACGAATGGTCGCGTTGGCCGGGTACCGAGTCGATGGTGTAGCGACGTCCATCGACGGTGACGGTTCCCGAGACGGTGCACGGTATCTCGTAGCGCGTGGTCAGCCGATACTTGTACGGCGTGCCGTCAGTAGTCCACAACAGATCAATCGCCACCTCGACCGGCGTTCCCTGTTCTCCCCGCAACAGCGCGGCCGGGTCGGGGAAGGACTGGCCGCGCCCGTGCAGGCCGATGCGATAGGTATGCAGTGGGTCGCCGACGGAGTGCGTGAAATCGACTGCGCCCGTTTGCAGCGCCCACGGATCGGCGGGCAGCGGGATCTCGAAGTCGACGACTGCGACGGTGGGCAGCTCGGTGCCGCACAACAAGGCATGCAGCCACGCCGTCTGCTGGTTGGCGATCAGGCCGAGTCGTATCCAGCCACCGAATCCCTGTGCGGTATCGGCGAAGTCGGCGTACCAGCTTTCGCTCCACAACGGTTCGTCGGTCGCCGCGTGGGCCGATTCGTCTTCGCGTGACGGACGCAGCGGCTCGGCGACCGTCGGAGCAGCCAGTGTCTCCAGCGCGTCAACGTCGAGCACATGCTCACAATGCCGTTGCAGCATCGTCATGAACATCGCATCGCCGCGCTCGGTGCGCTCCACCAGCATCGACGAGACGATGGCCATCATCACCCCGAAGAAGCTCTGCCTGCGCACGCCCTCGCGGACATCGGCGAGACTGATCGGCGCGTCGGGCCCGAGCGCTGCGTGGTAGGCCCGCAGCAGCTCGTCGTAATGCGCGCGCCGCTCCTCCACCGGCAGTGCGCAACCGAGAAAGTAGGCCAGGTCGGTCATCGCGGGGCCCGACGTGACCGTCTGCCAATCGACCACGGTCAGCGGGCGTTCGGCACCGACGGCGCCGAACAGCATGTTGTCCAATCGATAGTCGCCGTGCACCAGACCCTGGATACGGCCCTCGGCGGCCTCCTCGGCCAGGTAGGCATCGAATCCGCCGACCAGCCGTTCGCACACCATGCGGTGCTGTGGTGCGATCCGGTCGCCGTAGCGATCGACGAAGCCGGCGTGCAGCGCCGTGATCAGCCCCTGGTTGAGCGGGGTGTCGCGGTTTAACCACGGCGCGTCGGCGAGCGTGGTGTCACCGAGCAGCGGGCCCTGCAGCCGGGCCAGTTCGGTGACGGCGAGCTGGGCCTGTGCGATTGTCGCGCCGCGGATTTCATCGCCAACGACCGCCGGATTGGCATCGCCCAGCAGGACATCGAAGATGCCTGCCGACGGGTCGAAAGCGGCGTGATAGCAGGGCGCAACCGGTCCGCGTAGCCGCGGGGCGATATCCCGGTAGAAGCAAACCTCACGCTCGTAAAGGCCCAGACTCCCGCCGGTCTGCCGGCTCATCGGGTCGGTGGCCGCGACCTTGAGCACCACGGAGTCGGGTCCGCCGCTGCCGGACCCGCGGTCGGCGTAGGTCAGCTGAACCCGGTAGCACTCGCTCATCTGACCGGTGCCGATACGTTCGACGCGGAAATCGGTGATGGTTCCCGCGCCGATCGCCGCGGTCAGCCAGCCGGCGGTGAGGTCGGCGGGGCGTTCGACGACGTTGTCGATGTGCGGTGTCATGGCTCGTCCACGAAACCACATTGGCCGTCATCGCGCCAGCGTGAAGCCCTCCCACGCCATCCGGCGCTCAGGGTGCGGATCGAATTCGAGATGTGACTTGCGGTCGAAGACCATCACCGCGCGGTCGGTATCGGTGTAGGCCGGCCAGTCGTCACCGGGTGCCCCGGTACGGCTGAATAACCGCCAGCGCCTTTGCACTTCGTTGGTGACCCGCAAGGCAGATCGGCGATCCGCGGCGGCGCTCAGCATCGCCCCGAACCTGGTGCGATAGATCCCGAAGACCGCCAGCAGTTCGGTGGCGTGCGTGGCGCCCAGCCCCGACCATCGCAGCACCCGCGGTGCGTAGTCGTATCGATACAGGTAGGTGGGCGCGTGTCTGCCGTGGGCTTCTCCGATCTCCCAAGCAGCCGCGCTAAAGGCGAAATCGCCGCCGAGCCGCACGCACGCCGACCGCCCCGGATAATCGGGGTAAGCGCCGGTAATGCGTTCGCGCGCAGCCGGTTCCACCTCGGCAAGCACCGCTTCGATCATCGGTTCGGTGGTCGGCAGCAGCGGCAAAAAGCGGGTGAACAAGCGCCCCTCTTCGGCATTGGTACCCACGATCAGCGGCACCCGGTGCGCCTTACCGCACCGCATCGCCTCAACGGGGTCCAGTGGCAGAACGTCATCACCGGAAACCGGGCCGATCGGGAAGGCGCCCAGCATGTCTCGCACGCCCTGGTCGATCAGGCGGTTTTGTGCCGCCACCAAATCGGCGGGAGGAGCCTGCATCAGCGCGTGGGCGGCATCCTGCTTGCGGACGCCCAGTAGCGTCGCGAATCGTCCCGCGAACTCTGCCGCGATTTCGCGCGAACGCACCATTCCGGTCGCCGGGCTTTCCGAAATAGCTTGGGCAAAAAGGCCTTCTGCCCCCGGCACCGCCAGCAACGTAGCGACTGCGTGCGCGCCGGCGCTTTCGCCGAACACCGTGACGTTGTCTGGATCACCGCCGAACGCCGCGATGTTCTGCTGAACCCAGCGCAACGCCGACACCAGATCGCGCAAGAACAGATTGCTTTCGAGGGTGACGTCTGCCGTTGACAGCGACGACAAATCCAGACAACCCAGCGCGCCGAGTCGGTAGTTGACCGATACGTAGACACACCCACGGCGGGCCAGGCCCACACCGTCGTATATCGGAGTGGCCGAGCTACCCATGATGTATCCGCCACCGTGCACGAAGACCATGACGGGCAGCGATTCACTTTCCGGCGCTTCTGGTGTGACAACGTTGAGGGTGAGGCAGTCCTCGCCCATCGGTTGGTACTTCCCGACGCCGACGATCGTGTAGCGCCGTTCTTGCGGCGGGCACTTGGTGAAGCCGTGGCAATAACGCACACCTCGCCACGGCTGGGCCGGCTGCGGCGCCCGAAAGCGCAGCGCGCCAAGAGGCGGCCGGGCGTACGGGATGGATCGCCAGCGGTGCACGCTGTCGCGAGTAAAGCCTTCGACGGTGCCGGAGGCCGTGGTCACGCGGACGGTGTGTTCGTGCATAACCTGACGGTAGCGAACCTGAGCGAATCACGCTGGGCAGGTGCACAGAATCGCGTTGTGGCGTTCCCGCTAGACGTTTCGGCGCTGATCGATCGCCTGCGCCGTCGAAGCGTCTCCACGGGCGAGTTCGAGCACCGCGATTTCGCCGCTATCGCCGTCGACCTCGACGAGCGCCCCCGGCGGTAGACGCCGGGTGGCGTCCTGAGCATCCACCACACACGGGACCCCGAATTCGCGTGCTACCACGGCGGCATGCGACATGGGTCCGCCGAGCTCCGTCACCACCGCGGCCGCGCAGGAGAAGGCGGCGGTATAGCCGACATCGGTGGCCTCAGCGACCAGGACCTCTCGGGGTTCCAGGTCGTCGATGGTTTCGGGCCTGACGATCCGCACCCGGCCGCGGACTCGTCCGCCACAGACGCCGACGCCGTTCAAGGTGTCTCCCGGGGCCAGGACGGTCGCCAGGGAGGTAGCGGCCTGCCAACTGCCACTGAAGACTGCGGGTGGAACGAAGCCGGCCAGCCGGTGTTGTTCTGCGCGACGGCGCGCGACCACCCCAGAAACGTCGGCAGGCAGTGCATCGAGTTCGTCGACCAGCAGATAGAACACATCGTCGGCGGAGCCGAGAACACCCGACTTCACCAGCCTGCGTCCCAGCTCACGGAGTAGGTTGCGCAGCAACCAGATTGCACGGACCATTCTGTCGCGACGGACTTCGCGGTCGCGAAGCTGGTGAGCGGCAAGGCGCGCTACCGGCCGCGCCCGGAGTGGGATTACCGGACGCTGCGTCTCCGGCCGGGTGGGCATGTGCAGCGATTTGGCCACTATGCGGATCAGCATCTCGGGGTCGTCGGCGTAGCTGGCCGACCGCATCTCGACTTCGGCGGGGCCGCGGTGCCCGATCACTTGCAGCTCGGCGAGCAGCGCCGCGTGGAATTCCGGGGCGTGGCTGGACAACTCCTCCAGATGATCGCCGGAGCCGGCCAGAATCCGGGTCACGTTGGGGTCGCGTTGCGCGGCCTCCGCCAATCGGTACACGGCGTTCAGCGGCTGTGCGCTGGCCAATTCCTGACCGACCGGGAGCACCATGTCACGTCCGTTCACGCCGCGCAGGACCACACTAAGCGCGGCGAACAACATGAATGACCCCGACGCCAGCACCCAACCGTGCACGACGTGATCGCGCGCCAGCAAGATCAGACTGTGCAACCGTCCGTCGCCAAGTTGCGAAAGATCGCCAGCAGCAAGATCTTCCAAGTGATCGATGTCGTCGACGAAGTCGCGCGTGTCGCGAGCGGCGCCACTGGTCAGGCCCGCCAGGTTGGCCGCGAACACCCCGAGGTTGCGAATGGTGCGCAGCGGCCGCATGGCCGGGCCGGATTCGCGCGGCAGAGGTTGCTCGCCGTAGATGGGCATGGCGGCCACACTGTGTCCGAAGAACTGGCTCTGGCGAATCACCGTCGCAGGTTTGACGAACGGCACGGTTTCGGCCATGAAGTGCGCGGTGGTGATGGCGCCGTACAGGCGGTGTCCGAAGACGCCGGTCGTTCGGGTTGCCATTTCGCGTTGGATCAAACCGCCAGGTCGGAGCCTTGCGGCGATCACCGCGCCGGCCCCGCGCAGCCCATGCACGGTCACCGATGCCGATGACGGCGAGAACGGTCCGGGCAGCGCCTCCGACAAATTGGTGGCGAGGTAGGTCGGGAAGCGTGGGTCGATCGGCGTGTCGAACTCGCCATTGGCGCCATCCGGGCCGGCCAAGACCGGAGCAACTCCGTCGGCGGCCGGGGCGTCGACCGCCGGGATGTCCTGAACGTGGGTCAGCCGCCAGGGCAGCGACGTCAACCACTTGCCGACGCTGACTCTGCCGCGCACCGCCAACGCGACGTCCTCGACACATTCCTCGGCGCTCCAGGCCGGCGTGAAGTTCCATTTATCGCGCAGCAGTGCGGTGTCCATCGCTGGGGCACTCAGTAAACGATCCAGCTCAGCGGGGTTCAGCCGCCGAAGCAGCCTGCCTGTCGGCACCATCGGTCGTCCGAGTGCACCGGCTATCTCACCCAAGGTCGGATTCCCTTGCGCAGCAACGTTCACCGGCCCACTGCCGATGCCGCTATCGAGGATCGCCCGGAGGAAAACCCGGTGCACGTCGTCGCTGTGCACGACCTGCACCCCGCGAGCAGCTGATCCGTCGATGTCGAGAAACAACGGAGCAGCCAACACCCGGCGCACCCAGTTGTCGACACCTCTGCCGAGGACGGTCGCGGAGCGGATCGCCACCCATTCCGCACCTGAAGCGGCCAGCATCTCCTCGACACGGGCTTTATCCCGCCCCTCCGGCGAAACCGGGTTCAGCCGATCGGTCTCGGACAGTGGCGCTATGCCGTCTTGAGCTACCCCATAGACGTGCGCCGACGAGGCGAACACGATGCGACGGGTACCGCTTTGAGCCATGGCATCAAGCAGATTGGCGGTCCCGCCGATATTCGTCTGGCTATTGGCCGCCCAGGCACAGTGCACGACGACGTCGGTGCCTGCGACCGCGCGCCTTACCCCGGCCACATCGCGAATGTCGCTCTGGACGAATCCGGCCGCGCTTGGCCAGCTTTCGGGTCGGTGACGGGCCAGACCGACGACGTCGTTCCCCTGGCTGAGCAGTCGGGCGACCACGCCGCGACCGATCACTCCGCTCGCCCCGGTGACGGCGATTCTCACTGGCTAACCTCAAACCTCATCGGCTAGTCGTCGTCGTCGAGGAAGGCAGCGTTGACCAGATCGTCGAGGTCCATCGCCGCGATATCTTCCTCTCTGGTCTCTGTCGCACCGGCACCGTTGGCCTCGTTCGCCAGGCTGAGCAGCAGGTCCAGAACTCCGGCCTGCCGAAGGCGCTTGACCGGAATCGACGCCACAACGCGTTGGATCTCCGCCTCGCCCGGTGCAACCTGCGGCGCCGACTCGGTCGAGGTACCGACCAGCTCTTGACGGAAGTAACCCGCCAGGGCTGCGGAGTTCGGGTAGTCGAAGATGAGGGTCGGTGAAAGCGCCAGTCCGGTGGCGGCTTTGAGCCGATTACGCATCTCAACCGCGGTCAACGAATCAAAGCCCAACTCCTGGAACGCCTTTTCCGGGTCGATGGCCTCCGGCGTACTGCTGCCCAGCACGGTCGCGATATGCGAACGCACCAGATCCAGCAACACCGCGTGCTGCTCATCCTCAGGCAGCCCCTCCAGGCGTTGCAGCAGCGCGGACTTCGACTTGGCAGCAGCCAGCGAATCATCGACCCGACGCCTTGCCCGTGCGTTGATCAGGTCGACGAACATCGGCGGCAAGGTGCCCGCGTCGTACTTGGCTCGTAGCGCCGTGGTGTCGATGCGGGCGGGCAGCAGGAACGGTTCATCGACCACCATCGCGGTGTCAAGCAATTGCATTGCTTCGACGGCGGACATGGCCACGATGCCGTCACGGGCGAACCGGGCGAAATCGACAGACGCCAACCCGCCGGTCATGTTGCTGGCTTGGTCCCACAGACCCCAGCCCAGCGAGATCGCCGGCAAACCGTGCGCACGCCGATGCACAGCCAGTGCGTCGAGGAACGAGTTGGCCGCCGCATAGTTGGCCTGACCCGACGACCCCACCAACCCGGCCATCGACGAAAACATCACAAACGCCGACACACCCAGATCCCGGGTCAGCTCATGCAGATTCCACGCCGCATCCACCTTTGCCCGCAACACCGCATCCACCCGCTCCGGCGTCAACGACGTCACCACCGCATCATCAAGAACACCGGCGGCGTGAATCACCGCCGACAACGGGTAATGCACCGGAATGTCGGCAAGCACCTTCGCCAACGCCTCGCGGTCAGCGGCGTCACAGCCCACCACCGACACCTGCGCACCTGCGGCGGTGAGCTCCGCAACCAACTCCGCGGCGCCCGGCGCTTCCGCGCCACGGCGGCTCAGCAGCATCAACTGGCGCACACCGTGATTGGCCACCACATGCCGGGCCAACGCAGATCCGGCCATCCCGCTGCCGCCGGTGATCAGCACCGTGCCCGCCGCCCACGCGTCGGGCATCGTCAACACAACCTTGCCGACATGACGCGCCTGACTCAGATACCGCAACGCTGCCGGCGCCCGCCGTACATCAAACGCGGTCACCGGCAACGGCCGAAGCGCAGCGTCGTCGAACAACGTGGCCAGGTCGGTGAGCATCTGCTCGATGTGGTCTGCCCCGGCTTCGAAGAGGTCGAAGGCGCGGTAGCGCACTCCGGGGTGTTCTTGGGCGACGACGCCGGGGTCGCGGATGTCGGTCTTGCCCATCTCGAGGAAAACCCCGCCAGAGGCGACCAAACGCAGCGACGCGTCGACAAAGTCACCGGCCAGCGAGTCCAGCACCACATCCACACCACGACCACCGGTGACCGCCCGGAACTTGTCCTCAAACTCCAGACTGCGCGAATCGGCAATGTGATCCTCATCAAGGCCCATCGCCCGCAACGTCTCCCACTTGCCCCGACTAGCGGTGGCAAACACCTCCAACCCCAAATGACGGGCCAACTGCACCGCAGCCATCCCCACCCCACCGGTGGCCGCATGCACCAACAGCCGCTGCCCGGCCTTGACATCCGCCAAGGTCGAGAGTGCGTAGTGAGCCGTCGCGAACACCACTGGCGCCGTTGCGGCATCGGCGTAGGACCATCCCGCCGGGACTTCCATCAGCAGGCGGGCGTCTGTGATTGCCATGGTCCCGGTGCCCTCGGGGAAGAGGCCGGTAACCCGGTCGCCGATAGCGAAACGACCATCGTCCGAGGCGGTTTCGACTACGGTTCCAGAGGCCTCTACACCCATCACCGCATCGTCGTCGGGGTACAGCCCGAGCGCGATCATGACATCGCGGAAGTTGGCCGCCATCGTCCGAACGGCGACTCGGACCTGGCCGGGCTCCAGCGGCGCATCGGCGTTCGGGATCGGCTCCAGCAGCAGATTCTCGAACGTGCCCTTACTGGACATGCCGACCCGCCATGGCTCGTCATTCGGCGGCACCAGGAGGGCGTCCACCGCTTTACTGCCATGCACCCGCGCCGTGTGAACTGTTCGACCGCGCACCACCACCTGCGGCTCACCCGCCGCCAACACCTCAGTGATCGTCGTATCGTCAAGAGGCGCATCGGAATCCACCAACACGATCCGGCCGGGATGCTCGGTCTGCGCGGACCGCACCAACCCCCACACCGCGGCACCCGCCAGATCGGCGACGTCCTCCCCGGGCAACGCAACCGCGCCGCGGGTCGCCACCACGAGCATTCCGGAGTCATGCTCAGCGAGCCAGGATTGCAGCGCCGCCAGCGCTTCATGCGTGCGCCGATATGTCGCGGCCAGCGAATCCTCGTCGACAGCTGCGGATTCGAAGACGTCATGCGACGGCGCTTCGGCATTGGACGCGGGCGAAACGGGTGACCAGATCACCTCGAAGATCCGGTCCGGCCCGGAACCGGACACCGCCGCCATCAACTGCTGCTGCGACACCGGACGAGCCACCATCGAAGCCACCGACAAGACCGGCAACCCCAGCCCATCGGCCAACTCCACCGACACCGACGACGGACCCGACGGCACAATTCGCGCCCGCACCGCCGATGCCCCCGCCGCGTGCAATGACACGCCCTGCCAGGAGAACGGCACCAGCACACCGTTTTTGTCGCGGTCGCCGCCGGTCTCGGTAGCCACGATCACCGCGTGCAAAGCAGCGTCCAACACGGCCGGGTGCACACCGAACCCTGCCGGTGATACGCCGGCATCGCTGGGCAGGCATACGTCGGCGAATACCTCGTCGCCGCGACGCCACATCGCGGTCAACCCCTGGAACGCTGGGCCGTAACCGTACCCGCGGGTGGCCAGTCGGTCGTAAAGCCCCTCGATATCGACCGGCGTGGCACCCACCGGCGGCCAGGTCGACATGTCGCCGCTCGGCTCGGAGCTGCCGGGCCGGACCACACCTTCAGCGTGCAGAGTCCAGCCCGGGTGTTCGTCGCCGCGGGAAAACACCGACACCGCGCGGTTGCCTGACTCGTCGGCGGCGCCGACGACGACTTGCACGGCGACCGAGCCGATTGCCGGGATCACCAACGGCGCCGCCAGCATCAGTTCGTCGATGACCGAGCAGCCGACTTCGTCGCCGGCGCGGATCGCCAACTCGACAAATCCCGCACCCGGGAACACCACCACGCCGCCAACCGCATGATGAGCAAGCCACGGCTGGGACGCCCCCGAAAGCCGACCCGTCAGCACCACACCGCCGGAACTCGGCAGGTCGACCACCGCACCCAACAATGCATGCTCGCTTGCCGCCAACCCCAGACCGGCAGCATCACCGGCAGCGCCAACGCTGGAAAGCCAAAACCGCCGTCGCTCAAAGGCATACGTCGGCAACTCCACAAATCCGGCGCCGGGCAACGCCGCACGCCAATCCACGTCCACACCTGACACAAAGGCCTGGGCCAATCCCGTCATCAAGCTGCTCGGTTCGGGCCGGTCTTTGCGCAGCATCGGCACGGACACGATGTCGGCTTCGGCGAGCGATTCCTCGATGGACGAGGTCAGGCCGCCACCGGGCCCGACCTCGAGGAATCGGCTGGCCCCGGCCGAGTTCGCGAAGCGGATGCTGTCGGCGAACCGTACCGCTGCCCGGATGTGCTGTGTCCAGTAGTCGGCTGACGCGAAGTCGTCGCCCGCCAACTGTCCGGTCACGTTCGAGATGATCGGGATGGTGGGCGCGTTGACCGTGAGCTCCTTGGCTGCCGCTCTGAACTCGGCGATCATCGGCTCCATCAACGGAGAGTGGAAAGCGTGGGAGACGGCGAGCTTGTGGACACGGCGGCCCTGTTCGCGCAGTCGGTCCGCAATCGCGGTCACCGCATCCTCGTCGCCGGAAACCACCACTGACGAAGGGCCGTTCACGGCGGCGATACCGACGCCGTCGGTCAACAGCGGCCGCACTTCGTCTTCGGTGGCCTGCACGGCCATCATGGCGCCGCCGGCGGGCAGGGCCTGCATGAACCGGCCCCGCGCGACCACCAGCACGGCAGCGTTTTCCAGCGACAGGGCGCCGGCGACGTGCGCTGCGGTCAACTCGCCCACCGAATGACCCATCACGAAATCGGGCTTTACACCCCAGGATTCCACCAGCCGGTAGAGCGCCACTTCGATGGCGAATAGCGCGGGCTGCGCGAATTCAGTCGTATTCAGTAGGTTTTCGTCGTGGCCCCACATGACTTCGCGCATGGGCCGCAGCAGGTGCCGGTCCAGCTCGCCGACAACAGTATTGAAGGCTTCAGCGAAGACCGGGTGGGCCGCGTGCAGTCCCATGCCCATGCCGAGCCATTGGGAGCCTTGGCCGGGGAAGACGAACACGGTCTTGCCCGCCGGGGCGCTGTGCCCGCAGACCACCGAACCACCAGGCAGCCCGTCAGCAAACTCGGCCAAACCACCGAGTAACTCCTGACGATCAGCACCGAGCACCACCGCCCGATGCTCAAACGTCGACCGCCCCGCCAACGACCAGCCCACATCAGCGATATCCAACTGCTCACGCTTGGCGATGAATTCACCCAACCGCGACGCCTGAGCCGAAAGCGCCGCCGCACTCTTCGCCGAAACCACCCACGGCACGATCGGCGGCACGGCCGCCCGCTCGGTAGCCTCCTCGCCCACCGTCGGGGGCGCCTCGATAATCACATGCGCATTGGTGCCACTGATCCCAAACGACGACACCCCCGCACGACGACCCCGACCATTGGCCGACTCGGCCTTCCAT
>NZ_JBKQTQ010000262.1:0-3785 GCF_052143115.1 Mycobacterium sp.
CGCACCCTGCGCACGCTTCGGCGCAGACCCCGGACTGCGTAGCCGCCCGCCACGACCGACGCCACAATCGTGATAATGAACACGGGCAGCCAGCTGTCCCGGTCGTGGTCGACAGACCACCAGACAATCGAGAAGAGCACCGTGCAGAGAAATAGGACGATGTCACGCCAGCTTCCTTCATAGGAACTGGCGGTGGCGCGCAGCTGGCGCGCCTTGTCCTCCGCCACGATCAATTCATCGATGCGGTCGTCAATGCTGCGCCGCAGCGCCTCCCGCCGGGCCGCCTCCATTTCAGGCATCTGCTCGAGCAGCTCCAGGTCTTGTTTGATCCCCTCCCGCAAGTCGGGACCCCTGAGTTGCCCCACCGCAGCGCCGAGCAGCGCACCACCGACGACGGGAGCTGCGCCCATGGCCAGCGCTGCCATACCGGGCATTGTGACCTCCACCTTCCTCTCGCTCCGCAACCCAGGGCATTGACCCCACGGTGACGTTGCGATCGGCGTTTCGGTTCAGTGCCGGTGAGGTCAGGTTGGTTACCGGCGGCCAGACCGCCGGAACATCACTTCATGGTGGCAAGGTTGTGCCAAAAATTCTTGAGGCTGTCGGTGCCGCCGAAAAGCGTGGTGAAGTTCGTGGAGTCGATGAGAACGATGTCGCCGGCGCGCCGGCCCGACGGCGGCATCCAGATCAGCGCGTTGAATTCGGTGTTGCCCGCCGCGGTGAAGGGATGGGGCCTCGTGGGATCGATCCGTTGACGACCCAGCACCCGCACCGAGTCGCTCTCCGGTGCGGTGAGTTCGTAGTGCGGCAGGTGGGGATGGAAGTTGAACGTGGTGACGTTGTCCAGCAGCCTCGCGTCGTCCAGGTCGCGGACCGCGGTCAGGGGTGCGATCTGCGTGGTGCCCTCGACAACGGCGGGACGCAGCCCCCAGGTGTTGTGCACCGGGACCTCAAGGGCCGTCATCAGGGAGCGGGTGTACTGCCCGAACCGTTGTTGGCGCGGCACCAGCGGGTCGCCGTGGTGCTGGTATTCGACCTGACGCTGGGCGAAATCGTCGGTGAAGCCCACGTCGTGATGCGGGGCCAGCAGCAGACACGTGCCTTCTCGTTGCAGCCATTCCCGGATGGCGCTGATCTCCTCCGGGAGGGCTTCCTGCTCGGACAGGATGTGGTCCAGCCCGAAGACCATGAGGGTGTCGGTATCGGCGAGGATCCGCTCGTCGATCGGGAGTTGGTAGCCGGCCTGGTCGATGCGCTGGAAAACGGCGACCGGGTGGCCGGTGGCTTCGCCAGCCAGGTCCTGGAAAGCCAGCGCCGAGCGGTGGAACAGTTCCAGGGTACCGGCGATGCCCTGGAGGAAGTGCGCCTGGTCGTATTCCGGTGTCTCGTAGCTCGGCCACAAGGCGTTGCGGACTTCGGTCATGGTGGAGAAGCGGTTGTACATCGCGGCGGGGTCGCGTTGGGCTTCCCACGGGTAACTCCAGGTCCAGTAGATGCTGATGCGCCGTCCGCCGGTGTGCGGACGCGGGATGTGGCTTTGGTTGTAGGTCCGCGCCGCGGAAAGTGCGCCCATGGTGAATCCTTAACGTGATCAGTCGAGCGCCGCGAGGTATCGCATGGCGTTGATGCCGGGCAGGAAGAAGTAAGCCCCACCCTTCAGGGCGGTGAACGCCGGCAACCCTTTGAGGGTTTTGCGGATCGGCCTGTTGGGGATTTTGAATTCCAGTGTCCCGTCCTGCGTTCCGCAGATGGGGTCGTGCTCGTTGCCGAGTTCGTGGAAGGCGCGGTCGTTGATCCACACGTTCTGGGCGAACTCGAACTGACGGACCAGGCTGGCGCAGATGATGAACGCGGCGATGCCGCGATCCACACCGTCGTCGGGCGCGCCCTCGGGCAATGCAGGACCGTAGGTAGCACCGCGGCGAATTATCCTGTGCCGGTTCATGTTGTGCGCAGTGTCGCGCGGGTTGAGGCGTCGCGCGTGCGATCCCAGCGGGCAAGCATACCCGTGCGGATCCATCTCCTTATAGTTGAAGTCGTTGTTGCGCATAGGGTCCGCGCCCAGCTCGGGATCGTCCTTATCCGGTGCCAACACTAGCGGGGCACCGCTGCGCCAGCGGCCCATGAATTTCGCGGCGAGCAATTCCTGATCGTCCGGCGTGTCGGCGTGCTCCTGCAGATAGTCGCGGAACAGTCCAACGTGCTCCTGCAACCGCCGGTAGGCCATGTAGCTTCCATTGCGGCACAGGACTTCTGGCTGCGGCAGATCGGGCGACCCGTGCTCGTCGGGATAGCCGAGGATGAACTCGCCCGGCTTCAGCGGCGCGCCCGACCCCGGCGTCGGCTCTTCACCCGAGCCCTCGATCACCGGCTGCGACAACCTGTCCCGGAACCCGAAGTGATCATGTGCGTAATTGAACGGCGGCGTCGCGTTCAAATCCAGCACCGACAGACTGCGCACACCATCGCACCGGGCCACAAGCTTGTCGTGTTCTCCCGTGGCCCGCGCATGTTCGGCGTCATCGCGCGCGAACAGGATCGCGATCGCGTGCAAGTCACCGCCTGCCAGACCGCCGACCCAGTTGTCAGGGTGGTTAGCCCCGGTATCGCCCAAGATGTCTGCCCGAGCCGCCATGCCCTGGCGAAACGCCTCCGGGAAAGTTGCCAGGGATTCCTCGGGCAATCCGAGTGCTCGCAGGCCGCTCCACGTGAACGCCAGCGTGATCCACCGCTTCGTGCTGTCCATCGAGGCTTGCGCCGTCGCCGCCGAGTCGACCCTGTCGATCAGCTCGGACAGCCACGCCCGGCCGCCGGCCGGGTCGTCGAATGACAGGAACTCGTAGCGCCCGGTCATCGCCGGCGTTCGGGTCAGCAGAATATGCTGAATGTCCTCCAACTCAAGCATCGGTGCACGTTTCGGTGCGGGTCACTGCATTTGGTCGAGCATGTCGGAGAACGCCGCTTTGAGCCGCAGGGCCTTTTTGATCTCGTCGGCGGTGACGTACGGGTACTCCCCGTACTCCAGGAAACTGGGGCACTGGTGCTCACGAACGAACTGCACGAAGGCGTCAGGATTCTCTTTCCAGTCCTCCGGGAATCCCTCGAGGTTGGTGAACACCGTAGTGATCCCGGTCTGGCTGAACAGCGTCACCGCATCCTCGGTGTACTTGTCGAAGTCGGTGTCGAAGATGCCCTGGTACTGAAAATGCAGCCCCGAACCGACGTCGAACAGTACCCACCGCAAGTAGTGCAGCCGCAGCGGCGCGAGCACGTCGGGACTCCCGGCAATCGCTTCCTCGATCTGCTTGCCGTACGCGCGGACGGCCTCTTCGCGCCCCTCTTTGACCTTCGCGATGATCGAAAAGCCATAGCAGGCAGGAGTTCTCGGATAGATAGGACCGTACCTGCCCCGCTCGAGCTCGAAGTAGCCCTCCTTAGGAATGGCCATCGCCGCTGGCTTGCTCCAGTCATGATCGCTCATCGGCATCCTCGGACTTCCCTCTGTGCTACCCGTGCGAACACTACGCCCCGATCACACCCCCTGGACCATTTCGTCGGCGGCCATTCGACCAGGCGACCACCGCGCCCTCGCGGTTCGCCGCACCGGTGGCGAGCCAAGCGCGGTAGGGATTAGGTGGGTGGCGCGGGTGGCGCGGGTGGCGCGGGTGGCGGTGAGCTGGCCGGTCCGGGCGCAGCCGCATTTCCATGCAGGCACTGCTGATATTCCTGAGTACCTGGGACGTTGTCATAGCCGCAGTTGCAATCATGAACTTGCGCGGGGGTGG
>NZ_JBKQTQ010000263.1:0-8526 GCF_052143115.1 Mycobacterium sp.
GCATGTGGGACCAGTCGGGCGGATACTTTGTGCCGCTAGAACTTCAGGCCAGGTGGATCGCATACACGTGGGGCGGCGCGATCCCGGCGACAACTGAAACCGACCAGCGGCTGTCGATCAATGCTTATCGCTCGAAGCGGGGGACGTCCCAGAAAACTCGGATGAACCTGGTGGCTCTCACCTTCGCTCGAGCCGCCGGGGTCGAGCCGCAGCTAGATAACTGGCCGCACATGCGCCGCGCCCTGCTGTTCGGTCCGCTAGCACCGAGCGGTTTTCGGCTCGAGGGCCCGGACGCGCTGCCCGATGCGCCGGTCCGATTCGAGCGCGACGCCGCCGCCTTCGGTGCTATCACGACAAACGAGCTGACCGAGCGTGAAAGAAGCTACTGGTCGCTCGTTGAAACCACTGCCTCCGGCTCGACCGGGAGCGACGGAGGAATCGCGGCGACCCGGTGAGAGCCGCTCATTTGCATCTTCTGTTGTGGAGCTGCCGGGAATCGAACCCGTGAGGTGACCTGCAGAAATACCGTTTGACCTGCGTAGATGTACGCGAAACTACGACTGATTACGCCAAAGCACCTCGGATTACGCCGGATTTGTTGGCGGCGCCAACACACAGAGAGGGAAGATCACGCAGGACGGCCTCGTTTGCCAGGGCCCCGGCGCTGAGGGCCCTTCATGAGGTTGGGGTGGTGCAGGTCCTTTCATTCAGCGACCAACTGTTCCAGCGACCAACTCTTCGCGGGGGATGGGTTCGCCTCGCAGAGCGGCGGCCGATCTTAACGAGCGACAGTTCGCCGTCCGCCTCTGACTGACCCGAAGCCGGAGGTCAGCGTCCTTCCACTGTCCGATGGGTCGCATCACATCGCACTCGATGTTGGGCGGTTTCACCGCGTTATGTTCCCAAGTCTGTTCCAACGTGGGCCGACTTACGCGCGGGTGAAAGAGCCAGTCGCTGTAGGGTTCTGGCCATGGCCGATCGCACTGCCGGTCTTGGCGAGCGCGAAGGCACATGGTGGCTGGGCGGCACAAGTTGGCACGGTCATATGTACTACGTGTGTCAATTGTGAACTGGGCGACAACCGACGACGATGTCGACCGCTCAGCTGACGCGATAGTTGAGGTCGCACAAGATATTTCGTCGCAGGCAGCTCGCTGAGTTGCAAAATTCGTTGCCAACAGTGTTGCGGATGAGTTAAAGCCCAATGGTTGGTTCGTCGAAGGTCTGCCCGGGCAGGCTGAGTGCAGAGGCGCTGTCGAAATCGATAGACGCAGAGCCCGAGATCGAGCGGCGCCGTCTTAATTTGTGGACGTCGTATCACGCCCAATTCATCGGTCTAATAAGCTTTGCGACCACCTGACCCCCCAGTCATAACAAAGGCGTTCGCACATGCGTGCGGCTGTTCGGCGCTCGGTGAGTCTGCGCAGGTCACAAGCATTTCTAGCTAGACGGCGCCGTGATGGGCCTTAAGCCCCCACCCGTGCCGGACACCGGGGGTCCCACCTGTGTCGGTGGCCGGAGTCCATGCCGCCCGCGTTGTATCGGAATGAGCGCCGCGAGCCGCCGAGTCGTGGAGCGGCCGAGAAGTTGGCCCGGCCATCTGGCCGCCGCCGTATACATTAAATACCGCAACATCAAAGGCGATCCGTTGTGGGCATTCGCCGCAATCTCGGGGCCGGGCCGCGGATAATTCAGGTATGTCGGAGCGCGCGCCGACTTCGGCAACGGTTACCAGGCTCGCGGGGTGCTGCCTGTTGGCCGCGCTGCTGGCGGCGGCATTGATGTTCCCAGTCGCGGGCGGTATTGGGCTGTTGTTCAACCGCGCCTTCGAAGTTGTCGCCGACGAGTCCGCACAAATCCTCGAAGGTGACGTCCCGCAGGTCTCGACGATGGTTGACGCCGCGGGAAACCCGATCGCCTGGCTGTATTCCCAGCGGCGGTTCGAGGTCCCCACCGAGCAGATCGCCAACACGATGAAGCTGGCAATCGTGTCGATCGAGGACAAGCGGTTCGCTGGGCACAACGGGGTGGACTGGCCGGGCACGTTGACCGGCCTGTCCGGCTACCTGTCAGGCAACCTCGACACCCGCGGCGGATCGACCATCGAACAGCAGTACGTCAAGAACTACCAGTTGCTGGTGACCGCGCAGACCGACGCCGAGAGGCGAGCCGCCGTGGAAATCACACCGGCGCGCAAACTGCGCGAGATCCGGATAGCGCTGACGCTCGACGAGAAGCTCTCCAAAGCAGAGATCCTCACCCGCTACCTCAACTTGGTGTCGTTCGGCAACGGCGCGTTCGGCGTGCAGGATGCCGCTCAGACCTACTTCGGCGTCAACGCCTCGCAGCTGAACTGGCAGCAGGCCGCGCTGTTGGCCGGCACGCTGAAGTCGACGAGTGCGCTCGACCCGTACACCAACCCCGAGGGGGCACTGCAGCGGCGAAACGTGGTGCTGGACACCATGGTCGACAATCTCCCCCAGTACTCCGACGAATTGCGTGCCGCCAAAGCGGAGCCACTGGGCGTGCTACCCCACCCGAATGAGCTGCCCGGTGGCTGCGTCGCCGCCGGCGATCGCGGCTTCTTTTGTGACTATGTACTGGACTACCTCGCGCGGGCCGGCATCAGCAAGGAGCAGGTTGCCCGCGGCGGTTATCTGATCCGCACGACGCTGGACCCCAAGGTGCAGATGTCGGTCAAGGAGGCCATCGACAAGTTCGCCAGCCCGACGATCGACGGCATCGCCAGCGTGATGAGCGTGATCAAGCCCGGCAAGGACGCGCATCGGGTGATCGCGATGGCCAGCAACCGCACCTATGGTCTCAACAGCGACGCGCACGAAACGGTGCAGCCGCAGCCCTTTTCGCTAGTCGGTGATGGGGCAGGCTCGATCTTCAAGATCTTCACCACGGCGGCGGCGTTAGAGATGGGCATGGGTATCAACACTCAGCTGCAGGTGCCGGGCTTCTTTCAAGCCAAAGGCTTGGGCAGCAGCGATACGCCCGGCTGTCCGAAGGAAACCTGGTGCGTGGCAAATGCGGGCCGCTACCGCGGTTCGATGAACGTCACCGACGCGCTGGCCACCTCGCCGAACACCGCGTTCGCGCGCCTGATCCAGCTCATCGGGGTGCCGCGGGCGGTCGACATGGCGGTCAGGCTGGGGCTGCGGTCCTACGCGTTTCCGGGAACGGCGCGCGTCTACGACCCGACGAGCGGCGAAAGCTTGGCCGATTTGATCAAGCAACAAAACATGGGCTCGTTCACTTTGGGTCCGTTCCAGCTCAACGCGCTCGAGCTCTCCAATGTGGCGGCGACCCTCGCGTCCGGCGGCATATGGTGCCCGCCGAGCCCGATCGACAAGATCGTCGACCGCAAGGGCAACCAGGTGCCCGTGACCACCGAGGGCTGTGACCGGGTGGTGCCGGAAGGACTGGCGAACACGCTCGCGAACGCCTTGAGCAAGGACGACCAGGGCAGCGGCACCGCAGCGGGCTCGGCCGGCGCGGTGGGTTGGACCCTGCCGCTGTCGAGCAAGACCGGCACCACTGAGTCGCATCGATCCTCGGGATTCGTCGGCTTCACCAACCACTACGCGGCGGCGAACTACATCTTCGACGACACCGGCACACCCTCGGGCATCTGTTCATTCCCACTGCGCAGGTGCCGCAGCGGTAACCTGTATGGCGGTAGCGAGCCCGCCCGCACCTGGTTCGAGGCGATGAAGCCGCTCGCCACCGATTTCGGCGAGGTGCATCTGCCGCCAACCGATCCGCGCTACGTCGACGGCGCGTCGGGCGGCCGGGTACCCGATGTGTCCAGCCTGAAGGTGGACGCGGCGCGTCAGCGCCTCAAGGACGCCGGTTTCCAGGTCGCCGACCAGCCCACCTCGGTCAACAGCTACGAGCCCTATGGTGCCGTGGTAGGGACCACGCCGAGCGGTCAAATCATCCCTGGGTCGATCATCACGATCAACATCAGCAACGGGATTGCGCCGGCACCGCCGCCGGCTCCGGTGCAGCGCGGGCCCATTGTTGCGGCTGACGGTCAAAACGAACCAGCCCCTCCCCCGCCGCTGGTAATCCAGATCCCTGGGCTGCCGCCGATCACCTTGGGAGCGCCACCGCCGCCCGGACCACCTGGCTAGAAAATGGCCCCCGGAGGGTCTCAGATTGCCATTTCGGCTGGTAGCGGGGACAGTGGGCTGACAGGATTTGAACCTGCGACCACTTGACCCCCAGCTATGAAAGTGGGGTCGGCACATGCGCGCGTGTGTCCGCTGGTGTAGCACTCCCCTGCAGCTCAGAGGTAATTTTAGACGCTCAAGGACATTGGCGAACATTCACGGATAGCCGGCCCATGCTTCGCTGGTTGGCGTACGGGTTGGCGTACGGGCCCGCGCAGGGTATGCCGGCGGCGCCGGATCACGTGGCCCAGTTGACTACCTCGTCGATCGCTCTGCGGATTGATGGCAGTGGGATGTTTTTGAGGTCGAGAGTGCGGACGATGTGTCTTACTCCGGCTGTTGTTGTGATTGGCAGTCCGTAGTGCTCGAAGGCGTACGACTTCCGGTCGACAGAGTCTGACGGTCCTTTGCCCCTTCAGATATTGTCTGATGGCGGGGGGTAGCGCGAAAAGGAGATCGTCCTCGGGGATTCCGAACGGCGTTGGCGGCGGCAGGCCTTTGTCTTTGAAGAGCTTGATCAGCTTGGTGACTTTAATCTCTTCGCTCGACCGCTTCTTGTTGGAACGTTCTCCCATCGTGGCGGGTTCGTGTGATCGGTCAGAATACCCATTTTGATCCCGAGCTCGATCGCTAGCTCGGCTGAGAAGCCCCGTGCCGAACGTCGGTCCTAACGACTTATGCCGCAAGTTCTGGCTGGCAGTTATGATTCGCGGTTCGTTCGACGGCCCACTGCGCGATGGCGAGGGCTGCCGGGGCTAGCGTCTCTTCGTCTCGGGCGACTTCGGTCGCGTTGATGCTGACCAGGTGGCGTGGCCGCCGCAAGCGCCGTCGTCGTGCGACCCATTGTGCGATCAGCGCGACCAGCGCGCCGGTCGGTCCGGCAACGACCATCGTTACCAGCGACGCCTCGGTGATCACCAGATAACCGAACGCGACTCCGATTGCGAGTAATGCCACTCGTGTGACTGTCCAGCCTGTGGTCGAGCCGAGCCGCCGGGAGAGCCCCATGCCCAACATCAGCGCAAGCAAGTGCCCGACGGCGGTGAAGTCCGCCCCGGATGCGGCCACCAAGGCTGTGCCCAACCACCAGCCGATCCAGGCCGGACGCCACCGAGGCGGTATTACGGTGGTCAGCGCGCCCAATACCGCCAGGGCGCCGTAGCTAATACCGACGTCGCTGGCGTGGGCAACCGAGATCGGCAGCCACCCCGCCCCGATCGCAACGGCCAGCCCCACCGCAACGAGCAGCGTGGCGCCGACGTGGCCCACCGCGAACGCTAGGAACAGCCCTCTGCCGCGCCAGACCAGCTCCCCCAGCGCCAGCAAGCACACCAGTCCCGGCAGCAAGAAGTAGATATCGTCGCCATCGGTGACAAACGCGCTGGCCACCAACGTGGCGAGATGACCGTTCGCCAGGTTGTACAGGTTGGTGCTCATGTGACTGACGACGGCGTTCTGCATGTTCGGACCGAGCGCCAGCAGCGTGCCACCAATGACGGCCAGCACTACTGCATAGGCCGCTGTGACTCGCACCGACACCAGACGGGAAACCACCACCGACAGCATCGTCGTGTGGCGCGGGTCACAACCTGTCGCGGGTTCCCGGCGGCGCAGAGCGATGACCGCGGACTGGCCGTGCAACCGATGAACGGCGTCGGACAAGGTCATTTCGTACCCCAGCTGGCTCGCCCGCGGCCCCTGGTGGAGCGGCGTCTGGAGTTACTTAACGCCCGGTGCGAGGATCTGATTGCGCTGCTAGAGGTGTTCGTGGTAGGGATCACAGCGACGGGAACCCGATTCCGCCGACCTGACGGGCAGTGCTGCGTCCCGATCACCGGCCGCAATGCGCAAGGGTCCACCACCATTGACTTCACGCCCGCAGTCGCGTCGTTATCCGGCGAATGAGGGTGCCGGAATAATCTGGGATCCTGGGGAATACGTCCGGCCGGCGGAGCGGTGCTCATCATCTCGTCGGGGTCGGCCTCAAAGAGCCGCGATGAGGAGTCGACGTCGGCCGCGAACAACGTCACCGTCCCCGTGGGCAGAAGCCCGCCGATGTCCCGCCCGTTTTGGTTAACCGGCGACCTGCGGCCCGTGGCGGCCTCATGCTGGCCGATACGCGGTGACCAACGGCGGCTAGACATCAGCGTTCTCTCGGCTGATCCCCCTACCCGCACCTGACGGTCGACCCGGTCAGAACCCCGACCGTGGCGCGTGCCGGGGTAAAGCCCACATCTGGCGGCGGGAGAGGCGACGTGGGACCGGTGCCGGCCGTATCGGCCAACGCTGGGAGCACTCTCCTGCACATCGAACATGTCGCACCTACGTCGTGAGGGGCACGTCGGACTCTGGGTCCCTGGGCGTCGGTGCCCCGCACGGCGTGCTGAGCCCAGTGTCGAGCGATCGCAGCGGGTTGGAACGCGTAGTCCACCACTCGAACCTGCCGGCATGCACTACTCGCCTCGCGTCCGGCCATCATGCCGTCACGCGGGCCGATGAACCCAACGTCGCCGAGTGGGCCATACCACCTTCGCGGAGGCAATTCCGAAATTCCACAGCGACGTGCGTAAACGCTGGTGGAGCTGCTGGGAATCGAACCCGCCTCTCTACCAGGCAATATGCCTTCTGAGCTGCCGGTTCGTTCCGTCTCGTTCCGCTTCAGTCCCGTTTGTTACCTGCGGTTTCGTTCTGGGGTCTTGACGGCGTCAATCCACACTGGGTGCCCACAGGACCGGGTGCAGGGTAAGCGCGGCGGCGATGACCCTTACTTTGTAAGAATGGTTTGCTATGTCGCGTTCATTCGACGTCGTGACCGAATCGCCTGCCAGCGTTGAACAAATTCATGCGGCGTTCGGCCGCGAGGACTATTGGCTGGCCCGCATCGCGGCCGGTGACGCCACCACCACGCTGGATTCGCTGATCGTCGACGCCGATCGCACGGTGTCAGTGCGCGCCACCCAGCACCTGGGTGGCCAACTACTACCCGGACTGATTGCCAAACTCGTTCGCGGCGACCTAAAAATCGTGCACAGCGAGACGTGGAGACCGGACGGTAACGGCCAGGTACGCGGGCAGGTCAGCGTCGCGGCTTCCGGCGGGTTGGGATCAGGCCGTGCGCAAGGGTGGCTGGCGCCCGCGGGCAACGGCTCGCAACTGCGCCTCGCCGTGAAAGTGGAGGTCAAAATCCCGTTGATAGGCGGCAAACTCGAGAAGTCCATCGGAGCTAATTTGGCCGAGAGCATCCCTGCGGTGCAGCGTTTCACTACCACGTGGATCGCCGAACATCCATGACATTGGGCCTGCGAACGCGACACATAGTACGAACCTGTCGAGATCCTCCCGACTGCGACGGTTATCGTGGCCGCTGTTCGTCGGTGCGCTGAATTGTGTTGCTGTCCAGCCACTCCAACATATCCGACCAGCGGTGATCTTGACGTGAACTCCGAGCCGCGTGATTTTATGGCTTTGACCAGCATGTTCTCTGTGGAGCTGCCGGGAATCGAACCCGTGAGTTGACCACGCGAAACGACGCCAAACGACGCGAAATGACCTGCCGATACGCCGAACGTGTTGATGCCATCAACACGCATCAACACGGCCCGAAAGGTTTGAACGCAGCCAAACTCCCCCATTTCACTACCCTTCGCGGTCCCGCCGAGCGCCTCATAGCGCGCCGATAGCTCAAACAACCGACGCGCGGCCGGGCGAGCGGAATCGCCGAGGTCAACCCTGTAACCAGCTCGCCGTCGCCGATGCCGCGCATGCACCTAACCGTCCAGCCGTGGGGGTTGGGCAAGACGTAATACCGAACCCTCGTGCTCGCCGAGCGCGATCAGCTCGCCGATCGCTCGCGCTGTAGCCGCCTCCGCAGCCAGTACAAGAAATTCTGTCTGCGGTAGCGTTGGCACCGCACTTGTCTAGCGAAACCGCTTATTGCAGCGGTCTTGTAGGGATGGAAGCAAGCGGTGAGGACTCATCCCAATTGACGTCCTTCAAGCGGCGGGGTGCCGTACTGGCGGAAATGCTCGCAGCGGGTGTCGTGCTGGTGCAGTGCACCTCCGCGCTGCCACCTCCTGCGGCCACACCATCACCGGCCGTTACACCATCACCGTCGGCCGCGTCGTCGTCGGCCAGCGCGCCGCCAGCACCTGC
The DNA here is from genome assembly GCF_052143115.1 of Mycobacterium sp. Classification (GTDB taxonomy): domain Bacteria; phylum Actinomycetota; class Actinomycetes; order Mycobacteriales; family Mycobacteriaceae; genus Mycobacterium. The sequence goes on from NZ_JBKQTQ010000263.1 coordinate 8,337, forward strand.
CGGTGGGACCGTGGAGCCGGTCACCGCCGCCGAACTCGGCGCGAGCTGGCGGCCGGGTTGCCCCGTCGAGCCGGGGCGGCTGCGACGGGTCAACGTCGACCACATCGGTTTCGACGGCCAGACCCACCGCGGCGAGCTGATCGTGCATGAAGACCTGGTGCCGGAGGTCATCGCGATCTTCGAGCAGCTT
>NZ_JBKQTQ010000264.1:0-12604 GCF_052143115.1 Mycobacterium sp.
GCTAATGGGCCGCGTCGGAATGCCTACTCAGGCTGATGCGCAAGGAATTTCTGCCGTGAGCGTGGTGCCGTGGCCGACCTCACGGCCGGCGACATCCAAGTGGCCGCCCAGCGCCTCGACGCGGTCCTTCAGCCCGGTGAGGCCGGAACCCCGTGGATCGGCACGGCCGATCCCATCGTCTGACACCGACAGGCGCACCCGCACGTCGTCGGCATCCACGGCGATGGTGACCGTCGATGCGTGCGCGTGCTTGACGGCATTCGTCAGCGCTTCTGCAACAACGAAATACACGGCCACCTCGACCGACTCGGGCAGTCGCCGCTCGACATCGACGCGTAGTTCCACCGGCATGGCCGCGCGGCGGCACAAGACGCGCAGCGCTGGGCCCAGGCCCGCACTGGACAGGGCAGCCGGGTGGATGCCGCGCGAGAGCTGCCGCAGTTCCTCGCCAGCCGCCGCGAGTTCTTCGGCCAGATCAGCGATCTCGTGTCTCAGGTGGCTCTCGGTTGGCAGGGACTCCTCCAGGGAGCGCATGCGCAGCCTCAGCGTGACAAGGCGTTGCTGTGCGCCGTCGTGTAGGTCGCGCTCGATGCGGCGCCTGGCCTCGTCACCGGCAGTAATGATGCGCGCTCTCGAGGCCATGAGTTCGTCACGCGCCTGCGCATTGGTGATCGCGGTTGCGACCAGCTCGGCGAAATCGGCCAGCCGTGCTTCGGTGTGGCGCGGGTGTGGTTCCGGCCCCGAGGAGGCTATGACCGCCGCCCCCCATAGTCGGCCGTCGACTTCAATGGGAGCGCCCACCGCCGAGCGAATGCCAACGTCGCGGACCGCTGCGGCCATCGGGCCGGCCGCGTCCTCGTGGCTGTCCATCCTGGCTGTCGTGCCGGTGCGAAACACCATCGCCGGCAGGTTGTCACCGTCCAGGGGAAACACCGTGCCGACCGGGAACCTCTCCAACTGAACCTTGTCGTGGGCCGCGACCAGTTCGCACGAGTCATCCCCCAGGTAACGCACCAACACGCAGTTCTCCACCCGCAGCGCGTTGGCCACCTCGTCGGCGACGGCGGTCAAGACCTCGGATGGAGAGACACCCCGGGCCACCAGCGTTGCCACCCGCCGCAGCGCGGCCTGCCGCTGCGCCAACTCACTGACCTGATCTGTCGCGCACCTGGCTTGCGCCGCGCGGAGTCGGGCGCGACCCGCTAATGCATTGGTCAATAGACCGATGGGCAAAAAGATTGCAAGCGGGACGAGTTCGATGCGGCTCGCCGGCAGCCAGCCACTGTCCGCGTCGAGGTGGCTTTCCAGGTACACCGCGGCGCTGACGAATGTCGTCGCTACCGCTAGACGGGTATCCCAACCAGCGGAGATCACAAGCACCCCAAGCAGATACACCATGCCAAAGGTTGTTGTGCGGTCCAACCGACGCGAGCACCCGCACAAGTACGGTTTCCGAGACGATCAACACCGCGGCGACGACAATTCCCAGCCACAGCGGCCGGCCGGGGGGCATCGGCGGCGGCGCGGGGTGCCAGCGCGACGGGTGAGAACAGGTCTGGGTTCGGATGATTGGCCACTCATTCGGTGTCATCGCAGGTCGACCTTGATCGGTGGCGCTTGGAACGTTCTGAACGGCTGTCACTGCTTGTCTGGGTTAAAGCTGACCCGAAGACCATGACGGCTGGGGAGCCGCTGCCCGCCTAAGCGGCGCGAAAACCCACACAAGATGGTGGTAACCGGTGCAATTCACAGCGGAACTCCATCCCGTCGATAATCGCACTTCCGCCGCTTGCAGTGCGTCGGCTAGTCGGCACTTAAGTCCAGTCTCGATGCGGTCGCAGCGGCTCACATCACCGGTGGCTTCAATAGTGGATTACAGGTAGCAGGTAGTCGTGATCGGCGGCCAACGGTTAGCCGGAAGGTTCGCCCTTGGAGGGCGTAACGGGAAGCTCGACACGCAAGGTCGTGCCGGTTTCTTGGCTGCTGTGCAAATCGATGTGGCCGCCGAGCGTCTCTACTCGATCCTTGAGGCCGAGCAGGCCGGTTCCGCCGGAAAAGTCGGCACCTCCGATGCCGTCGTCAGCGATCTCAAGGTACAGAATGCGTTCGGCGGCCTTCTCGTTGACGGTAACCGTGACGGTCGATGCGCGCGAGTGTTTGGCCGAGTTGGTCAATGCCTCGGCGACGACGTAGTAGGCGCTGACCTCCAACTGATCGGTCAGTCGTTTTGTTATGTCCAGGTGGAGCTGAACGGCGTTGCGAGAGCGACGGATTAGTGCGTGCAAGGCCGGGCTGAGGCCGCCCTTCGTAAGGATCGCTGGGTGAATGCCGCGCGAGAGGTCGCGCAGCGTATCGAGTGCGCCGTTTGCTTGAGTTACGGCGCGGTCGAGTTCCATCCGCAGTTCACGGGCATCGGGTGCCACCTCTTCACGCACCATGCGAAGATGCATCGCCAACGAGACGAGCTGCTGTTGGGCGCCGTCGTGCAGGTCGCGTTCGATGCGGCGGCGGGCCTGGTCGGCGGCGGCGACGATCCGCGCGCGTGACGCGGCAAGCTCGGAATACAGCTGGGCGTTGTCGAGCGAGACGGCAAGCTGGCCGGCGATCAGCCTGACGGCGTCGAGGCGGTCTGCGGTGAACGCCCCGCGAATCAAGCGATTCTCCAGGAGCAACACCGCCCGCAGGCGGCCACGGCTGAGGACGGGTAGGGCCAGCAGAGAGCAGCGGTCGGTGTCGGCGAAGTAGGGATCGCGAGCGAAGCGGTCGTCGCTGGTGGCGTCGACGACGACCAGCGGTTCGGGTATGCGCTGGGCATACCGCAGCACCGACGTCGGCACGGTCTGCTGGCTGCCGATGCCGCTGACGGGGATCGTGCCTCCCGTTGTAAGTAGCAGCCAGTCTTGGGGGTCGTCACCGCGCAGCAGCAGCCGTACCTCGGTCGCGCCGGTCATCGCGGCGAGCACGTCGACGACGCGGGCGTGCAGCCCGTCGATGGTCGTTTCCGAGCTCAGCGCCCGCGACGCCGACAGAATCGCAAGCAAGTCGATCGTTCCGGTGCTGAGCATAGAACCTTGCAGGCGCAGATCACCGTTTCGGTCGCTGCCGATTGCGCTGGGCGCGTCGGCTGGCAGCCGCAGTAACGGATACGCCGAGTCGAGCTGGGCGACTTTCGCCGTCGCCCCCCAAGACAAGTACATCTGCCTGGCCTGGGCGAGAAGTTCAAGGCCGGCGTGTTGCAGGCCCCGTGCCAGGCGGAAGCGGGCGGCGCGCTCGGTGATCAGCGCCCGATGCCACGGGCGCTGCCGCCCGGCGACCTCATCTCGCGCTGCGTCGAAGGCCAGCGCGGCGGCGCCCAAGTCGCCCAAGGCCCAGGCCCGTTCCGCCTCCAGGAGCCGCAGCAGGTGCAGGAAATTCATGGGCGCGTCTTCGGCGCGAGCGCCGAGCCAGACAATCGCGTCCTCCAACTCGGACTGCAATCCCGGTCGTTCATCGGGCCCAGCGGTCCGAGCGTCGGCAGCAAGAGCAAGGCCCCGCAGCAGACGGGCCACGACGGTCACATAGTTGCCGAGGGCAAAAGGCAGCGCTTGCATCGCCGCGGCGGCGTGTCGTCTCAGGCTGGCCGGATCATCGAAGATCGTGGCCGCGATCGCGCGGCTGAGATCTCCATAGAACGGCACCGCCGAGTCGTCGGCGTACCGGTCAATGAGCGCCACCCCACCTGATGGGTAGGGGGTTTCGCCGCGCAACGCATCTGCCAACCACTGGTAGGCCTCCACCCACTGCCCCATTGGTTCGATGCCGACCCGCCGCACGAAGGCCAATGCCTTCTCCGCCTCGGCGACATAGATATCCAGCGTGGGCACGAAATCAAGTTGCCCCCCGTAGGTGTGCGCCACGGTATAGCCGGCGGTGGCAAGGTCGCCACCTTTGATGAGCCCTTCGCGTGCCCGCTTTGCCTGCGCGACACCGATTTCCAGCGGTTCAAACCAGCAACCGAAGTAAGACGACACGAACCGCGCCAGTGAGGTCTCGGGCTCATAGCCACAAGCTTCCCCTACGGCCACGATCCGGCGTGCAGCCCGGTATGCGGCGCCGTAGTCGTCGCGCAGCGCAATGGCGGTGGCTGCCGAATAGCTTGCCGGGCCGACCAGGCCACGGGCGGTGCCGTGGTCGAGCCAAATTTCTAGCGACTCAAGGCTCAGCCACGCCTGCATGAAGGTGTCGCCGGCGAAGGTCGCGGTCGGAAAGACCGCGTTGAACAGACAAGTCACGGCAAGCAGTGTCGGCTCGGTGATTTCGGCCCTGCCCAGATCAGCCGCGTCATCGGTATGGTCCAGCCACCGGTACAGATAGTCGAAATACCGCTCGAGCAATACCGGAAGCTGTTCGGGGGGCGGGACGGTGGTACCGAGCTCGCGCAGCGCCGTCACCGCGAGCTCGATCGCGTCGGAGTAAAGCTTGCGGTTGGTCAGGCTGCGCACCTGCACGCAGGTTGCGTCCACCCGCTGTAGAGCGGCGGTGCTCAGCCGGTCGATGATGCGGTAGTCCTCGTCGGCCTCCTCCAGCCGGCCCAGACAGAACAGGGCGGTGAGGCGCCCGGTGTGCAGTCGGATCAGCCCGGCAGCATCGCCGGGGTCGGCGACCCGCAGGGCGCTCGAGAGCAGCGTGTGAACTTGGCTGTAATCCCCCACCAGCGCGGCCTGTTCGGCGGCGCGGCGCAGCAGTGCCACCACCGCAGACCGCTCCCCGGCGTCGGTGACGGTGTCGATGACCGGCAGGTACTGCTCGGCGGCCACGGCGAACAGCTCCGGTCTGACCGCCAGCCGCCGCGCCATCGCCAGGTGCAGGCTATGCCGCCGCTGGGTATCAACCTCGGCGAGGATCGCTTCACGGATGCGGTCGTGACGGAATCGCACCGCGTCATTGGTCCAGGTCTCGGCCACCAGAACGACCTCTTCCAGGGCAGGTGCCAGGCGCTGTTCCACCACTTCGGCCGACTCGGCGGTCGCGGCCGCCAGCACGCTGAGCTCGGCTCGCCCGCCCAGACACGCCATCGCCTCCAGCACGTCCCGGGAGGCGGACGGCAAGGCCGCCAACCGGGCCATCGCAAGTTTGGCCACCCCCGAACGGGCCAGAAGTGAGCGCACGGCGGGCTCGTCCCAAGACCACCCCTTCGAGGTCGGGGTCAGCACGCCCTCGTGACGCAAGGTGTTGAGCAACTCCAACGTCTCATACGGGTTGCCGTGCGTATGCGGCTCGATGAGCTCGGTCAAAACGCCCGCGGCAACCGGGTCGACCCTCAGGATTTCGGCGACCAGAGCGGCCACATTCTGTCCTGACAGGTTCACCAAATCCAGGTGCGTCATGCCGGACTGTTGCCGCCACCGCGACAGCGAGGCCGCGATCGGATGTGTCGGGTCCACCTCGTCGCGATAGGCGGCCACCAGCAACAGGCCCTCCACCTGCTGACGGAACACCAGGTCGATGAAGCCGACAGCGACGGGCCCGGCCCACTGCAGGTCGTCGACGAACAACACCACCGGCCGTTTGCGCGAGGCCACACCCCGCAGCATGTCCACAGCGCTGTGCTGCATCCGCACCTGGGCGGTCAACGGATCGCCCGCCTCGGCGGGTACGCCTAGCAGCGCCGCCAACTCCGGCACCGTGGCGACAGCCAAGCCCGCATTCGGACCCAGCGCCGCCAGCATCCGTTCCCGCAGCTCGACCAGCTCGTCCTCGGGCTCCGCGAGCAACAGCCGACCTAACGCACGAAACGCCTGAAAAATGCCGCCAGACTCCAGATCCCGCCGATACTCGTCGAACTTGCCCGCCACAAACCACCCGTCGTTGCCGGTTACCACCGGGCGCAGCTCATCAACTAATGCCGTCTTGCCCACTCCCGGGGCTCCACTGACCAGCACGGCGTGGCAGGCGCCTGTCAGCGCAGCATCAAATGCCGCACTCAACGCCACTACCTCGTCATCGCGCCCAATGAGCCGCGACGGCGGCAGCAGCCGCAACGGAAAATCCCGCGCGCCGACGCGCGGCGCAGCCGTCGTCGACACGCCGGGCTCGCCAAACTGCGCAAGGTCGTAGACCACGCCGTCGGCCGACTGGTAGCGATCGTCGGGCTCCTTTTCCAGCAGGTGCATGATGATCGCCGACAGCATCTCGGGTACCGCTGCATTGATCTCGCCCGGGGGTGCAGGCACCCGCGCCAAGTGATCATGCGTAAGCCGCAACGGATCGCCCGCACCGAATGGCGGCTCACCGGTGGCCAACTCGTACAGTGTCGCGCCCAACGCATACAGATCGGCTCGCTGATCCACCGGCCGCCCGGTACGCCCCGTCTGCTCGGGCGCCAAATACGGCAACGTGCCCACAATTTGGCTGTGGTGGCTGAACTCCGGACGAATCTCAGTTACCAGCGTCGCCAAGCCGAAACCCACCAGGCAAGGCGCGCCGTCAGACGAAATCACAATGTTCGCCGGGCAGATATCACGATGCAGCACACCACGGCCATGCATGCCCGCGACCGCCTTGGCCATGCCCGCCGCCAAGTCGATCAGGTCGTCGAGCGCAAGGGGCTTGACCATCTGCGCCAGGCTCGCCTGCCCGGCTTCCGCAAGCACGATCGAGGCGGGGTAATGCGGCGCATCCAACACCTGCGCTACACCCATCACGCCCCGCAACCGCTCCAGGACAGCCATCTCGTGTTGCAGTCGACGCTGCGCCTCTGCACCCAACGGCTCTTTGCGGATGACCGTGCTCCCGGAAAGCAAAAGCCGCGTCACCCGTGTGCGTTGACTTTCGTGCACAATCTCGGCCCGAACGGGCAGATCCCGGTCAGGCAAAACCGCGCCGTCACCCATCGACCACCTCGCAGGGTCGAACCTGCCTCTTACCTAACACCCGTCCGTGCCGAATCGCGACATTTTGAAAGCGCCACACGACGCGGACCCGCTGGCCCGACCCGGCGGACCCACCGACCGTGCAGGTGAACGGGCAAGATTGTCGTTGCCGTTGGCGATTGCCGGCGCCTTGATAGACACCCCTGCTCCAGGCGGCCCTTTTGACGCGGCCCGCAAAACCGTCATGGCTCGGCACCAAGGCCTCACGCGTTTAGGAGGGCGCGGGTATCTCGAAGGCGTTGAGTATTGCGCACACGGTGTGATAAATGCCGGTGAGTACGACGGCTTCCATGAGCCCGTGGGCACCGAGCATTGCTTCCGCCTCACGGTAGAGCGCCTCGCTCAGACGATGCTCCACCGACAATGCGCGCGCGACGCGCTGGGTAACCGCCTCTTCGTCCGTGAGGTCCTGCGGCAACCCGCCGGCGGCAAGTGTTCGCACCGCGTCGTCGGAGTGACCGACATACCGCGCAACGGCGCAATGTGCATAGAGCTCATAGGGCGCCTGCCAGACTGCCCCGACCGTCAAAATGATGACTTCCCTGGAGCGTTTGCTCAGCGACGTATGCTGTTGCTCAGCGACCGCAAGGTCGAAGAAGGCCGACGAGATTTCCGGCGTCAGCAAAGGCGGATTGAAAGGTCCGATGACCCGGCCTGTTTCGGCGCTGGCCTCGAAATCCGCAGCCTCCGCCCACGGAACCGCCACATCCATCAGCCAGTCGTAGAGCGCTTTCTGTGCTGGATCGAGCGCTTCACTGCTGTAAAGCGGAAGGCGTCCGCCTAAGGCGTCACCGTCGATCGACATGAGTCCTTCCTTGCTTTCCATTAGGGTTTCGCCCGTTGTCCGGCCCGTCGGACCTGGGCCTCCAGGGCTTCGCTGCTCAAGTCCTCGGTCACGGCTGTCGTGTCCCCGTCCCCTCAGGATGCCGTGCTTACCCGAGTGTGTCGTTACCGACAGCCGGAATTGGTATACCCGGTCAGCCGGTAGCGCACCAAGTCCCTCGCCTCCGACGGAAGGTTAGGCCGAACTGAATAAGCAACCAGCACAGGGCCACAACTATGCCTCATGCATGGACCGCTAAGGCGTCTTGTCAAACCTCTTGCACCTCAACGGCACCCGCAGCGACTGACCGCCAGACCGTTGTTTGCCGAATTCCGCCGAGGTATTACGGCTAGCAGGGGGCTTAATGGGCGCTACCCCCGACGACATCAGCGCCGGGCGTCGACATCCTAAGTCTTGAGACTCGGTTGTTCAGCCATCAGGCGTTGGGAGAAGAGAGTATGTCTTTCTTGATCACGGAACCCGCGGCACTGACCGCGGCGGCGGGCAACTTGGCGGGCATCGGCTCGGAGATGAGCGCACAGAATGCGGTTGTGGCCGGCCCGACCACCGGGCTCAGTCCCGCGGCCGCCGACGAGGTTTCGGCGCTGACCGCGGCAGCGTTCGCCGCCCATGGGGTGCTGTACCAGGAGATCAGCGCGCAAGCGGCGACGATTCACCAACTGTTCGTTGAAACCTTGGAAGCCGCCGCCGGTTCGTATGCGGCCACCGAGGCCGCCAATGTGGCCGCCACACGCTGACACTCGGTATATATCAATGGATTTCGCAGCACTGCCACCCGAGATCAACAGCGGCCGAATGTATTCCGGCCCTGGCCCGGGTCCGATGCTGGAAGCCGCGGCGGCCTGGGAAAACCTGGGCGGGGAACTGTCCTCGGCGGCGGCGTCTTACTCTTCGGTGGTTACCGGCCTGACCGACGGCAGCTGGCGGGGCCCCGCGTCGGCATCGATGGCGGCCGCGGCGGCGACCTTTGTCGCGTGGATGAATGCCGCCGCCGCTCAAGCCCAGCAGGCGGCGGCCCAGGCCGAGGCGGCCGCATCGGCGTTCGAGACCGCGTTCGCCGCCACCGTGCCATCGCCGGTAATCGCTGCTAACCGGGCGCAGTTGACGATGCTGGTTGCCACCAATTTCCTGGGGATCAATACCGCCGCCATCATGGCGACTGAGGCTCAGTATGCCGAGATGTGGGCCCAGGACGCGGCCGCCATGTACGGCTATGCCGGCTCCTCGGCGGCCGCTGCAACGCTGACCCCATTCACCCCGCCGCAACAGAACACCAACCCGGCCGGTTTGCCGGCCCAAAGCGCCGCGGTCGCCAATTCCGGTGGGACGCAGACCTCGACGTCGGTCGACACGATCATCCAGCAGATCCTCGCCGATATAAATAAGGCGCTGGAGCCGGACACCGTCAACTCGGGGATCAGCGCTTTCGCAACAGTCCCGTCCATTATTTTGTCGGCACTCTCGGCCGGGTCGAGGTCCGCGGCGACCGTCGCCAATTCGGCGGTGGCGGCATTGACCGACGTGAGCGCTGGACTCAGTAAAGTGGCGACCACTCTCGGCTCGGTCGGCACTGCTCCGGTCGGCGGTGCGGTGTCTGCCGGACTGGCCCGGGCAGCCAGCGTCGGCGCGCTGTCGGTGCCGCCGGCTTGGGGCACACTGGCCTCTGCGAATGGCGCCACTGCCAACGCGTTACCGGTCAGCCTCGTCAGCGAAACCCGGGACTTAGCGGCGTTGCCGCCGCCGGTCGGCCTGGCAGGCGCGCCGCGGGCAATGGCAGCCGGCACAGGGCTGCGGGGTAAACCCCCTGAGGGAACGACTCTGCGCTCTCTGATGCGGCTCGCCATGCTTCCGCGTCAGCAGTACATCGGATAGCAGCCTCTGCCCCCCGTCGGCCCCCGCATCGACGCCGACGCTTCACTCCGCTTCACCTTCGCAAGGCGGCGCGCCGAAGACGAAGACGTTTGCTTGCCACTAAGACGCAGGCTGCGACGAGCCAATCCCCGCGACGATGCCCGCCCTAACGTCGCCCGTCGTACAGGCTTGCGCCCCCTTGGACAGATAGCCAGTATCAAGGTCGTATACGGCCGTGTAGCGGCGAATGAAGCGCGCCACCAGTGGGGTTGGAATACTACTCATCCCAATGCTTAGACTGATTGTGTCGCTCGAGTGCCGCGTTGCTGTCGTGCAGTGCCCACGCGACAGTGATCAACGCGAATAAGGCCAGAAGCGCGGTTAACATGACACCAGCATGGCCGCCGACGGTCGAAATGTCGCCCATGCGACGTCCCTTCATGGTTGCAGCTAGCTTCAGTTGGCCGGGTTGCCACTCCAGCCGTCCGCGCCGCGAAAGCGATCCTGGCACAGGAACTGTCGCAGGCCGTCCTCAGACCACCGTGTAGTAAGTGTTGGCACCCTTGTCGGCTTGACATCGCTGGCCGGCTCGGAAATCTCGAGAATTGCCCGCAGGAACGTGGCGCTCACAACCGATTCACCACCGTCGACGCCAACCGCGTATTGCACCGCGGTGAAAGTGGCTGCGGCGGAAGCTCTGACAACATCTGGGCATCAGGGACCGCGTGACCCTACGCTGGGCGTGATGAGGACTTGCCGACGCCGCCAGTTTGTCGTGCCGCCGCATCGTTCGCTTCGCACTGTCCGCCCGGGCGCGTGCTCGAGTCAGATGTGCTGCGGCCCTGCGTCAGTTGAGGGGAAACTGCTGGGCTTTGATCGTATCTCGCAGCGCACGCCGATACCGTGACCACACCGGCACGTACAGGCGCAGCTCATTGCGTACGGCCTGCACTACGTCTCGACGATTGACGGTGACGTTCTCGTAGTCCCTCAATGCGGCTCGTTGTTCGGTAGGCAGGTTGTCCAACCACATCTGAATGCGGTCCGTCGAGCCCTGGTCAGCTTCTACTAGTCTTACCCACTCGCCTAGTTGAACAGACTGCTGGTACGCGTAAGCAATGGCAAGGTCGGCGGTTTGGTAATTGCCGGTGAGCGCCAGCTCGCTGATCACCCTATCGATCGCTTCGGCTTTTTCCGTGAGGACTTCCCTGCGGATATCTGGGGGAAGCGCCTTGAGGATTTCCAGGTCCCTGCCGATTCTCAATGCCTCGGCGTAGAGCGTCTTCATCTCCTGGTAGTGGAAGCGCTTGTGCTGTGACCGGCGGTCCATCGAACCCGTGCTGAACGCGATGATGCCCGCCAGGACGACGAACGCACCGCCGAGGAGTGTGCCTTGTCCAGGAGTCAGGCCATGCCAAAAGTTGATCCAGCCGCTCATTTAATCCTGCCTAGCGTCTTTGGCCATGACCCACAGTAAAATTCGCGTGGCAACCCGCAAGCTGCGCGCTGCGGGCAGCATGGGCACGCGAAAGCTGCTGCGCCCAACGGCTTTCGTTGACTCACCGTTGGGCAAGCGCGATGCCGGTGAGGCCCACACCGAGGTGCGCCACTTCGGTGTCGACGCCGGTGTCGAGGTTGACGTGGCGGATGCTGCCACCGAGATCGCCGACGTAGAACTCGGACTCGGAGACGGCGGCGACCCCGATCGCCTCGTGGTATCCGCGCGACAGGATCTCGGGTGTGCCGACGGTCGGCTGCACCATCGCGCGGTTGAGTGTGTTGCCCTGGGGTTCGGCGCCCCGGTCGGTCCATACCAGCGTCGCCCCACCGAATAGGTGTAGGTCGATGGGCTCTGGCAGGTCCTTCCACAGCAGCTCGATGTCGTCGCGGTGCTGGGCGCTGGTGCCCGGCCGCAGATCGAGGGGGGCGCGAAAGATCCTGCCCTCGCCGGCTTTTGGTGCACCTTTCTGCGTCCAGTACAGCAGGCGCCGATCCAGATCGATGGCGATGCCGACACAGTGGTTGCTGGCCGCCTGCGCGGCCTCCTCACCAACGGCCGGCACCACCAGTGGACGCAACGCACTACCGTCAAGGTTGCACGACAGCACCTGCATGCCCTCGCGATCGCACCAGTACAGCACGCCCGCCTCGAAGTCGGCGGCGAGCTGTTTGCCGGTCGTGAAGGCCCCGCGCGGCACGATCGTGACGCGATTGGTCCCGTCGAGATTGGCCCGCTCCAGTGACCCGTTGCGGGCGTAGGCCTCTTCCGAACGTGGGCCGCTCCCGGGGTCGGGAGCGCCCATGTTCGTCCAGTACACATGGCCCCGCAGCTGGTCGACGACGATGCCGTCGGCCCGCTCGTCGAGTCCGGTGATCAGGGTCCGCACCCGGGTGCCGTCCAAAGACACCGCCTGCATCTCCTGTTTGCCGTCGTTGAGCACCAGCAGCTCGGTCATCAGCGCTCGCTTTCGGCTACCTCGCCCTGACCCGCGGAGAACGCGGGCACGGCGTCGCAGATCGCCGCCACGTTTCGGCCGGCCTGCATGACGGCGCCGTCGGGCCTGACAACGGCGGCTGCCGCCCGGCCCTGCCCTAGCCACCGGCCCAGTTGACTGTCCCGGGCGACCGAGACGATCGCGGCTCCGCGGGTCTTGAGCTCGCTTTCTTGCGCGGCGCTCAGCGAAGACGAGGTGACCAGCGCGAACCGGTTGCCGACGACCTGGTCGAAGTGCAGGCCATCGCGCAAAACCGGGTTGGGGCACAGCGTTCCGGCCAGCTGCCCGGGGATGCGGGACTTGATCACCAGTGCCGACTTGTGCAGCCCGGGGGCGACACCATCGGCGGCGCTGGTGCGCGTGCCCGGCAGGCGCAAGTGCGCCAGCCGCGGGAACACCCTCTTGCGGACCAGGTCGCCGACCCGGCCGCCGCCGGTCATCGCCGCTCCGACCGACACGGCCATCAAAATCATGGCCGCCGCATGGGCTTTGCGCTCCTGCTC
>NZ_JBKQTQ010000265.1:0-25949 GCF_052143115.1 Mycobacterium sp.
GTCCCCCGATCTGGTTCGAGGATCAATCCAATACGGTCACCATCACCTGGACGCTGCCCAGCGCCCAGGCATGGTGGGAGATGACGTGGAAGGGCCGGCCGGACCCGGCGCTGGGCGAATGGTGGTCGCGGATCGGCGGACTGATTGCCGAGCGGTCCCGGTCGGTCGCCGCAGCCGCCGACGACGTCGACGGACTCTGCGATGTATAGTGTCATTCGACTGCTCGACGTCGCCGACGAAGATCGGGACCGCGTGCTGGCTTCCGTGCGCTCGGCGGCTGAGGCGACCCACGCACACCACCGGCTCGTCGAGCCGACGCTGCCCAGGTCGCGCAACGGCGGCGACGTCCTGGTCCACTTGAGGTTCGATTCCAGGAATCAATGGCTGTCGGCTGCAGACGATTTCGCTGCCATTCTGGAGGCCTCCGCGATCACCCGGGTCAACGGAGCCACTTACCCAGGGGCCCCGACGCGCAACGGCAGCGGCGCGGGCACCGTCTATCGCGCCCTGTTATTGCGGGTGCTGCCCGAAACTGACCCGAGCACCGTCGCACGCTTCGAAGACGAGCTGTCCTCAATGGCGCGCTACATACCGGCCATCAGGGCGTGGCAGCTGAGCCATGTCGACAACGCGATCGGGACATCGCGGTGGACTCATGTGTTCGAGCAGGAGTTCAGCGACGTCGACGGACTGATGGGTCCTTACCTCATGCATCCGATCCACTGGGCGGTGGTGGACCGCTGGTTCGACCCCGAATGCCCCGACGTCATCATCCGGGATCGGGTGTGCCACAGCTTCTGTCACAGCGCGGAATCGGTGCTGAGCTGACCGCAGTGCCGCCGCTGGGGAGCGGTCACAACAAGTGCTTGTGGCCGTCAGGTCTCGGCCTGCAGGGGCGGCAGTGCCCGGACGACCATCTGCATGCCGGCACGTAGTGCCGATCGCAGGCTGTCGAAGTCGCCCTGTTCTACCCAGTGAACGTAGGCCTGGCGGCAAATCTGGATCACCAGCTGGGCTGGCAGCGTGTGGATGAACGGGTCGGTACCGAGGTCGAAGCGAGAGGCGAGGAAGTCGGAGATGGGTTCGGCCAGATCCTGCCCCCAGTCCAACCATCGGAGCCGGTACTGGGGATCGGTGATCATGAGCGCCATGAACTTCCGGTCGATCTCGATTTCGCCACGCTTGGCAACCTCAGTGGTGAAGGCCTCGACCAGGGTCTCCACGGTGTCACTCGTGCGTGTGGCGTGTTGGAGGACTTGGACGCTCAGACCACCGAACTGACGGAACAGTGGCATCACGACGTCTTCCTTGACCGGGAAGTGGCGGTGGAATGTGCGGGGCGCTATACCTGCCGCGTCGCAGATCCTCTCGACGGTCGCCGACGTCGATCCATCCGCGAGGAAGATGTCGCGCGCAGTCAGTGCGATGGTCATCCGGAGCTCTTCGGCACGCCGCTCGGTCAAAGTCGGCCGGCTCGGCGTACTCACGTGGGGCTCCTTCATCTGCCCGTGTGGGCATGGTCATCGTAACTGGTGCCGGTGCCCGGTTGCGCACGCACAATAGACACTGAATCCAGCCCGCGGGGTGATTCCCCTTGCGTGGGGACATCGATGCGCCTACCCTCATACCTGTCAGATTCTGACACCTATGCAGATTCTGCCTTCTTGCTGTGGCGTGGGAATTCAGCTTTCGTCACCGGTCGGCTCTAGGGATAGGCCGGCGGTGGCCACGCCCGGAAGCGGTGCCGCGCCATAGCAGGGAACTTCACACCATTGCTGCTGAAAGACGGAGGACCCCAAGTGGCAAGCGAACTGAACTACGACGACTACACACACGACTTCATGGGGAAGGTGGGCAACATCGAAGACTTCTCGCGGGATTTCCTACTGGGTTTGGCCCGCGTGTTCGAGGACACGTTGAACTTCATGCCCTATGCCCACGTCAAGATCTATTCGGAGAAGGTCGGCATCAGTGCCGCCATGGACGTTGCCGCCGAGATGTCACGAGCCGTGATGCGCCAGGTGATGCCCATGGGTCGCTACATCGCACCTCCGGGGTGGGACTGGAAGAATGCCCAGTACCAGGCCATCCCGTTCGACGTCCAGGCCGAGGATCTGACCAAGGAAGCCCTGATGCGGCTGATCAAGACCTACTGGGATCAGTATCTGAAGGGCCACAACTACTTCATCGACCAGTGGACGAAGATCATGCCGGAAGAAGAAGTCTGGCTCGGTCTGCCGGATATGTACCAGCTCATCATCGACTACGAATACCCGAAGCTCGCCAAGGTGCTCAAGATCGAGCCCGTACACGTCGTCGATTTCCTGAAACTGGCCTGTTTGAGCATCGATGGCACCCTCGGCTACGGCGGCGAGTACATCGTGTACAACCCGGACCACGTGGTGCTCAACATGCGCCGCTGCGAGGTGTTGCAGAAGTACACCGACGAGGGCCTGTATCCGCCGGCCCGCGCATGGATGAACTGCACGTTTGAGCAGCGGATCTCGGCACCGTTCTTCCCCGGATGCAAGCTCGACATCAACCTGCCACCCAAGGACTTCAAGTTTGCACAAGGCGAGCCCTTCTGCGTCTGGACCTACACCCGCGGAGCAGAAAATCACGCGGCCGCTGCTGCGGCACCCGACCCCCGGGCGAGTGCAATGAAGAAGATCCCCATCATGCCCGTGTCGTCGGGCGCAGGAGCACCGACCTCGGAGTAGATGCGCGAGCAGGCGGGCCTTCGTCGATGCAGCCGGTGTCTGACGCCAACAGCTGTGGTCGACAAGGCCCACCTTTCTCCCTTGAGGGCGCTGTGGAAGTACATGCCCTACGCCAAAAAGGGCCCATCTACGCTCTACACGACGCTGCGCCCCTTGATGTTTCGGTCAGGGCCCGGCGGGCTGAATGTTCGGATTCGCGGTCGCGGGCGGCTCCAGTGGCGGCAGTTCGGACTTACCGTCGAGGCTGTGCACCGGCAGCTGCTGAGACTACGGGTAGTGCAGGCTGAACGCCACCAGGTCGGTGCGTTCGGCGACCGGCAGATGGCACATCGCGAGCACGGTCTCCGCTAGATACTCGACCGGCTCGGTGAAGAACGTCTCGGGGATCAGCGACGACGCACCCTGTTGTTGCGGGTGCTGCCCGAAACTGACCCGAGCACCGTCGCACGCTTCGAAGACGAGCTGTCCTCGATGCCCCGCTGCGTACCGGCCATCCGGGCGTGGCAACTGAGCCGTGTCGACGATGCGATCGGGACATCGCGGTGGATTCACATGTTCGAGCAGGAGTTCAGCGATGTCGAAGGACTGATGGGCCCGTATCTGATGCACCCGATCCACTGGGCGGTGGTGGACCGCTGGTTCGAACCGGAATGCCCCGACGTGATCATCCGGGATCGCGTGTGCCATAGCTTCTGTCACTGCTACGAATCAATGCTGACCCAGGGCCAACCGTAGTCTTCTCTCAGACCTCCGCCATGACGGTGTCGACCCATAGCTGCCATTGCTGAAGCCAGCCGGGGGCGCGGAAAGATGTATGTCTTGCGGTTGGCCATGCCGTCGATGACGAGTTGGCCGATCTCGTCGGTGCAGATGCCCTGTTGTTCGATCGTGCTGTTGACCGGTTCACGCAGCTCTTCCAGCCCGGGGTCACCGGTGGCGCGCGCCACGTGGCCGATAGGGGCCGTTTGCTCATCGTGGCGGATGGACGTGGCGGTGTAGGACGGGCATAGTACGGCGACCCCGATGTGGGGGTATTCGATGGCGAATTCGGCTGCCAGCGACTCCGAGAGGGAGACGACGCCAGCTTTGGAGACGCTGTAGGGCTCGAGGTAGGGCCCGGTCAGGATGCCGGACATGGAAGCGGTGTTGACGATATAGGCCTCCTCCTGGCGAGCCAGGATCGGCAGAAATATGCGGCAGCCGTTTAGCACACCAAACAGGTTCACCCCCACAGTCCAGTCCCACGTCGCCAAGCTGGTCGTGTCGAATCGCCGAAACTCGCCGACGCCAGCGTTGTTACATAACACGTGGACGGCACCGAAGCGATCGACGCTGGCATCGGCGAGTCCCTGCACGGATCCGCGATCGGAGACGTCGGTCTCGACGGCCAGGACATTGCCCAGCGGCCTCAGACTCTCCTCGGCGCGGGCAAGGTCGTCGGTGGCCTTGTCAGCGATCACTACGTCCATGCCTTCTTTCAAGAAGCGGGTTGCCAGACCCAGCCCGATCCCATTGGCGGCACCGGTCACGACGGCAACGCGGTCTCGTAAGTCCTTCACCTGCAGTCCTCTCTGGAAGTAACCGTGGCAGCATTGTTCAAACGCTCGCGAGCCAACCCGAGCGCATCCCTATACTTGCTGTACTCCTCTGTGTTTCTTGATGTTTCGGTCACGGCCCGGCGGCCTGAATGTTCGGATTAGCGGTCGCGGGTGGTTCCAGTGGCGGCAGCTCGGACTTACCGTCGAGGCTGTGCACGGGCAGCTGCTGCGACCACGGATAGTGCAGGCTGAACGCCACCAGGCCGGTGCGTTCGGCGGCAGGCAGATGGCACATCGCCAGCACCGTCTCGGCCAGGTATTCCACCGGCTCGGTCGGGAAGGAGTCTGCAATCAGTTGTGCCGCACCGGGTGTGCGAACAGCCGTCGAAGGGCCGACGCAGTTCACCGCGATGTTGGCGTCGAGCAACTCGGCGGCCACCCCTTGCGTGAAACGATGCAGGGCGGCCTTGCACGAGGCATAGATGACGTCACCGGAGGTCTTGTTGTACTCACGGTAGGGCCGCACCGGGGCCACACCGGTGACCGAGCCGATGTTGACGATCCACCCGCCACCCTGTTCGCGCATGTGCGGCACCGCAGCCTTGGTCAGGACGAACGGCGTCCGCAGATAGTGCTCGACGGTCCGATCGAAGGTCTCCAGCGACATGTCCTCTATCAGCGCGTAGTCGGCGAAACCGGCGTTGTTGACCAGGATGTCGATGCGGCCGGTGCGGCCCAGCACCGCATCGACGAGGCCGTCGCGCGCCGCGGCGTCCTCGAGGTCGGCGGCCAGCCCGAACGCGGCTCCCCCAGTCTTCTCGATCAACGCGATGGTCTCCTCGATGGTGCCGGGCAGCGCGATGGAAGCTCCCGCACGGGTGGACGGCGACGGCTGGTAGGCGCGCGCCGTCACCGCGACAGTCGCCCCCTCGGCGGCCAGCCGCTGGGCAATCGCACGTCCGATCCCCCGGCTGCTGCCGGTCACCAAAGCTGTTTTGCCAGTTAGCAATTGGTTCATCGCAGCGTGAAATCCTCTTCGATCGGCGCCCGATGCTGATGCCAGACGTCGACCAGCCGATACGGCGTGGCCACGACCACTCGGCCCGAACCCGACCGGTAGTAGGTGTGCGCATTCGGCGTGTGACACCACACGGTGCGGCTCATCGCCTCGTCGATCGCAGCGACGTAGTCCTCGTAGGCCCGTCGGGTGACCTCCATGGTGGTGGCGCCGCGCAGCGCCATCAACTGCAGGCATTCGATGATGTAATGCGCGAGCACCTCCATCGAGAAGTTCGCGCCCGCACCGTGGCCGGGGCTGTAGTTCGGCGCCGACATGGTGAACAGGTTGGGGAAGCCGGGAACCGTTCCGCCGCGGTAGGCGCGGGGGCTGTCACCCCATTCGTCGGCCAGCGTCTTACCGTCGCGGCCACGGATGTCGATGGTGGACAGGAAGTCCAGGTAGTAGCCGGTGGCGTAGATGATGACGTCGAGGTCGATCTGCCGACCGTCTTGGGTGACAATGCCTTTCGCGTTGACCTCGGCCGGTTCGCTGGCCTCCACGTCGATGTGGTCGCGCGTCAACGCTGCGTAGTACCCGCCCGGATCGCGAATGATCCGCTTGCCATATGGTGCGAAGTCCGGGGTGACCTTCTTCGCCAGCTCCGTGTCCTTGCCGAAGGTCTGCTCGATGTATTCCAGGCACATCTGGAGCAGCACGTCGTTGGCTGGTGAGATGGACAGATGGTCCTTGTCCCACTCCGGGTCCTGCAGGATGATCGGGTAGTTGTTGTCTGCCGTGCCCCAATAGGACTTCAGCCGGTTCCACTTCGCGTAGTACGGCAGGTGCCGGCCCAGGTAACGCCGATGCGCGGGTACGTCGTCGGTCAGCCGTTTACGGGGTGCCACCCAATGCGGCTGACGCTGGAATACCGTCAGGTGCTCCACCTGGTCGATGCATGCGTCGACGATCTGCACGGCGGTGCAGCCGGCCCCGATGATCGCCACCTTCTTACCGGTGAGGTCCAACGACGAGTCCCACAAGGCTGAGTGAATGCTGTTGCCCGCGAACGTGTCCCGGCCCTTGACATCCGGCCAGCGCGGGCGGTTGAGGTAGCCGGCCGCGGTGACTACGACGCTGGCGTAACTGATGTCGCGTTGTCCGTCGGCATCGACCGAATGGATCTGCCACTGTTCGCGGTCGTCGTCCCACCACAGCCGCTCAACCTCGGTGCGGAACCGGCTGTGCTCGCGCAGCTTGTGCTTGTCGGCCAGCGCCACCAAATAGGCCTGATACTCCGCACCCTGCGGGTAGTAGCTGCTCCAGTCCGGGTTCACCTCACGCGATAGCGAGTAGTACGCCGACGGCGTGTCGACACCGATGCCCGGATATGTGGTGGTGTACCAAGTACCGCCTACCTCCGCGTTGCGGTCGAAGATCTCGTAGGACACACCATCCTCGGCGGCCGCCAGCGCGACGCTGATCCCGGCGATCCCTGCACCGATGATGGCGATGTTCATCGTGTCGGGGATCGGCACGGTGCGTGGCAACGTCGGCTGCGTCCGCTGGAAGCCACCCTGCTCGAGCAGCAGGTCCACTTGCTCGTCGTCCACCGCTGAGCCCAGTGCCGGGGGCAGCAATCTGGCGAAGAAGTCACGGTCCTCGGCGGGCATCGCGTCGGGGCGCCGGGGCGCGTCCAGCGCGTCGATGATGGCGTTTACCAGCGCCTCGGCAGTGTCGGGGTCGGTGACGCCGGCCCGCTCGGGCGGGTCGGGGATGTGCGAAATCTTGGGCGCGTAGGTGTTGACCACCGACGGGTCGCCGGTGAGCTGAGCTAGCACCGCCACGAGGACGCCCGGATCAGCCTGACGCAGGTTGTCCCGCAGTTCGTCGGGGTCAGGAGGGGCGGGGCCGGTGGGCGACGTCGATTCGGTGGCGGCGGTCATGACATCGAGTATCGAAGCGGACAGCCAAGTCGGGCAGCGGTCTGTCTACTCAGCGGGACGCGGGCAGTCCCGAGGCGGCACCCGGGTCCTACCCTTCGGCACATGCAACGGGCGCACTCCGACGACTGCCGAGGCACCGCGATCGCGGAGGCGCGCCGCCATACGCTCGGCGATATTCCGCGCCGATCGGCCCGCAGGCATCCGGATAAGACAGCGATCATCGACGGCGATGTCGTGCTGACGTTCGCCGAGTTCGAGAACCTGGTGGACCGAGCCGCCGCGGC
Source organism: Mycobacterium sp. (assembly GCF_052143115.1). GTDB lineage: Bacteria > Actinomycetota > Actinomycetes > Mycobacteriales > Mycobacteriaceae > Mycobacterium. Next base: position 7,486 of record NZ_JBKQTQ010000265.1, read on the forward strand.
GTTGCACAACGCGGGCTTCGGGCCCGGAGATCGCATCGCGCTGCTGTCGCACAATTGCTGGCAGTACGCCGTGCTGGCGTTCGCGACCGCGCGCGCCGCGGTGGTTCTGGTGCCGATCAACTTCATGCTCACCGCCCAGGAGATCTCCTACATCCTCGGCCACAGTCGGGTCAGCGGATTCATCGTCGAAGCCGAATTGACGCAGACGGCCGAAGAAGCAATGGGGCTGGACGGGGTGGTGACGACCAAGGTCGCGCTGATGCCCCCCGGGGGTACCGCTCCGGCCGGCTGGGAAGATTTCGCACAGTGGTTGGCGAGCACCGCTGCCGCCCCGAACCCGCGTATCGACGATGACCAGCTATTGCGCCTGATGTACACCAGCGGTACGGAGTCGCGCCCCAAGGCGGTGATGCACTCCAGCCGCAGCCTGATGTGGCAGTACGTCAGCACCATCGTGACCGGCTCAATGAACGGTGACGACATCGAGATCCATTCGCTGCCGCTCTACCACTGCGCGCAGCTGGACAACTTCCTGGCCACCGATATTTATCTCGGCGCGACCAGCATCATCCTTCCGCGTCCGGACCCTGAACTGGTCCTGCGCACCATCGAGCGGCATGGTGTGACGAATTACTTTGCGCCGCCAACGGTCTGGATCAGCCTGCTCCGTTGCCCGGTCTTCGACGATGTCGACCTGTCGAGCCTGCGTAAGGGCTACTACGGCGCCTCGGCGATGCCGATCGAAATCCTCAGCGAAATCCGGGCCCGGCTGCCCAACCTGAGATTGTGGAACTTCTATGGCCAGACCGAAATGGCACCTCTGGCGTCAGCGCTTGGACCCGACGAGCAGGACCTGCACGCCGGTGCAGCGGGACATCCAGTCATCAACGTAGAAACAACGATCCTCGACGAGAACGCCATCCCCGTAGCTACGGGTGTCGTGGGCGAAATCGCCCACCAAAGCCCCCATTTGATGCTGGGTTATCTCGACGACCCAGAAAAGACCGCGCAGGCTTTCAGAGGTGGCTGGTTCCATTCCGGCGACCTCGGCTACTACGACGAGCACGGCCTGCTGCACGTCGTGGACCGCAAGAAGGACATGATCAAAACCGGTGGCGAGAACGTCGCGAGCCGTGAGGTCGAGGAAGTCCTGTACCGGCATAGCGGTGTACACGAAGTCGCGGTGTTCGGCCTGGCGCACCCGATCTGGGTGGAAGCCGTGGTGGCGGCGGTAGTGCCCCGCGACGGCGTCACCCTGAGCGAAGACGACCTTCTCGCCCACTGCCGACAGCACCTAGCCGGGTTCAAGACACCCAAACAGGTGTTCTTCGTCGATTCACTGCCCAAAAACCCGAGCGGCAAACTGCTCAAACGTTCGCTGCGAGATCGTTTCAGCCCCGAATCCACCAGACACTGAAAGGATTTTATGTCCGTGTTTAAGGGACGTATCGCGCGGTTCGACGCGCCCGGTAAGCCGTTCGAGATCGAGACGGTCAGCCTGCCGGAAGTGGGTGCCGGCCAGATCCTGATCAAGGTGTCCCGCACCAACATCTGCGGTTCGGACCTGCATGCCTGGCACGGCACCTTTGCAACCCGCGGCCTCGGTGGTCAACTGCCGACCGTCCTGGGCCATGAAATGGTGGGCGCGGTCGAGGCGCTCGGCGACGGCGTAAGTGCGGACTCCAACGGCATGCCGCTGGAGATCGGCGCCCGCGTGGTGTTCCCCTACTTCTTCGTGTGCCACCAATGCCGAAACTGCCTGGCGGGCAGGCGCAATGCATGTCTGAACTTGAAAATGGCGATGCTCGGCCGCGCCGACGAACCGCCGTACTTCGTGGGTGGTTATGGCGACTACTTCCTGCTGCCCGCCGGTGCTGTGGTGTACACCGTGCCGGACGCCGTCCCCGACGAAGTGGCCTCCGGCGCGAACTGCGCGCTGTCGCAGGTCATGTACGGCCTTGAGCGCGTCGACCAGCAGCTCGGTGAGGTCGTCGTGGTGCAGGGCGCCGGCGCACTGGGCTTGTATGCGGTCGCGGTGGCAAAGGCGCGCGGCGCCGGCCTTGTCATCGCGATCGACGGGGTGCCCGACCGGCTGGAGCTGGCAGGCGCTTTTGGCGCTGACGAGGTGATTGACATCAGTGAAGCGGCCACGTCGAAGGATCGGGCGAAGATCGTGCAAAAGCTGACGGGCGGTCAGGGCGCCGACGTGGTTGTCGAGGTGGTCGGCCACCCTTCGGCCATCGATGAGGGCCTGAAGTTGCTCGGACAGTTCGGTCGTTACGTCGAGATCGGAAACATCAACATCGGAAAGACCTTCGAATTCGACCCGTCCCGCTTCGTGTTCGCCAACAAGATGATGGTCGGCGTCTCGCTGTACGACCCCGCCGTGCTGTCGCGGGCTTTGTCTTTTCTCGAGCAGCACCAGTACACGCTGCCACTCAGCCGGATGACGGCAGCGTGCTACCCGCTCGACAACATCAACGAGGCCTTCGCCGCCGCCGAGGGCAAGCGTGACGTTCGCGCCAGCATCGTGCCTTAACTACAGAAAGCAGACGATGACCATGCATGACTACACCCGCACAACGCTTTTCATTGACGGACAGTGGGTGACATCTGCCGGCAGCGACGTCATCGACGTCATCGATCCCTCGACGGAAAAGGCAATCGGTTGCGTACCGGGCGGCACCGTCGCCGATGTCGACGGGGCCGTGGCTGCGGCTCGACGCGCTTTCGACCCTCTCGTCAGTGTCGCCGAGCGCCGCGAACGTGTTACCGCGGTGATCGAAGCCATGGAGAAGCGGCTACCGGACATCGCCGAGACCATCACGGCCGAGATGGGCGCGCCCGTGCGCATCGCGGCGGGCGTGCAAACGCAGGTTCCGCTGGCGGTGGCCCGCGGCTTTGCCGACCTGCTCAACACCTTCGAATTCGAAGAACGCGTGGGCAATTCGCTCGTGATCCGGGAACCCTACGGCGTCGTCGGCGCGATCACACCCTGGAACTACCCGCTGTATCAGGTGGTCGCGAAGGTGATACCGGCGATCGCGGCGGGCTGCACGGTAATCCTGAAGCCGAGTAACGAGGCGCCGCTGTCGGCGTTCGAGTTTATCGAGGCCATCGAGGAAGCCGGTCTGCCCGCCGGCGTGCTGAACCTGGTGTCCGGCAGCGGCCGGGTGGTCGGCGAGCGCATCGCCTCGCATCCCGACGTGGATTTCGTGTCGTTCACCGGCTCGACCGGTGTTGGACAACGGGTCGCAGAGCTCGCTGCGCAGTCGGTGAAGAAGGTGGCGCTGGAACTAGGCGGCAAGTCCGCCAACGTCATCCTCGAAGGCGGCCACCTTTCCGCCGCGGTGAAGGTCGGTGTGGGAAACGCGTTCCTCAACGGCGGCCAGACCTGCATGGCATGGACGCGGATGCTGGTGCCGCAGTCCCACTACAGCGAAGCCCTCGACCTGGTCGAAGCCGCGGTCTCGAAGTACACCATGGGGGACCCGTGGGATCCGGCCACCCGCATCGGGCCGTCGGCGTCGGCATCGCAGTTCGAGACCGTGCGCGGTTTTATCGAGCGCGCCCAGCGGGATGGTGCGCGGCTGATCGCCGGCGGCGCAGAGAAGATCCGCGATGTCGGCTACTACATGGCACCAACGGTTTTCGCCGACGTCGACCCAGATTCGGAACTGGGCCAGGAGGAGGTGTTCGGTCCCGTGCTCGCCGTCATACCGTTCACCGACGAGGCCGACACACTGCGGATCGCCAATGGCACCCGCTACGGCCTGTCCGGCGCGGTGTGGGCGAAGGACATCGACCATGCCATCGCGTTCGCGCGCGGCGTGCAGACCGGTCAGCTCGACATCAACGGCGGCATGTACAATCCGATCGCGCCGTTCGGCGGCTACAAGAAATCCGGCATCGGCCGCGAACTGGGGCGTGCCGGTTTCGAGGAATTCTTGCAAACCAAGTCCCTACAGTTGCCAGCATGAACAACCCGTTGGAGATAACCGGCACCGACGCCACCCAGGTCTGGACGATCAACCTGTCCCACCTGGGCAACGCGATCACCGGCAAAGACTTCATCGCCGCGTTCGAGGCCGCCGTGGACAACGCCAACGCCGACACCGCGATCCGCGCCGTGATTCTCACCGGGGAAGGCAAGATCTTCTCGGCCGGCGGCAACGTCAAGGAGATGGCGGACCGGGACGGGATGTTCGCTCTGGGCGCGCTCGACCAGCGGTACGCCTACGTCGACGGAATCCAGCGCATACCGCGGGCACTCGCCCGGCTCGAAGTGCCGTTGATCGGTGCGATCAACGGGCCGGCCATCGGCGCCGGCTGCGACCTGGCGATGATGTGCGACATCCGCGTCGCGTCGGAGGGCGCGTCGTTCGCCGAGAGCTTCGTACAGCTCGGCCTCATCCCCGGTGACGGCGGCACCTGGTTTCTGCCCCGGGCCGTCGGCTACGAACGCGCCGCCGAGATGACGTTGACCGGTGACCGCGTCGACGCAGCGACCGCGCTGGACTGGGGCATGGTCAGCCGCGTGGTGCCACACGATGAATTACTCACCGCCGCACAGGCTCTCGCTGAACGCATCGTCAAAAACCCTGCGCACTCGTTGCGCATGGCCAAGCGCCTCCTCGAGGAGTCACGTACCGGTTCGCTCGAGTCGACGCTGGGGATGGCCGCGGCCATGCAACCGCTGGCGCATCGCGATCCCGAGCACGTGCGGCTCATCGCAAAGTGGAAGACCCGTTAATGGCGGCGCTGCCCAGGCTGGTTCCGCCCGCGACCATCGACCCCTCGTCGACCGATGCACTCCGCGCCGCGGTCCGTCAGTTCCTTGCCGAACAGCTCGCCGCCGGCGCGTTCACCCCATCCGTTGATGCCTGGCTGACAGGTTGGGACGAGAACTTCACCGTCGCGCTGGCGACGCGTGGGTGGGTGGGTATGACGGTTCCTGTCGAGTACGGCGGGCATGGCCGCTCGTTCCTGGAGCGGTTCGTCGTCACCGAGGAATTGCTGGCGGCCGGCGCGCCCGTCGCGGCGCACTGGGTCGCCGACCGCCAGATCGTGCCGTCACTACTCAAGTACGGCACGGCAGCGCAGAAGTCGGAGTTCCTGCCGCGGATTGTGCGGGGCGAGTGCTTTTTCGCCATCGGCATGAGCGAACCGGACTCCGGCTCCGACCTGGCCAGTGTGCGCACCCGGGCCGTGCGTGTCGACGGTGGCTGGTCGCTGACCGGCACCAAAGTCTGGACGTCGGGCGCGCACCGCGCACACGCATTCATCGTGCTCGCCCGCACCGCACCGGTGGATCCAGAGCATCGACATGCCGGCTTGAGTCAGTTCATCGTCGATCTGCACGGGCCCAACGTCGAGATCCGCCCGATCATCTCGATGAACGGTGCACACCACTTCAACGAAGTGATCCTCGATGCGGCCTTCGTGCCCGACGGCATGGTGTTCGGGGAAATCGGCGACGGCTGGCGGCAGGTGACGTCGGAGTTGAGCTTCGAGCGCAGCGGCCCTGAACGCTTCCTGTCCACCTTCGTGCTGCTCCCAGAGGCCGCCGAAACCATGGCAGCGCAACGCATTTCCCGGGACATCGAACTGGGTCGCCTGGTCGCGCGCATCACCGGCTTGCACCAGATGTCGACCGCGGTAGCAGGTGCGCTGGAGCGGCGCGACCCAGCCGACGTAGCCGCTGCAGTGGTCAAGGTGCTCGGTACCACCACCGAGGGTGACATCGCCGACTTCGCCGACCTGCGCGGCGGTGTCGATTCCGCATTGTCGCAACTGGTGACCGCCGCGGTGGACCAGCGCCCGGGCTTCACGCTCCGCGGCGGCACCAACGAGGTGCTGCGAGGTGTGATCGCGCGCGGATTGAGGATGCGATGATGGCTCCCGCGATCGGTGTCGATCCGGCGTTGGTGGAGATGATGGACGCGGTTTTCACAGAGTACCGCGAGATGCGTTCGCCCGGGGGCACTCTCGAACGTGATGTTGACCTATGGCGGCGCCTCGACGATATCGGGCTGGTGCGGCTGACCGGCGCGGAACATTCCGGCGGCAGCGGGGCCGGCTGGTACGAGGCTGCCGAGCTGCTGGCGGCGGCTGTCCGCCATGGGGTGCGAATCCCGTTGGCTGAGCACGATTTGTTGGCGTGTTGGCTGCTGGACGCCAATGGACTGGCTGCCGACGGTGCGGTGCGCACCGCGTGTCTGCTGGACGACCACGGGGTGGCGAAGGGCGTACCCTGGGGGGCGGGCGCCGACCGGATTGTGGTCGTGTGGCAAGCCGGTGGCGAGTACCGCACGGCAGACGTCGACATCGCCGCGCTCGAGATCACGCCCGGCGCCAACATGCTTGGCGAGCCGCGTGACACGGTGTTCACCGACCCCGCCACGCTCCCAGGCGTGCCGGTTGGGGCGTCTCTGGTCACTCAGCTGCGGCTCAAGTCGGCGCTCGCGCGGTCGATCCAGGTGTGTGCCGCAATCGACCGGATTCTGCAGCTGTCGATCGAGCATGCGACGTCGCGGATCCAGTTCGGTCGCCCGCTTTCCCGGTTCCAGGCGGTGCAGAACCTGATTGCGGACATCGCCGGCGAGGCCGCGCTCGCCCGCGCCGCGACCGAGGCCGCGCTCACTGCGGCAGTCAGCAGCGAGTGGTCGGCGTCGAACCTCGACTTCCTTGTCGCGGTGGCGCGTTCGTGTGCGGGCCATGCCGCCTCGGTCGTGGTACGAAACGCCCACCAGGTCCATGGCGCTATCGGCACCACGCGGGAGCACCGGCTACACGAGTTCACCCGGGCCGCGCTCGCCTGGCGTTCGGAGTTCGGTTCGGTTCAACACTGGGACGACCGGGTCACCAGCGCGGCGCTCCGCGCGGGCGGTGCAGGGCTGTGGAGCCTGATCACCGGCTAATAGTGTTCCACTGACCGGTCATCAGCCCTGTCACCCGGGCCACACCGGGGTTGACTCGCTGTCATGCGCAACGACATCACGCTGCCGGAATTGCAAGAGTTCGTCGCCGGCTTCTGGTACCACTACGACGAGGCGCACTACGACGAGCTGGCGGCGCGCTATGCCGAGAACGTGCGCTACACGAGCCGAAGCGATTCGGGCGCAAGCCCTTTCGAGGAACTGATGTCGCCCGAGCTGCACGGCCGTGACGCCGTCATGGAGTGGCTGTCGGAGCATCGCAAACAGAGCCCGTACCCGCTCCGCCACCACGCCACCAATGTGCACCGCACCGGTACCGACGGTGCTATTACCCGCGCGCGTTTCTACATCTTCGTCAACCAGATCGCCAATTTCGTGCCGTTCGCGGTGTCCAGCGGCGTAGCCGAGGTCGGTGTGCGCCGCGGGGCCAACGGGTTGGAGTTCACCGAGATGGACGTCATACTCGACACGACCAACTCGGTGCTGTTATCTGAGCTGCACGCCGACACCTCCACCGGTTCGTGAGCGCCGGCGAAAACTTCTCTGGCGGCGTGGCCGTCATCACCGGGGCCGGCGCCGGCATTGGTGCGGGACTGGCGCGGTATGCCAGTCGATTGGGCATGACCGTGGTTCTCGCCGACGTGGACGCCGCCGCCGTCGCAGCATTGCGTGACGAGCTGTGCGCAGCCGGGGCTTCGGCGGTAGACGTCGTGTGCGACGTGCGCGACCCCGAGGCCCTGCAGCAGCTCGCCAACAAGACCTACCTTGATGTCGGCCCAGTGCGGCTGTTGGTGAACAACGCCGGGGTCGAACAGTTCGGCTATCTGTGGGACACACCGGTGGCCAACTGGCAGCGCGTCATCGACATCAACATCAGCGGCGTCTTCTACGGCGTGCGGGCGTTTCTTCCGATGATGATGGCGACCGGCGAACAGGCGTGGGTGTGGAATCTGTCTTCGGTCGGCGGGGTGGTGGCGGCTCCCTTACAGGCGCCCTACATCATGAGCAAGCACGCAGTGCTCGCGTTGACCGAGTGTCTGCATCTCGAAGTTCAAGCAGCCGGACACGACAACCATATTCACGTGCAGGCCGTTCTCCCTGGCGCGGTGGCCTCCAACATCTTCGAAGCCGCCGGCGCAGTGACCGACGGCGACGTTGCGGCGGCCGAATCGCAGCGCTCGGCGATGCTTGACATCAAAGCCGACGCCATGGATCCGCTGGCAGCTGCCGAGACGGTCTTTGAACAGGCCGCCGAGGGTCGGTTCTACCTGCTCACCCAGCCGGAGTTCGTCGGGTCGGCAATGGCCGAACGCGCGAATGTGCTTAGTGCACAACGGCCTCCGGTGCTACTGACACAGCGCCGATTCAACCCCGCAAAACAGTGACATGGCGACTCCGAGACTAGATCCCGACGCCGCCGCGCGAGTCGCCTCGTTCGGTGACATCCCGCCGATGCGCCAACGGGGCTTGGCTGCGGTGCGCGTGGCGGTCGAGTCTGCACCGCTACCCGACGAGATGCCCGAGATGGCCAGCATGACCGACGCCGCCGTTCCAGGGCCAGCGGGACCAATTCCGATCCGGATCTACTGTCCCACCAGTGATTCCAGCGGTCCGGTGCTCGTGTACCTGCACGGCGGCGGATTGGTCATGGGCTCCAACCACTCGTTTGAACCGCTGGCACGCGCATTGGCATCGGCCTCCGAGGCTACCGTGGTGGCCGTCGACTACCGGTTGGCCCCCGAGTCGCCCCCGCCCGCCCAGTTTGATGACGCCTACGCCGCGTTTGAGTGGGTGTCGCGAAACGCCGACGACCTGGGGGTCGACGCCGGCCGACTGGCGGTGGTCGGCGACAGTGCGGGCGGTTCGCTGGCGGCCGCGGTTGCGCTGGCGGCGCGTGACCGTGACGGACCGCCGATTTGTGCGCAGGTGCTGCTGTACCCCGGACTGGACCGCGACATGACGGCTCCGTCGATCACCGCACTAGCCGATGCACCGATGCTCACCCGTGACGACATCGATTACATGCACTCCCTTGCCGACGGCGACGCGGGCCTGCCCCGCGACGCGTATCTCGTTCCGGCCTATGCCGCCGACCTGTCCGGCCTACCGCCGGCGATCGTGGTGAGCGCGGGCTGCGACCCGATCCAAGACTGGGGTGATCGGTACGCGGCGCGGCTGCGCGACGCCGGCGTGCAGACCACCGACACCCGCTACCCGGGGATGTACCACGGCTTTCTCATGCGGTCTGACGCAACAGCGCGCGGTCGGCTGGCCATCACCGAGATCGGGGCGTTGCTCCGGGCGAAGTTCGCCCATCCGCTCCGGTTTGATGTCCCGATCACCGGACATCACGCAACCGCTGCGCAGTAACGCTGCACACAATCACAGCAACCCAGAACTGGCAGAAGGAGACAGCTGATGCTCACCGAGGAGCGGCGGATGGAGCTTTCCGAAGTATTGCGGCCGGCCGCACCGCCTCGCGAGATCGACAGCGTCTACACCGATGACCAACGCGAGCGTCTGCTTGACGTCGTGCACACCGAGGGCCCGTGGAAGCTCATCATCGCCCAACACTTCGCGTCGGCGGACGAACTGATCGCGACCATGAGCGGCGTCTTCCCCGACGGCTTTACCCCGTCGCTGGACCTGTTCCTCACCCCGACCTTCCGCGGCTACCTCGCCAACTACGGCGCGGTGCTCTACCCGCAACTGCATGACTGCTTTTACAATGCGGGATTTCTAGAGATGGCCAAAAGCTACTGGAATGCCGAATACGCCAAGCCGCAGCTGATGTTGTTCAACATCAACGGACCGTGCGCCAATCGCGATCCGGGACACCTGGATTCGCCGAGCTTCCGCGGCGTACGGCACGAGAACGCGCCCACGTGGCTCACCAGCGTGATGGGCAAGTCTGGCCTCTTCCAGGACTACCTGATCAAGATGGCGCAGGTGATCACCTGGTTCTCGCTGGATAGCGGCAGCGGATTCACCTATTGGCCCGACGGGCCGTTGCATGCGCCCAAGCGCGTCCTGCCGCCGATCAACAACCACGGCGTCGTGGTGCAGAACGAAATGATGGTGCACCGCGGTGAGGCGAACGGGCCACTCGATCAACAGATTCCGGCTGGCTTGGCATTCGACACGGTGTTCACCGGCGATCCCGACGACCGTGACCGCTGGCTGCTGAAGAACGACGACGAGGTCATTGCGCGCCACCACACCGACGAGCTGCGGTTCCTGGTGCACTGGTCGGCCGAGGTGTTCTCAGACTACGACGAACTGAAGAAAAACATGGAAGGCTCCGATGACCTGACCATCGAGCAAGCGATCGACACCATGGTCAAGGACGTCAAGGCGCAGGGCATCAAACTTGCGATGCCCGAAGACCCGCTCCACGACCCTCAGTTCATTCAAACGTTGAACGCGGCCTATGACCTCGGCGGTCCGTCGAGCTATCCGGAAGAGGCACCGATCAGCGCCTTCCAGCTTGCGTGACGTAACGAAAGGCGTCGTATGCTAAGTCGATTCGACGATCACAGAATCATCATCACGGGAGCGGGTTCGGGCATCGGTCAGGCCACGGTGGCTCGGCTGCTCGATGAGGCCGGTACGGTGGTTGGCTACGACGTTTCGTCTGACGGGCTGGCCAAAACTGTCGCGGCGGCAGAAGCCGCCGGCACCGCAAAACGGCTGACCACCGCGGTACTCGACGTGTCGGCCGAAGACGCAGTGATCACCGCCGTCGGCCGGGCGATCGATGATCTCGGCGGCCTCGACGTGCTCGTCAACGCCGCCGCCATTCAGCGCTGTGCCAACACCCACGAACACAGCCTCGACGATTGGAACCAGACGCTGGCGGTGAATCTGACCGGCACTTTTTTGATGACTCGCGCGGCGCTGCCGGCATTGTCCGAATCAGGACGAGGTGTCGTGGTGAACTTCACCTCGACCGCAGCATCTTTCGCCCATCCGTACATGGCCGCCTACGCCGCCAGCAAGGGCGGAATCCTGTCGTTCACCCATTCGCTGGCGCTCGAATACGCCAGCCAGGGTCTACGCGCGATCAATATCCAGCCTGGCGGGGTTTCTACGGCCTTGGCGCTCAGCACTCTCGACAAGATGCCGGAAGGCTACGATATAGGCTTGTGGGCCACGCAAACTCCGCTGCTGCACGGCTCTGACGGAGGGGTTCTGGGCGATCCCAGCGCGGTCGCCTCGGTGATCGCCATGGTGGCCTCCAACGACGGCGCCTTCATGACCGGCACCGAAATTCGGGTGGACGGCGGCGCACACGCCTGACCCACGAGCTAGGTTGCCACGTGGACCGTGTCATCGGCCACCGGCAAGTCACCGTGACGGACCGCGTCGACAATCGAGGCGGCCAGCGCAGAACAGCCCAAAAACACACGTCGCCCCGAGTATGCGGCTAAATTCTGGGCGCCACGGCGCTCGAGGCAGCCGGTGGACGCTTCGGCATTCCATTGCACACTGGTCTGGTTCCAGCTGCCCTTTCGCACCAGCACGCAGCCGCCGCAACGACGGCAGGCCACCGACACCATCGGACAGTCGCACAGCCGGTTGTCGATCCGGATGGTCATCAGCTGGTTCCCGCCACTGCCCCGGTAGCGAGGTTAGCTTCGACCGCCTTCATCCACTCCTCGCGTGGGCTGGTGGTATCGAGTTCATGTTCGAAGCGATCCACCATGTCCGGCGTCACGTCACCGATATCGACATAGAACTGCTGATACCAGCGGCGCAGCTGATAAACAGGACCGTCCTCCTCGCACAGCAGCGGATTGTCGATGCGTGCCTTGGTCTTCCAAATCGCCACGTCCTGTTCGAAGCCCACCTTGACCCAGTCGCCCAGCGCAATTGCGGTCTGCATCGCGGCCGCCTCGGGTAGCTGTTCAGACTTCTTGACGATGATGCCGTACTGCAGCACAAACGAATTCGCATCGATTGGATAGTGACAGTTGATCAGCACCGTGTGTTGGTCTGCGTCCTCGAAGTGGTACGTCAGATCGTCGATCATGAATGACGGCCCGAAATACGAGGCGGCCGAAGTCGTGCCGAGCATCCGTGGCTGGCCCTCCGGGTCGGGTATGTCCGGGCGCGCGCCGCTGTTCATATATTGCGTCGCGATGTGGCCTTCGAAGATGTTCTTGAAGTGTGTAGGCATCGACCCGTGCACGTAGAAGAAATGTGCCATGTCCACGACGTTGTCGATGATTTCGCGGCAATTGCTGTTGACCACTGTCGTGTACCAGTGCCAATCGGTCCACTCGTCGCTGGTGGCGCCCTCGATCCGCGGGATCATCACCTCCGCCGACGGTGGGTTGCCTTCCGGGTCGTTCCAGACGAACAACATTCCGTCTTGTTCTAACGTGTTCCACTTCATGGTGCGGGCCAGTTTGGGCACCCGCTTGCTGTAGGGCACACCCTTGCACCGGCCGTCACCGCCCCAGCGCCAATCGTGGAAGGGGCAGGCGATCTCATTGCCCTTCACCTCGCCCTGGGTGAGATCGCCGCCCATGTGGCGGCAGTAGCCGTCGAGTGCGTTGATCTTGCCGTCCCCGCTTCGGAAGACCACCAGCTTCTTGCCGAAAGCATGCACGGCGTGCGGCTTGCCGTCGCCAAAGTCTTTCGTCAGGCCCAAGCAGTGCCAGCCGCGAGCGAATCGGGTCGGGGCCGCTGCGGCTTCGATCTCCCGAATCTCGTCAATGTTCGACTGCAACGTCATGTCGTTTGTTGTACAACCGTTGGCCCGGTTATGGCAGCGACCGTCCCGCTGGCAGGGAGAAAGCAGCCACGGCGCCGCTTCCACGACCTAATGTCGTCTGCGTGACGACTGTTCAACCAGCCACGATCCCTGCCAGCATGCCAGTGCGCGACACTGTGGTCGACCTCCTCGTCGTGGGCTCCGGCACGGGTATGGCAGCAGCGTTGGCCGCCCACGAATGCGGATTGTCGGTGTTGATCGTGGAGAAGTCGTCCTATGTCGGCGGCTCGACCGCCCGCTCGGGCGGTGCCCTATGGTTGCCGGCCAGCCCGATTCTCGAGGAGAAGGGCGCCGGAGACACCATGCAGCGTGCTGAGACGTATCTGCAGTCCGTGGTGGCCGCGACGGCCCCGGCCGAACGGTCCGCCGGTTACCTGCGGAATGTGACTGGAACCGTTGAGCTGCTGCGGCGTACCACGCCGATACGGCTCAGCTGGGCCAAGGACTATTCGGACTACCACCCGGAGGAGCCGGGTGGAACCGCGGCCGGTCGCACGTGCGAGTGCCGGCCGCTGAACTCCGCGATCCTCGGTAAGCAGCGAACCCGGCTGCGACCCGGAGTCATGGAGGTGAAGATCCCCATGCCCACCACCACCGCTGACTACCGGTGGATGAACCTGATGGCCCGTATCCCGCGCAAGGGCATACCGACCATCGCCAAGCGCCTTTGCCAAGGAGTGGGCGGGCTGCTGCTCGGCCGCCGCTACATCGCCGGTGGGCAGGCGCTGGCTGCCGGACTATTCGCCGGTGTTCTACGTGCGGGGATCCCCATTTGGACCAACACCGAATTGCAGCGCTTGACCACCGATGGCGGGCGGGTCACCGGCGCAGTGATGAGCCACGACGGGCGCGAGGTCACCGTCGCTGCGCGTAGGGGCGTGGTGTTGGCCGCCGGTGGGTTCGACCACAGCATGGCCATGCGGTGGAAGTTTCAGTCGGAATCCCTCGGCGAGAACATGAGCCTGGGCGCGGAGACCAACACCGGTGACGCGATCCACACCGCTCAAGACATTGGCGCCGCAACCGATCTCATGGACCAAGCGTGGTGGTTTCCGGCTGTAGCGCCGCCTCGGGGCGGGGCGCCGTTGGTGTTGCTGGCGGAACGGTCCCTGCCGGGTTCGCTGATCGTCGATCAGCACGGCACCCGGTTCGCCAACGAAGCAATGGATTACATGTCGTTCGGGCAGTGCTTGCTGGAGCGGGAACACTCGGGGAATCCGATCGAATCCATGTGGATCGTGTTCGACCAGCAGTACCGCAACAGCTATGTCTTTGCCGGCGAACTGTTTCCGCGCATGCCGATTCCACCGGCGTGGTATGAAGCCGGCATTGCCCATCGGTCGGATGAGCTCGCTGAACTCGCCGACAAGATCGGTGTTCCCGAAGCAAAGTTCAGGGCTACCGTGACGCGATTCAATGAGATGTCACGAGCCGGAATTGATGTGGATTTCCACCGCGGCCGCAGCGCCTACGACCGCTACTACGGCGATCCCACCATCACCCCGAACCCCAATCTGCGCGCGCTCGATAGGAAGCCTTTTTATGCGGTGAAGATGGTACTCAGCGACCTCGGCACCTGCGGCGGTCTGCGAGCCGACGACCGCGCTCGGGTACTGCGCGAAGACGGCAGTGTCATCGAGGGTTTATACGCGATCGGGAATACCGCGGCCAACGCGTTCGGGACCACATATCCCGGTGCGGGCGCGACCATCGCCCAGGGGCTGGTGTACGGCTATATTGCGGCCCGTGACGCCGCAGGGCGCTGATCAGTCAGGTTCGTCGGCGTCGGCCTTCTTTTCGATTTCGTACCAGAATTCCGGTGTGGGCCAAGGGATCTTGGTAGGTCCACCTTTTCCCGGCTGAGGGAATGCGGCTTCCGCCTCGTCAAGCTCCTTGATCATCTTTAGGGCAAGCTCCCGCTCGTTGGCGTAATAGCGCTCCGCCCACTGCAACGCGACGCGGGCGTATGCCCAGGACGGATCGGCGCTGGCCCACCGCGCATCCTTCGCGGCCTTGCGGTGCATCTCATCGGCATACACAAAGTGTTCCTGCAGCAGCTCCTTCAGCCTCTCCGGTCTGGTGAGATGTCCGAGGGTCACCCGCAGCAGTGGGCCATGCTTGAGCGTTGGCGGGTCGACCGGCGCCTCGTTCGCCCACTGGGTCACCGCGTCCAGCCCCTCGTCGGTGATCTTGTACAACCTGCGATTGCGCGTGCCGCCGGTGTTCTCGACGCGCGAAGTCACCAAGCCCAGCTTCTCCAGCTTCTTGAGCTCGGAATAGATGTGGCTGTAGGCCGGGCTGTCGTAGAAGAACCGCATGCTCCAGTCGATCCACTTGCGGATGTCATAACCCGAAAGCTCGTGCTCGTATGACAGCATGCCGAGCAGCGCCCAGCTGGTCGCCGCCAGATTCGGCTTGCCTGACCGATTGCTGCCTTCCATTTGCCCAGGTTAACAACCCGGGCCGCCGGCCCTTCGCCAACTGACCACTGGCTGGGAGGCGCTATTGCCGGGCGAGCGCGCAACGACGGACGCTTTGGCCGTGACAACTAGCGGGCAGATGGCGAAGCTCGAGTCGGTATATCGGCCGTTGGCCGATTCGGTGCGCCGTCTTATCGATGCCACAATCAGATCGCAGGTCGATGCAGCGACTCTCACCGCAGCTAAGGAGAAGATCGATTCCGCGACTGAGGAATTAAGCACGGCACTGATGCCGGGTTCGTTCGGTGTGCGACAAACGGACGATGGTCAACCGATGGCATGGGGCAACGTTGTCATCGGTCTGCGCAATCCGGTCGCCCCTCCCCTGGCCATCAACCACGGGGCTGAAGGCTTGGTGTGGAGCGACTTCACCCTGGGCGCAGCTTACGAAGGCCCGCCCGGCCACGTGCATGGCGGGGTTTGCGCGATGGTGCTCGATCACGTCCTAGGCGCGACCGCGCACAAGCCGGGAAAGCCCGCCTATACCGGCACTCTCCGCATCCGCTTTCTCCGGGGCACGCCGCTTGGCCCGCTGCGCGCAGAAGCCCGCGTCGACCGCGTGGAGGGGGTCAAAACCTTCGCTAGCGGCCATCTCGCCGATGCACAAGGCATCACCGTCCAGGCTGAAGGCGTGTTCGTCCATCCGCGGGAGAACCAGCCATGACGGCTTGGGACGACGAAACCAAGATCGGCTCGAATAGCTAGGCGCGGGCCGGCGCCAGACGCTTGAGTGCGAGTCCGCCTTCGAACGGTCGGTAGCCGAACGCCGCCGGCGCCCGATAACCCGTGTCCTCGAGCGGCGTGTGCACCTCGGCGACCGTAGGCCCGATCTTGGCGGCGACGGGCGCCAGCGCATCAAGGTCAAACCGGTATAAGCGACCCGCATTGCCGCCCAGAATCTTTCGGCATGCGTCTTCCGACTTGTCGTGTAGGGCCCAGCGGATAGCAAGCTTGGAGTGCGGCGTGAAGCCTTCCTCGTGCGGATAGTCGCTGCCCCACATGATGTGCTCCGGGCCCATGAAATCGATCATCGCGGAGTCGAACGGAGCCAGTTCGCTGGCCAAATAGCAATTCCGTTTGACGTATTCGCTTGGTGTCAGGGTCAGCTCATCGACGGACGACCCGCCGAACATCCCGTAGGTGCGGTTGCCTGCCTCGGACTTCATGGTGGGCACCATCGCGTCGAGTACACCCAATTGCGCTGGCACCCAAAGGGTGCCCTGCTCGGTCGGGACGAACCGCAGCGTCGGGTACCGCTCGAACACCCCGGCAAGGATCAGGTGGCCGAGGGTGCGCTGCGCCCACAGCGCCATCTCGGTGACCAAGACCGCGTTGGACGCCGGCTGGTCCATCGGCATCTCGGGGCTACCGGCACCCGCATGCTGCACCACCGTCAGGTCCAGTTCCGCACAGAGCGCCCAGATCGGTTCGTATCGAGTGTGAAAGAGCGGCGCGACGTGCGGGTCACCCGGCGAGACCGGTGGTATCAGCACCCCGCCGAAGCAGTCCTGCTCGGCACCCCAACGAATCTCTTCGAGGGCCAACTCGACATCGTTGGGGAAGATTTGAATCAACCCGCGGCGACGGGCCGGGGCCAGCGAACAGAAGTCGATCTGCCAGCGGTTGTGGGCCTGCACGCCCGCCCAACGCTTCTCGAGGTCCTCCCGGGTGCGGGGCAGGCTGATGGTGATGTTGGGGGTGGTCGGAAAGAACGGCGGAACGGTGTTGGGCAGCAGCACTTCGGCGGCCACCCCGTCGGCGTCCATGTCGGCGATCCGGAGCTCGTGGTCCCAGTTCCTGTTGGCGGTCGCGATGATCAGGTCATCGAACGGGCTGACGTAGGTCTTGGCCCATGCGTCGAACTCATCGTGCAAGGCCGCGGGCAGATACGGCTTGTAGTCGAGGAGGTCAGCTCCGGCGTGAGTGTCCGTTGAGATGACGACGTAGCGATCGATCGTGTCCCAAGTTGTAAGCATCGCTTCCTCCGTCGTTGGTGCAAGTACAAAGACCAGCGTCCGTCTCGAACCGACAACTGGCAAGACCTGGTTTCACTGAGCGGGCCGACTCAGCGACGCGAATTTGGCGGCGCCACACGCGGCGGCCGCGACGCCGGTGGCGGCTCGTGCCTGTCGTCAGACCACTCCGCGTAAGCCGTCGGCGCCGAACACCGGTTCCAGCATCGCGGTGAAGTCCGGGCCGCGTCGCAGCAGGTGCCCGCCGTCGACGTTGATGATTTGGCCGGTGATCCAGCTGGCCGCGTCGCTCAGCAAAAACATCGCCGCGTTGGCGATGTCCTCCACTTCACCGACCCGCGGCAGCGGGGTGCAGATCCGGTAGTCCTCGCTCAGTTCCGGCGAGTCGGTGATCGGGGCGACCATGTCGGTGCGGATCAGGCCTGGACGGATGCTGTTGACCCGCACCCAGGATGGGCCCAGCTCGTCGGCGGCCAGCATCATCAGGTGATCGAGGCCGGATTTGGTGACCCCGTAGGCGCCGAACCACCGGTGGGTGTTGCTGGCAGCGATCGAGGAGATGCCGACGAACGACCCGCCTCCGCCGCGCACCAGTTCGCGGGCGGCGTGCTTGAGCACGTACATGGTGCCGTTGATGTTGAGGTCGACGGTCCGTCGCCAGGCCTCCGAGTCGATCTGCGTGATCGGCCCGATGGTCTGCGATCCGCCCGCGCAGTGCACCACGCCATACAACCGGCCGTGCCACGCGGTAGCGGCGTCGACGGCGCGCGCGACCTCGTCTTCGTTGGTCACATCGGCGGGCTCATATCTGCTCGCACCGCCGCTCGCCTTGCCCGAGTCGATCTCCCCGACGGTGGCCGCTAGCCGGTCGGCGTTCCGGCCGACGATCATGACCGAGGCCCCTGCGGCTACCAGCCCGGCCGCCACCCCCTTGCCGATTCCACTGCCGCCACCAGTGACCAAGTAGGTCCGGTCTTCAAATGACAGCTGCACGCGAGCCCCTTATGCCGGAATTGGAACAGGTTCTAGCCATCGAACCACGCGCCCGTCGCCGCTAATCAACCGGTCGGCAGTCACACCTGCCACAACAGTCTCCGGGAGGCACGGATCGCGTTGACTCATCAAATATGCCCGCGTAGCTCCTTCGTTGCCTCATGTGTGAATGCCCGCGTACGGCGTGTCGTTCGGGCCTGTGGGGTGGGGCTGGGCTACCGCCGGATGATGGGGTTGACGTTGGCGCAGCGCAGTGCCGTGACGAGGGCGATCGCGGTTCGCTATCGACGGGCGGGTAAGG
>NZ_JBKQTQ010000266.1:0-7271 GCF_052143115.1 Mycobacterium sp.
GGGCCGGACCTCTGATCACGGATCGGTCAGGTTCCAGGCCTGTTCGACGGGTCAGCGGCTAGCTACGTCAGCACCGGTGTCATCGGCTTGCCCCGACGGGTGACGGTGCGGGCCTCCTGGCCGCCAACCAGCCCCCCGCTCGCCACCACTACGAAAAGCATTGCGCACCACCGACACTCACATCACAGAACGAATCTATACGCCAGACTGGCGCTCAAAGCAGCCTGAAAACTCAAGACAAGTCTCAAAACCCTAGCAACCAAGGGTCGCTAGGGTTGAGCGCCACGGGAGAAGCGGCCAGGGAATTGGCCACGACGTGAACCTGCCACGCTCCCGCCGCTGGAGCGCCATGCTGGCCAAGTCCGTGGCGACGGTGCCGGACCAGGCCGGAGCGTGGGCGTGCGAACCGGGTCGAGGTGCTGACCGGCTACGACGCGAAAGTTGCGGGCGGAAGAGGATGGGAAAGACGGATTCGGTTGCCCGGTCAGGTGGTTACACTGCCAGTTAATGGTGACCTTAGATTAGTGCCAGGGGTCCGGTCGGGTGAAGGTCTTTATCAGCTACTCCAGCCATGACGATGCTGCGGTGCGATCGTTGGCCGAGGACTTGGCGGCAGCCCACCAGCAAGTCTGGCTGGACCAAGAACTGGGCGGTGGGGATGCGTGGTGGGCCGAGATTCTGGCGCAGATCCGCGGCTGCACGGTGTTCGTGTTCGCGTTGTCGGATCATTCGCTGCGGTCCAAGCCGTGCCGGTCCGAACTGGACTACGCCGAGGCGCTGGGGTTGCCGATTCTGCCGGTGCAGATCGCGCAGGTGAGTACCTATCGGACCGATCCGATCTTCGCCAAGCAGCTCGTCGACTACCGGGATTCGACCAGGGCGAGCGGGATTGCGCTGGTCTCGGCGCTGCACGAGCGGCGACTCGGCCGTGCGGAGCTGCCCGATCCGCTGCCCGAACCCCCGCCGATCCCGTACGAGTACTTGTTGAAGTTGGGCGCGGCGATCCGCGGCCGCGCCGAGCTGTCCCCTGCGGTGCAGGCGGCGGCGGCCTTCGAGCTGCGTGAAGCGCTCAACAGCGAGGACGACGCCACCGTTTGTGAGGACATTCGCGAGCTGTTGCGCACCCTGCTCGCCCGCAAAGAGGTCACCTATGCGATCGGCCGGGAGATCACTGCGATCCTCGGTGATTCGGCTGAGCCCGTACCCGACGACCAGGCCACCGGGCCGACTGCCCCGGGAGCCGTCGGGTCGGTCCGCCAGCAGGCCACCGGAAGCGATGTCGCGGCCCAGGCGGTGGAACCGAGCCCGCCCCGACGGGATGTTCGTGTGAAGGACATCGCCTACCTGCGCGACCCCGCCGGTAGAAGCTACCCCCTGCAAGCCGGCACCACTCGCATCGGGCGCCTCAGCGACAACGACATCGTCCTCGACGACCCCGATGTCAGCCGCCACCACGCCAGCATCGTCAAGACCGGCGCCAATTACGTCATCAACGACCTCCGATCAGCCAACGGCGTCCATGTACAGCACGAGAGGATTCGCTCCACCGCCACTCTCAGCGACGGCGACGACATCCGCATCTGCGACCACGAATTCACCTTCTCCGCCGAGGCCTAAAGCCTCGCCGGGGAATCACCGTCACAGCGCCGGACATCTATTCGCCTGTGTCATGGATATGAGGCACGTCCGTCGGTGGATGGAATGCGGTGTACCGACACGCAAATTTATCGCCGGGGACCGGCCACTGCTCGCCGTCGGCGCCCCTCACCACCCAGTCGCCGTCCGCCGCAGTCGTGGGGCCCTCCAGGGTGGAAACCGTTTCGCCGGGCTGCGCCGGCCGGGCGAGAACCCGTCCGCGCCTTCGCCATTGCCGTCCGCCGACGTACTCGTAGGTGGCCTGGAAAATATCGTCGCGTACCGACCAACTCTCGCCATCGGCTTCGACCGCCCAGTCTCCGGCGTTGGCCCGCATCGTCTCTCCCGACCGCGATGTCCACCTCCAGGGTGTGCTCCGTTGTTCCGCGGTGACCGTCCCGACCCGCGTGAAGGGTCGCCATACCGGACGTGACCGATAGCCGAGCTGGCGAAGGCTCCACAAGGTGGCCGCCAGACTCGTCACGGCGGCGTTGAGCAGATCCGGCTTGCCTTCGACAATGGACCAGTCGACGAGCTTGTCGTGGATCCGGTGCGCGTTATCGCGGGTCGGACCGTACTTCCAGCCGGCGCGTCGGTAGTAGCGGCACCAATCTTCGTGTTCTGCCTGCGCCATTTTCATCGCGGTGTCCCGGTCGAAGCCCATGAGTGCAAGCTGGTCCAGCGGCGGCAGTCCAACCATGTCGCGGGCGGCGAGCGGCGTCGGCGAGCTGCCCCAGGTGTTCCAGGTGTGCCCGGCGATCTGTTCGACCATCCACAGCGCGTTGCGCACCTGGCGCCGATTCGACCCGCGGTAGAACTCGTCGAGTTGTGCCCATGGCAACATCGCCGGCGACCGGTGTGCGTCCGCGCCGATCGCGGCGACGTAGCGCTCGTGGATGAGTTTGGCCGCGCGCTCCCAAGCGTCCTGGGCCTGTCCTGTGGGCATGTCCAGCGCCAGCCGGTATGTTCGCAGCTGGCCCACGATCCGCAACCGGTCGTCGGCCATGCGGGCGTTGGGATCCCAGCTGTAAACGGGCATCGAGGGAAAGCGGGCAGCAAGCCTGCTGCTGATCGTTTTGCCGCCAAGTCCACTCACCCGGTCGTCGACGAATATCACGGCATTCTTCTCAGCGTCATCGTCGCCGACCAGACGCATCAAGGTCCGCACAGTAGGTGCCCGCGGTGTCGCATCTATCGTCGGCCCGCTTGACACGAATCCAGCTTGCCGACGGTGGAATTCGTGGTCCTGCAAGTATTCCTCGGCGTCTTCGTCGACCAGAGTGAGTGCCGGCAGTACGGCCTCACCGGGCGCGGCGTAGTAGTCACGTTCCAGCTGGCGGCGGGTGAGGTCCGCACACAGCGCCAACGTCAATGGCGATGTGCCGCAGACGAATACACGCTGAATCACCTTGGTCGCGATGACGTTGTCGAGTAGCCAGCGAGCGGTCACTTCATACTTACCGACGACGTCGGCCGCCCACAGGGTGTCGGATCCACCGAACTGCTGGGCACGCCACGCCTCGGCCTGCCACGGGTCATCAATGCGCACGATGAGGGGCAACCGCTGCTTGTTACCAACCGTGGACAGCCGACGGCTGATCACATTCAGCCACAGCAGGTTGGTCGCCGGATCGGCCGACATCAGGTAGAGCCGCTCGAGGTTCCGCCACAGCGACAGCGACTCCAGGGTCGCCGGTGTGTTGAAGTCCACTGACACTACCCGGGCACCCTGGATGCGGGCCTCCTGTACCTCGGGCGCGTCGGGACTCCCGGTGATGACGACCAGCGTGTCGCGCCGGTCCAACGTCCCCGCGACCGCGCTGGTCATCGACACGATGTCGTCGTCGATACCCATTACGGCGGTGATGGAATCGGCGAGGCTGGCCTGAAGCCGGTCCACTTGCGAGCGAAACACCACGATGGCGACACCGCCCAGGCCGGTGAAGATCGCCCCCAGCGCCGCCACGCGTGCCACCACCAGGGCGTCCGGGATGAGGTCCGGGCAGTTGCGCCCGTTCAGCGTTTGGTCGTCCATCGTGCCAGTGAGCATCTGGCCCGTCATCGTCAGCGGCTGGAAGAAGGCCGGATGCGAGGCGTCGTGACAGCTCCAATATGAGCTGACACCCAGCACCGCACCCGTGGCGGCGAGGCCGATGACCACAGCGATCGGAGCGTTTCCCGACCCCTGGCTGCCACGCGACCGGAGGCTCAGCACGCTGAGCGCGGTCAGCACCGCCACCACGATCGCGATTGTTGGCCAGTCTCCCGGCTGGCCGAACCACCTCAGCCAGGTGGGTAGCCCGTCCGCGGCGGAGGGCCGCACCGCCAGCGCGCACAGATAGCCGACCAGCGCAACGGCCACGGCTGAAAAAGCCAATCGCACTACGCGGGCGGTTGTGACCGCGCGGCGCATCGGCGAACCTCCCTTCGCGCAGGTTGCATCGCAGATCATGACACCGAAGCGGGTTGCACGGGCGTAAAACAGCACACGTGGCGCTGGCTGCTGCCGCCTGCCCACTCACCCAGGTAATTTTCCGATCAGTTACGGGCTTTGCGCCGCGGGTCGAACCGGCTGAGCCGCACCGCCAGGACAATCACCATCGCGACTGCCAGCGCCGCGCATATACCGAGGGCGGTCAGCCAGCTGACGGCAGTGTGGTCCCATAGCGGATCGCCCCCACCCGGGGAACCGGGCATCTTGTTCAGGTTCACGGTCGAAGCGCCCATCGCGTAGGCCCACCGCGACGGCGACAGCCACGACAGCTGCTCCAGCGGCACCCGGCCGCGCACCGGGAACAGCCCCCCGCACAAGATGAGTTGCGCCATGACCACCAGCACCAGTAGCGGCATGCCGCGATCGGCGTTGCCGATCAGTGCCGAGATCAGCAGGCCGACGATCATCGAGACCACCGTGACGGCGACCACGGCCACCGCCACTTCGATGCTGCCCCAGTGCAACAGCACTGCTTGGTCGGGGCCGGGCAGACCCACGACCCCGAGCAGCCCGAGTGCTAGCCCTTGCACGCTGGTCAGTGCGGTGAGTACCACCAATTTGGAGGCCAGGTAGGCACCGCGGGACAAGCCGATGCCGTGTTCGCGCAGATATATTGCCCGCTCCTTGACGATTTCGCGGATCGACGTGGCGCAACCCATGAGCGCGCCACCGATGATCAGCAACATCAGTAATTGCGCGGGTTGACTGGACCGCTGGCTGATGGCGCGGATCACCGAGAGCCCGGCATGGCCGGGGGCGGCGTGCGCGAACAGGCTCAGCAGCAGCGGCAGCAGTAGCAAAAACACCGAATACTGGCGGTCGGCGGCGATGACCGCCGCATACCGTCGGCACAGGATGGCGAATTGGGCCAACGTGCTTTGCTGAGCGACCGGCTGCTCGGGGGCGGCGGGGGCCGCGGACGGTTGTGGCTCGGGGGCGGCGGGGGCAGCGGACGGTTGTGGCTCGCTCACGGCGGCGCGCGGGCCGGTGAAGGCGTCATGGAGCGGTGAAGCGTTGAACCGGCCGGTCCAGTCGGTCGAGCTGTCGCGTTCCAGAAGCGTGAACAGATCGGCGAAGTCGCTGCAGTTGAAGTAGCTCAGCGCCTGTTGCGGCGGGCCGAAATAGGCCAGGCGACCGCCGGGGGCCAGCATGAGCAGCCGGTCGCACATGTTCAGGTGGGCGGTGTTGTGGGTGACCACCACCACCGAGCGACCGTCATCGGCCAGCCCGCGCAGGGTTTGCATGACCGATTTCTCATAGCCCGGGTCAAGCCCCGAGGTCGGTTCGTCGAGGAACAGCAGCGACGGTTTGGTCAGCAATTCCAGGGCGACACTGGTGCGTTTCCGTTGACCACCCGACAGACTGTCGATGCGTTGATCGGCCTGCGCGGCCAGCCCGAGCTCGGCCATCACCTCTTCAATGCGCTCGCGGCGCTCCGCGGGGGAGACGTCCTGCGGGAACCGCAGCCGCGCCGCGTAGTTCAGCGCCCGCCGCACCGTCAGCGGGGTATGCAGGATGTCGTCTTGCGGCACGAACCCGATCCGGTGCCGTAGCTCGGCGTAGTTGTCGTAGAGGTCCCGGTCGGCATAGCGCACCTGGCCGCTGCCGGCCGGGCGGAACCCGGTCAGCGCCCCGAGCAACGTCGATTTCCCGGCACCGCTTGGCCCCACCACCGCCAGGAAGCTGCGTTGCGGCAGAACGAAGCTGACATCTGCCAACAGCACCTTGCCCTTTTTGGTCACCACCCTCAGGTCGGACGCCGCGTAGGACACATCGCCGGTGTCGACGTATTCCACCAGCCGGTCACCGGACAGGTGCAGCAGCTGATGGCCGATGCCCACGATGTCGTCGGGTCCGATGACCGCGCGGCTGATTCGAGCACCGTTGACGTAGGTACCGTTGGCGCTGCCCAGATCGACGAGCTCCCACTGGTTACCGGACCGTCGCAGCAAGGCGTGATGGCGGGAGACCAGCAAGTCGGTGAGGACCACGTTGTTCTCGGGTGCACGGCCGATCGTGACCGTTACCTGGTCGATGGTGTGCACTGCGGTCGGCGGCCGGGCACTGATTAGCTCGGTCTTTTGCGCGGACGGATCATCGACGGCGGCGAGCACAGTTGGGCCGGCGGCTAGCACAGTTGGTCCGACGGTCGGGGCAGTACTGGGGTACAGCTGCAGCATCTCCCCCGAGGAAATCGAACCCAGCGACACGGTGATGGGGTGACTCACAGTCAGTCGTTCCACTCGGTGACCGTCCACGAACATCCCATTGTGGCTGTGATTGACAAGAACCCAGCCCGCCGGCGTCGGCTCCAGCACCGCTTGGTCTCGCGACACCCGCGGATTGTCCAGATGCACGTCGGCGTCCGCGGCCCGGCCGATGGTCCAGGCGCGGCCCGCGGTAGCTTGCCAGGTGCGCCCGGCGGCCCGCAGCTCCAGCCGCGGCGGATCGGTGGTGATGATCTCAGTCGTGTCGTCCATGCGTCGCCTCCTGCCCGGTCGGCTGATCTTTCAGATCCGAAAGATCAGGACGGTCGAAAGACCCTCCGCCACAACGGCTTACGATCCGAGGTAGCGGTTTTGCGAATGGTTTCGCGGGGCTCATGGTCAGGAGTGGCTCGTCCACCAGTTGTACAGCTGATCGAGGGTGGGTCCCTGCGGGGATCCGGCGACGAGGGCGAACACCAGGTTGTCCTCATTGGTCCACATCACCTGCGGCTCGGTGTCCTTATAGGTGCCGCATGCGAGCATGCCGCGGGGCACGTTTGGGGTGTCGTTCTGGTGCCAAGGGCCCGGCGACTGTATATCCACGGTGCAGCTCACGAGGGCGACGGTCCCAGTGAATCCGTTGAAGGCGTCCTTCAGCGAGGCCACATCGGGGAACAGCCCGTAGACAGCCAGTGCCGGGCCATCCGGGTCAGTGTTCGGCCCGCACCGCACGGAAGCCAGCACTCCCGGCATCGGTTTTTGCTGAGCTGTGCACGTGCCCGGCGGATAGCCCGAGGGGAGCAGGTTAAGCAGCTGGGCTTGGGCGTTGGCCGGTGAGGGAGTAGGTGGTGCGGTGGATACCGGTGGAGTCGCTACCGATGTGGTGGTGGGGTGTGGTGTCGGCGCGGGGGGTGGGGTGGGTCGGGTGGCGAGCC
>NZ_JBKQTQ010000267.1:0-10483 GCF_052143115.1 Mycobacterium sp.
ACTCACCGGAGGCCTCCTGATCTGCAACTGTGGCTCTACCCCGGCGAGTGTTCACCCGCCATCGGCAACCCACGTCCGATTGCAGCCCGAGGCCTTCGGCCTCAAGTCAGCCTCCATACCGTCTAGCTAAGCCGACACGTCGATGTCAGGCGGCTTCCGCGGGCGCCAACTTTTCGCACAGCAGCCCCGCCAAACCGCGAATGGTAATGGTGGTGATGTCGGTGGACGTGATGCGTATCCCCGTTTCGGTCTCGATGCGGGTACGTAGTTCGAGGGCGCCCAGTGAGTCCAGGCCGTACCCGGAGAGCGGCCGGTCGGGATCGACGCTGCGACGCAGAATCAAGCTGACCTGATCGGAGATCAGACGCCGCAGCCGGGTGGGCCACTCGTCTAGGGGCAGCTCGTTGAGCTCGGCACGCAGTTTGCTTGTGCCCGTTGGGTTTTGTCCGATGGAGCGGAACGCTTCGGCGACGGGGCTGCGTTGGGCGAAGGCGGTCAACCACGGGGTGCCCGTGATCGGCGCGTAGCCGGTGTAGGCGCGGTCGTGGCGCAGCAGCGCTTCGAACGCGTAAGCGCCCTCGTCGGGAACGATAGCAACGTCGGCGCCTTCTGCCAGGGCGGTGGCGCGACCGATCTGGGCCCAGGCGCCCCAGGCGATCGCGGTGGCCGGGAGGCCCTGAGCCCGCCGCCAGTGGGTGAAGACGTCCAGCCAGCTGTTGGCCGCGGCGTAGGCGCCCTGCCCGGGCGAGCCCACCAGCGCGGCCGCCGAGGAGAACGAGCAAAACCAGTCCAACGGCTGGTCGGCGGTGGCAGTGTGCAGATTCCATGCGCCGTAAACCTTTGGCGCCCAGTCACGCTCGATGAGCTCGTCGGTGATATTGGTCAGTGTAGCGTCCTCGACCACCGCCGCCGCGTGCAGCACCCCGCGCACCGGAAGCCCGGCGGCGGTCGCTGTGGCCACCAGCCGCTGCGCGGTGCTGGGTTGGGCGATGTCGCCGCACTCCACCACGACGTCGGCGCCGATCGCGCGGATGCGCTCGATCGTCTCCAGCGCCTTGAGCGTTGGCTGCGAGCGCGAGGACAGCACGATACGCCCGCAGCCGGCCGCTGCCATCTTCTCGGCCAAAAACAGCCCCAGGCCCCCCAGCCCTCCGGTGATGAGGTAGGCGCCGTCGTGGCGGAAGACCCGGGCCTGTGCCGGCGGCACCATCACGCGGCTGCGGCCGGTGTGCGGGACATCGAGCACGAGTTTGCCGGTGTGCTGGGCGCCGCTCATCACCCCGATGGCGGTGGCGGCGTGGGCAAGCGGGTAGTGCGTGCTCTCCGGCATCGGCAGCGCACCGTCCGCGGTGAGTTGGTACACCGTGTTCAACAAGTCTCGGAGCCGGTCCGGATGGCTGTACGACAGCAACCCTAGGTCGACGCCGTAGAACGCGAGGTTGC
Organism: Mycobacterium sp.; assembly: GCF_052143115.1. GTDB lineage: Bacteria > Actinomycetota > Actinomycetes > Mycobacteriales > Mycobacteriaceae > Mycobacterium. The sequence goes on from NZ_JBKQTQ010000267.1 coordinate 1,444, forward strand.
GCCGGAACGGGAAGAGCCCCAACCGGGTGTCGCCGTAGATGTCGCGTTTGCCGATCTCGACGAATCGTCCACCGAACGCTAGCAATTCGAGGCCCGCGCGCTGGGCCGCGCCGGTGACCGAGTTGAGCACGACGTCCACGCCGTACCCCTCGGTGTCACGGCATATCTGCTCGGCGAACTCTAGGCTTCGCGAGTCGTAAACGTGCTCAATACCCATGTCGCGCAACAGTTGTCGACGCTGCTCGCTGCCGGCGGTGGCGAAGATCTCGGCTCCCGCGGCGCGGGCGATGGCGATTGTCGCCTGCCCCACCCCCCCGGTCGCGGAATGGATCAACACCTTGTCGGCGCTGTTGATGCGGGCCAGCTCGTGCAGGCCGTAGTAGGCGGTGACGTGTGCGGTGGTCACCGCGGCCGCCTGCTCATCGGAAAGCCCGGCCGGAAGGGTGACGGCCAGGTTGGCATCGCAGGTCAGGAAGGTGCCCCAGCAGCCGTTGGGGGACAGGCCGCCGACATGATCGCCCACCTTGTGGTCTCTCACCTCTGGCCCGACCGCGGTCACCACCCCGGCGAAATCGGTGCCCAGTTGCGGCAGCCGCCCCTCGAAGGCGGGGTAGCGGCCGAATGCGACCAGCACATCGGCGAAGTTAATGCTGGACGCGCTGACCGCGACCTCGATCTGCCCCGGCCCCGGCGGAACCCGATCGCAGGCAACAAGTTCCATCGACTCCAGATCGCCGGGTGTGCGGATCTGCAGGCGCATCCCGTCGCGCTCATGGTCCACGACGGTGGTTTGCCGCTCTTCGGGGCGCAGCGGAGTGGGGCACAACCGCGCCGTATACCACGCGCCGTTTCGCCAGGCGGTCTCGTCTTCTTCGGACCCGCTGAGCAGTTGCTGCGCCAGTTGCTCGGCGTCGGTGGCTTCGTCCACATCGATCTGGGTGGCGCGCAGATGCGGATGCTCGGTGCCGATCACCCGGATCAAACCCCGCAGCCCAGCCTGCTCCAGATTGGCCACGTCACCGGACACTACGGTCTGGGCGTTGCGCGTCACGACATATAGGCGAGGCGGCTCGCCGGACAGCTCTGGCAAGTCGCGGGTGATGCGCACCAGATGCCGCACATACTCGCGGCCCAGCAGCGGGGACTGCTCCTCGGCGTCGCCGTTTTTCGGTCCCGTGAGAATCACCACACCGCTGAATCCACCGGCACGCAGATGATTTCCAAGCTGTTCGGCGCTCGAAGTGTAGTCGGCGTTGTGTGGCCAGCACATGGTGGTGGGGTGCGCGCCCTGGTTTTTCAGGGCGTCGGTCAACGTGGTGGCCACCACATCCGCGGTGGTGGTGGTGGTGCTGATCAGCAGCCAGGTTCCGGCGTCAGCGTAGTCCACCTCAGGCAGTTCTCGTTGCCGCCATTCAATGGTCAGCAGCCGCTCGGCCAGCACCCGATCCTTGTTGGCGTTCTCCGAGACGCCGGTGCCCAATCGCAGCCCCTGCACGACCAGCAGCACTGCCCCGTGCTCGTCGAGCACGTCGAGGTCGGCCTCGACCCCGGACGTGTCGGCCTTGGTCACCCGGGTGTAGCAGTAGCGGGCGTCGCGGGCCGAGCTGTAGGAGCGCAGCCGCCGCACACCCAACGGCAACCCCAGCACCCCTTCGCCCAGGGCCTGCACATCCGGATGAGCCTCCACGGACTGAAAACAGGCATCCAGCAGCGCCGGGTGCACGCCGTAAGCACCTTGTTGCGAGCGGATTTGGCGGGGCAGCGCCACCTCGGCCAGCACCGTGGCGGTCGCCCCCTCGCCGGTGTGCACGGCGGCCAGACCGGTGAACGCCGGACCGTACTGAACACCCCGCCGGTCCAGGCGCTGGCGCACCTCGGCGCCATCCTCGCAACGCGGATGCGCGGCAAGTAGCGCCGAGGTGTCGTGCGCGGGTGGCCGCTCATCGTCTGCGGCATGCAGGACAGCGCTAGCCTGCCGGGCTTGCCCGCCGCCCTGACTTGTCTCCACGGTGAACTCGACCACGCCCGGCGATGACACCGCCGCCGCGGCGCCGACCGTGGTCTGCTCATCCAGCAGCAGCGCCTGCTCGAACCGGATGTCACGGACCTCAGAAGCCTCGCCCAGCACAGCGCGCGCGGCCGCCATCGCCATCTCGCAACACGCCGCCCCCGGAAGCACCGCGACATTGCGGATCTGGTGATCACCCAGCCAGGGCTGGGTGGCGGTGCCGACCTCGCCCTGCCAGACGTGGCGCTCGGGTTCCTCCTGCAAGCGCACATGCGGGCCCAGCAACGGATGCACTGAAACGGTGCAACCGCCATGGGCTGGCGATTCCTGACCGTCGCGGCTCAACCACAGCCGACGGTGCGTCCAGCTCGGCAGCGGCGCATCCACCAGCCGCCCATTCGGGTAGAGCACGGAGAAGTCGACCGCGGCGCCCGCACTGTGCAGATCCGCCACAAAGCCACGCAGCCCGTCCGGCAGTTCCTGCTCGCCGCGCATGGGGGCCAGAGCGGCCAGCGGCATGTCGAGACTACGGGCAGTCTGCTCAACAGCATGGGTAAGCAGGGGGTGGGGTGCCAGCTCGGCGAAGACCCGATATCCGTCCTCCAAAGCGGCCTGCACCGCCGGTGCGAACCGCACCATGCGGCGCAGATTGTGCACCCAATAACCGGCATCGCACACCGGTTGCTCGCGCGCGTCGTACAGGGTCGCCGAGTAGAAAGGGACTTCCGGTGTCATCGGATTGAGCTCTGAGAGTATGTCGGTCAGCTCGTCGAGGATCGGATCGACTTGAGGCGAATGCGACGCGACATCGACGGCGATCTCGCGGGCCATCACGTTGCGCTGCTCCCAGGCCGCGACCAGATCGCGCACCGTTTGGGTGGCACCGCCGATCACGGTGGACTGCGGTGAGGCCACCACCGCCACCACGGCGTCGTTGATCCCGCGGGCAATCAGCTCGGAAAGCACCTGCTGGGCGGGTAATTCCACCGATGCCATAGCGCCGGCGCCGGCGATGCGGGACATCAGCCGCGAGCGCCGGCAAATGACGCGCACCCCGTCTTCCAGCGACAGGGCTCCGGCGACGACCGCTGCCGCGGCCTCACCGAGGGAGTGCCCGATGACCGCGCCCGGGCGCACTCCGTAGGAGCGCATGGTGGCGGCCAGGGCGACCTGCATGGTGAACAGAGTCGGCTGGATCCGGTCGATACCGGTCACCGCCTCAGGCGCCGTCATCGCCTCGGTCACCGCAAACCCCGACTCCCGGGCGATCAGCGGCTCCGCCTCAGCGATGGTGGCGGCAAACACCGGTTCCGTCGCCAGCAGCTCAGCACCCATCTGAGCCCACTGCGAACCCTGCCCGGAGAACACCCACACCGGTCCCCGGTCGTCTTGTCCGACCGCGGCCTGATACGGAGTATCGGCGTCGGCGACCTCCCGCAAAGCCTCGGTGAGCTGCGGCTGGCTGCTCGCAAATACGGCGGTGCGTACTGGGCGGTGCGCGCGCCGGCGCGCCAGGGTGTAGGCCAGATCCGGCAACGCCACGTCGTTATGTGCTGCCACCCAGTCGGCCAGCTGGCCGGCAGTGTGGCGCAGTGCGTCGGCCGAGGTGGACGACAGCGCAAACAGCAGTGGTGCCGTCGCCGACGATTCGGCTGGAATGTCCTCGGGCGCAGCGGCTTCGGGAGCCTGTTCCACGATGGCATGGGCGTTGGTTCCCGAGAGCCCGTACGAGGACACGGCCGCCCGCCGGGGATGATGGCCGTTAGTGGGCCATGGTGTGATCTCTTGTGGCACAAAGAGTTTAGTGTCGATGCTGGCCATCTCATCGGGCAGCTGGGTGAAGTGCAGATTCTGTGGAACCACACCGTGCTGAAGCGCCAGGACCGTCTTCATCAGGCCCAGTGTTCCGGCGGCCGACTGGGCATGCCCGAAATTGGTTTTCACCGTGGCCAGCGCGCAGGGGCCCTCGATGCCATAGACGTTGGCCAGGCTGGCGTATTCGATGGGGTCACCGACCGCGGTGCCGGGGCCGTGCGCTTCGATCATGCCGATACTCCGGGCGTCGACGCCCGCCGCGGCTAACGCCGCCCGATACACCGCGGTCTGCGCTGTCACCGATGGTGTGGCGATGTTCACCGTGTGGCCGTCTTGGTTGGCGGCAGTGCCGCGGATCACGGCCAAAATCCGATCACCGTCGCGCAGCGCGTCGGGCAAACGTTTGAGCAACACCACGACGCAGCCTTCGGAGGACACGAACCCGTCCGCCGCGACGTCGAACGCATGACATCGTCCGGTGGCAGACAGCATGCCCTCCGCCGACCCCGCGACAAACTTCCGCGGATCCAGGATCACGGAGGCGCCACCCGCCAGGGCAAGGTCGCTTTCACCGTCGATCAGGCTGCGACAGGCCAGGTGGACCGCGGCCAGACCAGACGAACATGCGGTGTCCACCGTGAACGCGGGACCGTGGACCCCCAGGGCGTAAGCGATCCGCCCGGACGCCAAGCTGAAGCTGTTGCCGGTAAAGCCATACGGCCCCTCCACGGCATGCGCATCGGCGGCTAGCAGTTGGTAGTCGCCGTGCGTCAAGCCCACGAACACCCCGGTCAGCGAGTCGGCCATCGTCTCCCGGGTCAGCCCGGCATGCTCCATAGCCTCCCAGGAGGTTTCCAGCAGCAACCGGTGCTGCGGGTCGATCGCGATGGCCTCGCGCTCGTTGATCCCGAAGAACTCGGAATCGAAGCCGGCGATGTCATCGAGGAACGCGCCCCACTTCGACACCGACCGACCCGGCACCCCCGGCTGGGGATCGTAGTACTCGTCGGCGTCCCACCGGTCGGGCGGAATCTCGGTGACCAGGTCGTCGCCGCGCAGCAACGCCTCCCACAACCGCTCGGGAGAGTCGATGCCCCCGGGAAGCCGACAGGCCATGCCGATGACAGCAATGGAAGTGACACCTGCTTTATCCACGGCCGCTCACCCTCTTCTCATCCGGTGGTTGGCGCGGGGTTCATCCTACGGCGCGTGCAAGGCCCCCGACCAAGCCATGGCACCGTCGCGCAAGGTGCTCCGCGTAGTGGCGGTCGGTAACACCTCGCTGCAAATGTGTGGCGACTCCCGCTACGGCCAGGAATGGTTCAGTGTGCAAGTGTTCGACCATGGCGGATACGAGGTTGGCCGGTACTGGAACTACCTTGACGCCGAGGCGACGATGCTGGAATGGACGGGCTACCTGAACCCGGGTGGCACGGTGACCGGGTGGCTCGCCCACTACGGGGTCGCGCAGCCATGAGCGAGACGATCAATTGGGCCAACCCGACGATGACCGACCTGATGCGCGCATTCGCGCGCGCCGAGAAACTGGTCGCCGGTGACCTCGGGATCTCCGTCGAACAACTCCGGGCACGCAACCGGCCCGCCCCGGACACCGAGCAGCAGCCCCCGAGTCAGACGACGAGCAGCCACGCTGCGCCCGCTGCGAACACCCCCACGACCGCCATCACGGCGACGGCTGCCAAATCTGCCGCGACCTGCTCACCGAACAGGCCCGGTGCACCGGCTACCGCTAGATTGTCTTAGCCGCGTGGGACGATAGGGGGTATGATCGCCCCATACGTGCCGCCGCCGACGTTGGGCTGGAAACCGCTGGTGATCTGCCCGACCTTCAGCCTGGGCGAGGACTGGATCACCACCTTGGACGCTAGCGCCGGCGGATTCGTGTGGCCCGACGGGGCCACCGTGGCCGCCGAGGTGTACCGCTACCAGCCATAACACCACCGTACCGGTGCATCTGCGATTTCCCTGTAACGACACAAAATACGACGGAAAACACCGGAACACCCGGCAAACTTTCGCCGAAAACCGTTGAGACACAACACAGTTGCCAAAAGTTGCCAGGCCGTCGAAACCGAGCCGAAAGTTGGCTAATTGCAAGCTATTCCGCCACAGCAAAATTAGCTCACGCGCGGCCGCTGAAAAAAATTAGCTCACGCGCGGCCGCTGAAACTTTGTTGAATGCGGAAGTTAACGGTTGCGGGGAGGTAATTTCAGCGGACACCGCTTTCGCCCTTCGCCTGCCAGCAACTTTGCGGGGTTGGCCCGCCTGCGATTTTTTCGGCGGTAGCAAACCCATCTGGCGGCAGGGATTCCGGCGGGGGGCGATTCGCTGTTGCGGCAGGGATGGTGCACGGGATGGCGTGCCGGGATGGCCTGTGCCGCAGGCGGTCTCACAGCGCGCTGATGGTGGAAACTTAAGTAAATCGCCGTTTAACGCATGCCCTGGGCCACCAGCGCAACCCCAACCACTGCGAACATGGCTACCAGGAGCTTCCGACGGTGAGCCCGCGCCCAGTCGTGCAGCAGTTGCACGAACGCTTGGGTTTTCGCCGGCGTGACCAGATAGCCGGCGAGCGTGATCTCGACAACGGCAAGCATCCCGACGACGAACGCGATGGCGGCACTGACCTGCGTGCCGGTCGAGGCTCCCGAGGGCACGATGATGGCGAGTACGTAGACAGCCCCGTCGAGTGACGGCCCCGATACGAGGCCGATCACAAACGCGACCCACAAGGATCCGTTTTCCCACGCATTGTGGGCACGGCCGAGCAGCCGCCGGATTGCAGATCCGCCCTCCATCGGCGCATCCTGCCCGCGACCCAGCAGCCGCGAGGTTGCGGTCGATGTATTCGACTCCGGCTCTAGGGTCGACGTGTTGGCGGCCGGCGTCGGCAGGTGCGCCCGCTGACGCGCCGAGAAGCGCAACGTCAGCAGCACGGCGATCGATAGTGCGAGCACACCAGCGCCGATTTGAATGTGCCGGACGGTGGAGCTCGCGACCGTGCCCGGGGTGCCCACATCGTGCGCAAAAGAACTAAACATTGGTGTGAAGTGCAGCGCCATCAGCGGAACCAGCAGGTAGGAAAGACTCACTATCAGGCAGCCGACCCAGAAGGCGAGCAGGTTTTGCGCGGGCCGTGGCCGGAAGATCACGAGAAGGGCGAGGCCGAGGCGCAACGGATTGAGTGCCCCCAGAAGCGCCAGCACCAGCACCGAGCTCCACACGGCCGGAACACTACCTGTTGGCTCAGCGGATCGCGGCGGGTGCAGCAGAGCACCGGCAGCGGCAGCTCGTGGCGGTCGGCTGACGGTCTCTACTGCCGGGAGTTCCACACCGGCACCCGGGGCGACCTCGGCGGTCTCTGTAACCGGGCCCGTGGACACAGGTGGACACAATTTGGGCACAGTTACGGCTATCTAGCGTGAACTACCGTCATGTCTTTTCGCAGCTTGTCGCAGTTTAGGCCGCTGACCAGCACCATGTCGGATTTCCGCCAGTAATGTCAGGGGTCGGGTGTAATTGTCGAACCGTGTATGAAGACTTCGACCGCTGCGACCGGGCCGTGCAATCCAAGGACGCTCGATTCGACGGCTGGTTTGTCGCCGCGGTGCTGACCACCGGGATTTATTGCCGCCCCAGCTGTCCGGTCCGGCCACCGTTCGCCCGCAATGTCCGGTTTTATCCAACGGCGGCGGCCGCGCAACGTGCCGGCTTCCGCGCGTGCAAACGCTGCCGCCCAGACGCGTCGCCGGGTTCGCCCGAGTGGAACATCCGCGGCGACCTCGTCGCCCGGGCCATGCGGCTGATCGCCGACGGCACCGTGGACCGCGAAGGTGTCACCGGTCTTGCCGCCCGCCTCGGTTACACCACACGTCAGCTCGAGCGGCTGCTGCAGGCCGAAACCGGTGCCGGCCCGCTTGCCCTGGCCCGCGCGCAGCGCACGCAAACTGCACGAATACTGATCGAGACAACAGATCTGCCTTTCGGCGATATCGCTTTTGCCGCAGGCTTTTCCAGCATCCGCCAGTTCAACGACACGCTGCGCTTGGTGTGCGACATCACTCCGACGCAGTTGCGCAAACGCGCAGCGGCACGGTTCGGGCGTGCCGCATTGGACCTACGGTCACCGGGGACGGTGTCGCTGCGCCTGCCGGTACGGGCCCCGTTCGCCTACGAAGGCGTCTTCGGTCATCTGGCCGCCGGCGTGGTACCCGGATGTGAGGAGGTGCGCGATGGCACATATCGCCGCACGCTACGGCTGCCGTCCGGAAACGGCATAGTCAGCCTGACACCCGCGTCCGATCATGTCCGATGTCTGCTGGTGCTCGACAACTTCCGGGACCTGACGACCGCGATCTCCCGTTGCAGGCGGCTACTAGACCTCGACGCGGATCCGGAGGCGGTGATCGAGATCTTGCAATCCGATCCGGCACTGGCCCCGGTGGTAGCCAAGGCGCCGGGGCAACGCATACCCCGCACTGTCGATGAGGCCGAACTCGCGGTGCGAGCGGTACTGGGTCAGCAGGTGTCAACCAAGGCCGCGCGAACCCACGCGAGCAGACTGGTCATCGCATATGGCCAGCCGGTCCACGACGCCGACGGCGCACTGACGCACACCTTTCCGTCGGCCCAGCAGCTCGCCGACATCGATCCGGTCCATCTGGCCGTCCCGGCGGCACGCCGGCGGACCCTGACCGCCCTGATCGCCGGGCTGGCCGATGGCAGCGTGGTCCTTGACACCGGCTGCGACTGGGACGCGGCCCGTCAGCAGTTGCTGGCACTGCCCGGCATCGGGCCGTGGACCGCCGAGGTGATCGCCATGCGCGGTCTGGGTGACCCGGACGCCTTTCCAGTCAGCGACCTCGGATTGCGCTTGGCTGCCGAGCAATTGGGTTTGCCGACAGCTCAGCGGGCACTGACTGCACGAAGCCGTCCGTGGCGCCCCTGGCGCTCCTATGCCACACAACATCTTTGGACCACGCTGGAGCATCCGGTGAACCACTGGCCGTCGAAGGAGATTCTCAATGAAGTTGTCAAGCCGCCGCGGCGTTAGGTGCGGTGGGTTGATAGGTCGTGTGGTCGCGCAGCATGGCCCACAGGACGTTGAGGCGTCGGCGGGCCAGGGCGAGGACGGCTTGGGTGTGGGTTTTGCCTTCGAATCTTTTGCGGTCGTAGTAGGTGCGCGAGGCGGTGTC
>NZ_JBKQTQ010000268.1:0-8247 GCF_052143115.1 Mycobacterium sp.
CGGCCATCATCATGCCGTAGTGGTGCGACTGGTGGCAGTTGCGGTCCAGCAGCACGATGTCGCCGGGCGCCACCAGCGCCTGGGTGACGATCTTGTTAGCCGTCGATGTTCCGTTGGTGACGAAGTAGGTATGCCGCGAGCCGTACGCTTCCGCCGCGAGCTGCTGGGATTCACGCAGCGGACCGGTCGGCTCCAGCAGCGAGTCAAGACCGCCGCACGTCGCCGACGTCTCGGCCATGAACACTTCCAGGCCGTAGAAGCCGACCATGTCCTTGATCCAGTGCGAATTGACGATCGACTTGCCCTGCGAAATCGGCAGGGCGTGAAAGACACCCGTCGGCCGGTGGCTGTACTGCTTGAGCGCGCTGAAGAACGGGGTGCGGTAGCGCGCCTCCACGCCCTGCAAGATCGACAGGTGTAACTCGAGCATGCCTTCCCGGGCGTGAAACACCCTGCGGAAGTACTGACCCAGGCGCCCGGCGATGTCCTCCACCTCGATCTCGGTCATCAGGTAGAGGTCGAGCTCGGGGCGTAACTTCGCCATGGATGTGGCGAGGATTTGTGCGCGTTCCTCGGGCGAATAATGATCGGCCAATTCGTGCGACACCCCAGTGTCGACGAACTCCGACAAGGTTGACAGATCGCGGGTCGATTGGTGCGAAAAGCGCCGCCGGATCACCACGGCCTGCAGGTTCACGTTGAGCCGCGCCGCGATGAGAGCCTCGTCGCCGCTGGACACCACCACGAGCTCGTAGACGAATTCGTCGTCGGGGCGTCGCCATTTGCGAACCTCGTTGCGCAGCACCCGTTCCTGGTCTTCGGTCATCTTCTCGACGACGAGCACCTCGAAGTAGGGGCGGTCGCGCTCTGCTTCTGTCTGACGCTCGAGCTGACGCGGATCGGACGGAAACATGTCCAGCTCGTCGGCACCGGCGTTGTCGACGTCACCGGTGCGGTACGACTCCGTGGTCAGGGCGCGGTTGACCTGCGCCACCGCTTGTGCGAACTTGTCGTAGCTGCCGGCAGCAAAAAGCCGTTGAATCCGCGCGAACTGGGGAGAGCCGGGGTAGGCCCAGTAGGGCTCCAGCGTGCTCAGGCGCGTCAGTAACTCCTGGCAGCCGTTCACACACTGTTCCTTTAACGCTCCCGCGGTGTCCGGGCGCGTCAGCCGGTCAGCGGCCTCCTCCAACCGGCACCACGAGTCGCTGCGGACCTGCCACAGACTGTTGTAAGCGCGCAAATGTTCCGTCATGGAGGCCCTTTCGTCGAGTGAAGATTCGCAGACCCAGCCCGCCCCTTGGTGACCAGAAAACAAACAATGCCGCGTCCGTCGCGTGACAGCGGGAGCAGGTGACACTATTGGGCGTGAGCAGGCGATTTCGTGATGACTCAACCGGTTATCCACAGTGAGCAATTCATCCACAGTAGGCCCCCCTGGCCGGTCGGGACGTCGGACCGACGAGTCATAATCGAAAGCATGTTCGATGCAGCGCTGCCGGATCTTCAGGCCGTGTGCGGACTCGACGACGCGGGCCTGGTGGAGGTGATGCGAGACGCCGCACGGCTGGAGTCGGCGGTCATCGCGCGCAAGTTCGCCGCCGCGGCCGAGCTATATCACCGCCGGCTGGCTGAGCAAGACGCCGACGAGCGTGAGCAGTGGTGCGTCGACGGTTGGGAGCAAGTGGCCGCCGAAGTGGCCGCCGCGCAGGGAATCAGTCGCGGCCGGGCAGCCGGCCAATTGCGATACGGGTTGGCGCTCGCGGAACGCTTGCCGAAGTTAGGTGCCTTATTCGCCGCCGGTGACGTGGACTTTCGAGTGATCTCCGCGGTGGTTTTTCGCACCGAGCTCATGATCGATGACGATGCCTTGACCCGGCTGGACGGCTGGCTCGCCCGTGACGCGTCGCGTTGGAGCCGACGGTCCTACAGCAAAATCGTTGAGGTCGTCGACTACTGGATCCAGCGGTTGGAGCCGACGGCGGTGCGGCTGGCGCGGGAAACCGAGGAAAATCGCCACATCGGCATCTCGCCGTTGCACTCCGGGATGGCCGAGATATGGGGTGACGTCAGGGCGCCCGATGCCTTGGCTTTTGACCGACGGCTCGACGAGCTCGCGGCTACGGTTTGTTCTGCCGACCCGCGTACCAAAGCACAGCGCCGCGCCGACGCGTTGTCTGCCCTGGCGGCGCGGGCTACCGCGATGGCCTGCGCCTGCGGGTCGTCGGACTGTCCAGCGGCCGATCAGGGCGCCACGGTCGGGGATGTCGTCATCCACGTGCTGGCCGACGCTGCCACAGTCAGCGGCGACTCGACGGCTCCGGGCTACGTGCCGGGCTTCGGCGGGTTGTCGGCGGAGGCGGTGCGGCAGCTGACGACCTCGGCGAAATTACGCCCGGTGGTCCAGCCGAAGGATTGTGCGCCCGAACCGCGGTACCGGCCGTCTGCGGCGTTGGCCGATTTCATTCGCTGCCGGGACCTGACCTGCCGGTTCCCTGGTTGCGATCGCCCGGCTGAGTGCGCCGACATCGACCACACCGTGCCTTGGCCGCTAGGCCCCACGCATCCGTCAAACCTCAAGCTGCTCTGTAGAATTCATCATCTACTGAAAACCTTCTATAGCGGGGTCAATGGTTGGCGCGATCGTCAAGAACCCGACGGCACGGTGATCTGGACATCGCCAACCGGCCACACTTACACCACGAAACCCGTTGGGAGCCTGTTCTTTCCCGCGTTGGCCATTCCGACAGGCAAGTTGATGTTGCCGACGTGGACGCCTTCGACTACCGCAAACCGCGGACTCATGATGCCAGCCCGCCGGCAGACGAGATCCGCCGACCGCGCCGCTCGCAACAACTGGGAGCGTGGAATCAACGAAGCCCGCATCGCTGCGCAAGCGGCCCGAGAGGCTGCCCGGATCGCAGCTTGCAACGACCCGCCGCCCTTTTAGGCTTCAAGCCTCCTACGCGACTCGAATAGCAGATTCGACCTCGTCAGCGGAGAGCTCTTTGGTGCACAAGAACCAGTCCGTGCATTCGATGCCGTCAGCGCTTCCTTCCATGCGCGCTTCTGCAGCGCTGGATGAGCTGGGCGCCGCGAGGATAACGCGCTCACCAGGTTGCCAGTCCGCTGGAGTTGCGACGCCAAAATGGTCCGCAGTCTGCAAGGCCTTGACGACGCGCAGCAGTTCGCCGAAGTTGCGTCCAAGGCTGAGTGGGTAGTAGATAACGACGCGGATGGTGCCCTTGGGGTCGATAACGAAGACCGCACGCACCGCCTTGGTTGAAGCCTCGCCCGGCATGATCATCCCGTACTTCATAGCGACGTTCATCGAAACGTCTTCGATTACGGGGAAAGTGACTTCGACGTCTTTGAGATCACGGAAGGCGATCTTCTCTTTGATCCTGCGCAGCCAGGCGATGTGGCTGTAGAGCCCGTCGACGGATAGTCCCAGAAGTTCGGTGTTGTACGCGGCGAACTGTTGCTGCATCGAGGCAAATGTCATGAATTCCGTTGTGCAAACGGGAGTGAAATCGGCCGGATGAGAGAAAAAGATGACCCATTTACCGCGGTAGTCGGCGGGAAAGTTGACTTGACCCTCCGTAGTGACAGCGGTGAACGCAGGTGCTGGATCGCCGATTCGTGGCATGGGCGTTGTGGCGCAAGCCGCTTCGGTGGTGGTGGTCATAGCAACCGTCCTTCACATAGAAACACAACGGGTTTCACATATAAGCCCACTTGGAGAATGCAACGCGCCATGCGCTAGTGCATAGGGCCGTTGGTCACCGGATCGGGTAAGTCCGTGCGCTCCATGCGCGATCATGGTGAGAATCGTTGGGCTGCTGAGCCTTGGCGGCGGCCTTTTTGTCGGCGGTCTGGTCGCGCACGGTGGCTGTAGACGAGCACCCCGTCACGGAACGCCATGACGGTCGGAATGGACCGGATACCGATGATCGCAGCCAATTCCTGCTCAGCTTCGGTGTTGACCTTGGCATGCATGACATGCTCGGCATGGGCTACACCACCGAGCCTAGAAGTCGACCAGCATGATCGGGTTGCCAAGGATCGTCGATTCGAAATCGGCAATGGCGAGGTCTTTTACGGACATCCTTCGCATCCTCTCGCTGTTGTGGGGATAGGGCAGTCGGCAGCTCAGTCGGACGATGCCGATCCCGCGCCAGGTTGCGCGTCGGCAAATTCGCAGAAGGCGTCGTAAGCGCGGGCACCGTAAATGGTGGCCGGCCCGCCGTGCATGAGAAAGGCGACGCCGATGGCTTCCGCCGCCTCCTCCTTCGTGGCTTCCGCCCGGGCCGCCGCTTGGGCGTGTGAGGCTACGCAGCCGTCGCACCCCGCCACGACACCGATGGCCAGCGCGAGGAGCTCTTTAGTTTTCCTGTCCAAGGCGCCGGGGGTCAGCGCGGCGTTGCTCATCTCGGCGAATCCCCGGTACACGTCGGGGATCATCTTGCGCAGCGCGCGATGCTTGGGGTTGAGGTCGGTCAGTACGTCGTGATGGTGGGTGTGTTCGCTCATGCCTACTACTATAGCGATACCCCACGGGGTATTCTAGGTTGGCCGGCCACATACCCCAGGGGGTAACATGGCTGCAACAGGACATGGAGGGAAAATGACTGGTGACGAGGACAGCATCGCTGCGGTGCTCAATCGACTGCGGCGAGCTCAGGGACAACTCGCCGGAGTGATATCGATGATCGAGCAGGGACGTGACTGCAAGGACGTAGTGACCCAACTCGCGGCGGTGTCCCGCGCACTTGACCGAGCCGGGTTCAAGATCGTCGCAACGGGTCTTCGAGAGTGCGTCGCCGGTAGCAGCGCAAGCGGTGCGCCGCCACTGACCGAAGCCGAGCTGGAGAAGTTATTCCTGGCTCTGGCGTGAGCCATCGACATCAACGACAAGGTATGACAATGACATTCGGACTGACTGCTAAGTTGCACACCTCTTTCGAGCAAGCCGTCGAGCAGGCTACCCGGGCTCTGGCCGAGCAGGGTTTCGGCGTCCTGACCACGATCGACGTCAAGGCCACGCTGAAACAAAAGCTGGGGGAGGACATGGAGAATTACCTGATCCTCGGCGCCTGCAACCCATCCCTCGCGCATCGCGCGCTGAACGTGGATCGCCAGATCGGCCAGTTGTTGCCGTGCAACGTCGTGGTGCGCACCGATCCCGATGCGCCAGGCGACACGGTTCTTGTGGAAGCAATGGATCCGCAAATCATGGTGCGGGTCGTCGACCAGCCAGGACTGCGCGACGTCGCCGATCAGGCCACAGCCAAGCTGAAAGCCGCCATCAACGCACTCAACCAGACGGTTGAGGCGAAGTAGCTTGCGACCCTGAACCGTTACCGGACAGTCCCGGCAGCCTCGTAGTCGCCGCGTCCGCGTCCTCGCCCAGCAACAGGGATCGCACCAGTCGACGCGGTCCGAAGGGCCGAAGCATGTAACTGGCCGGGCGTGGCCGCACTCGTTGGGGCCACCAGAACCAGCGTCCGAGCAGCGCGGCGATCGATGGTGTCATCAGCGAGCGCACAATCAGGGTGTCGAACAGCAGTCCGAGGCCGATTGTGCTGCCGGCCTGGCCGATGGAACGCAGGTCACTGGCGACCATGGACATCATGGTGAAGGCGAACACCAGGCCCGCCGCGGTGACAACCCCGCCCGTTTCGCCCATGGAGCGGATGATCCCGGTCTTCAATCCCGCGCGTATTTCCTCCTGGAACCGCGAGACAAGCAGCAGGTTGTAGTCAGATCCGACGGCCAGCAGAATGATCAGCCCGAACACCGGCGCGATCCAGTTCAAGTCCAGGCCGAAAATGTGTTGCCACACCAGCACTGAGAGCCCGAAGGCAGCACCCAGCGAGAGCAACACCGTGCCGACGATCACCAGTGAAGCCACCAAAGCCCGGGTGATGATCAGCATGACGGCGAAAATCAACGTCAGCGCCGCGATTCCCACGATCAGCAAGTCGTATTGGGAGCCCGACTGGATATCGCGGTATATCGCCGCCGTTCCGGCGAGGTAGAACCTGGCATCGGTGAGTGCCGTTCCCTTGACCGCTTGATGCGCGGCATTGAGCTCCGGCTTGACGGCGGAAATGCCCGCCGCAGTCGCCGGGTCGGCGTCGTGGGTGATGATAAACCGCGCGGCCTTGCCGTCCGGCGATAGGAAAAGTTTCAGACCGCGCTGAAAGTCGGGGTTTTGGAACGCTTCCGGCGGCAGGTAGAAGTAGTCGCCGCTCCTGGAGGCGTCGAAGGCCTGGCCCATCGCGCTCGCCGTATCGGTCATCTGGGCCATTTGCGTGACCAGTCCCGAGAAGCTGCTGTGCATGGTGAGCAGGGTCCCCTGCATGGACTTTGCGACGGCGATGATCGGCGGGAACTGGGCGAGCATCTGCGGCAATATCGCGTCGATGTTGTTCATGTCCTTGATCAGCGTGCTCATGTTGTCGCTGAACTTGTCCACACCGTCGATCGCCTCGAACACCGACCTGGCCGCCCAGCAGACGGGAATGTCGAAGCAGTGTTGTTCCCAGTACAAATAGCTGCGGAACGGTCTCGCGAAATCGTCGAAGTCCGCCAGATGGTCTCTCATCTCGTCCAGCGTGGACTGCATGTCGTGCATATCGCCGACCATGCGATGAGTCGTGCTGCTCATCTGACCCATCAAGTCCCGCATGCGCTCCATCGACCCGATCATGGAACCGAGGTCGTCGCCCATCGTGAGCATGTCGGCTGTCCGGTCC
This sequence comes from Mycobacterium sp., assembly GCF_052143115.1. Taxonomy (GTDB): domain Bacteria; phylum Actinomycetota; class Actinomycetes; order Mycobacteriales; family Mycobacteriaceae; genus Mycobacterium. The sequence goes on from NZ_JBKQTQ010000268.1 coordinate 6,759, forward strand.
CTCATGAATTGAAGGTTTTCCCGGATCGGGATCGATTGGGCGCTGATCTGGAAAGGTATTGAGGTGTGCTCGATCGGGCCGCCCAATGGCCGGGTGATGCTTTGCACCATGGCGATTCCCGGCGAACGAAAGACGTCTTTGGCGAGCCTGTCCAGGATGATCATGTCGCCGCTATTCCGCATGTCGTGATCACTCTCGATCATGAGGATATCGGGATTCATTGTGGCGGCGGTGAAGTGGCGCTCTGCGGCCGCATATCCGACATTCGATGGCAGGTTGCGGGGTATGTAGAAGCGGTCGTTGTAGCTGATCTTCATGCTCGCCATGATGAGGATGCCGACGACGGCGATGGCCAGCGAAGCCGCAAACACCGGACCGGGCCAGCGCACGGTAGCGGTGCCGATGCGCCGCCACCCGCGCGTCTTGATCATCCGTCTGGGGTCGAGCAAGCCAAACCGAGTGGCCACGGCGACAACGGCCGGCGCCGCGGTCAGTGCTCCCGCGACGACGACGATCAGCCCCAGCGCGGACGGAATGCCAAGCGCCTTGAAATACGACAGTCGCGCCAAGTGCAGGCAGAACGTCGCGCCGGCGATCGTCAGCCCCGAGCCCAAGATGATGTGAAAGGTGCCGCGGAACATCGTGTAATAGGCAGTTTCTCGATCCTGGCCGGCCTGACGAGCCTCCTGGTAGCGACCGATGAGAAAGATCGCGTAATCCGTTCCCGCTGCGATCGCCAACGAGGACAGCATCGCGACGACGAATGTCGAGAACCCCAACAAATTATAGTTCCCAAGAAGCGCGACAAGCCCTCTGGCCGTGCCCATCTCGAAACCGACCGTGACGAGGACCAGAAGCACCGTGCTGATGGAACGGTAGGCGATGAAGAGCATGATCATGATGACCACGCCCGTCACGCCCATCATTTTGAACATGCTTTTGTCGGCGGCCTCGTTCATGTCCGTGGTCAGCGCCGCCGGACCGGTGGTGTATACCTTGAGCCCCTTGGGCGGCGCTGATTTGTCGACGATCTCGCGTACCGCTTTGACGGACTCGTTTCCCAGGGTGCTGCCCTGGTTGCCGGCCAGATTGAGTTGGACATAAGCTGCTTTGCCGTCCCGGCTCTGGGCACCGGCGGCAGTGAGCGGATCTCCCCACACGTTCTGGACATGCTGCACGTGCTTGGGGTCGGCCTGCAGCTCTTTCACCAAGCCGTCGTAATAGCGATGTGCTTCCTCGCCGGGTTGTTTATCGTTCTCCAAGACGATCATCGCGATGCTGTCGGAATTCGACTCGTGGAACTGTGCGCCAATGCGTTTCGCGGCGATCATCGCCGGCGCATCTTGGGGCGACATTGTCACCGCGTGGTTTCGCGCGACCGACTCGATCGGCGGCACAAGCACGTTCAAGGCTACGGTCAGCAGCAGCCACGCAATGAGTATCGGCACGGCGAACCTGCGGACGAACCGCATGAATTTCGGGCGGGCTT
>NZ_JBKQTQ010000269.1:0-10457 GCF_052143115.1 Mycobacterium sp.
GAGTGATCAACGTGCCCTGTTTTATCTCGCCTTCCTTGATCACGATCAGGCCAAGCACGAGTGTTCCAATTCCCCGGGGACCGAACCATCCCATGAACAGTTTGCTGCGCCTCGGCAAACCGCTACCAGCCAATGCGATCGCGAGTGATGCGATACGTACCACGATCAACGCGAGAGCTGCGAAAACAACAACTCGCCAACCAGCGTCGCGCCAGGCCGGCACGACTGCCAGCGCGCCGAAAAGCGCGAACACCAGCAGTTCGAGAAGTTGGCCGGCCGCGTCGGAGACCTGTGTCGCCGCCACCTGGGTACCGCTGCGGCGCGAAACAACTGCGTAGGCCAACCCGCCGACGAAGGCGGTGACGAACCCGCTGCCGTGCAACCGCTCGCCAAGCCCCAAGCAGACGAGCGCGAGCGCCAGGGTCGCCAGCTGCGCCCAGGTGCCACTCATCCACCCGCGCGCACTGGATCGTGAGATCACCACGCCGCCGATCACACCGATGAGCACGCCGATCGCCAGCGAGGCGAACTCGGTACGAAACGCGAACCAGGCCCAGCGGACCGGAGCGGGATGAGTCTGCTCCGAGGCGAGCGCCAGCGCGGCCAGCAAAGCGGCCAGCGCAAAGCCGTCATAAAGGCCGCTCTCAATCGAGAGCGCATGGCGGACACGCTCAGGGATGCGCCGATCCTCGAGCAGGGCGTCCACCAACGCCACCTCGGTGGGCGCCACGATAACGGCCAGGCACACCGCTTCCCAAAACGGCAGCACCGGCAGCACTGAGACGGCGATTGCCGTGTTGAGGGTGATAGTCACGGGTATCCCTATCGCCATCAGGCGCATCGGCAGATGGCCCCGTCGAAACGTGGTCCGCAGGTTCAGCGTGGAGGCTTGGTTGAAAAGAATCACCGTCAGCGCCAGCTCCGAAAGGACCGTGAAAGCCTTCGCGTCGGACCCCGCCTTGATCAACCCCAGGCACGACGGACCGAGAACTATCCCGAGGACGACGAATATCAGCGCGGGCGCCAGGTACCAGCGTCGGACCAGCCCGGAGACGGCGGCATAGCAGAACACCAAAACTGTGAGGACGAACGCAGTCTCACTGTGCATTCTCTGCTCCTGCCTAGCGTCGGCTCCATACTGACACTCGCCGGCACGCCCCTAGGTTCCTCGACTACGGTGTCGCCTCAATCTGTCCCTTCCTGGATATTCGCTGCGCGCCATTTAGCGGTGAGATGTCAACGTCCGCTGGCGGATTCGTCAGGCACCGGATGCCTTAACCGGTCACCGGTCTCGAAGTCTGCCGACACCCAATGCCGGACCGTGGGATTGGCTCTCGCGGTCGGTGCCGGCAAAATTTGCTCTCGCGGTTACTTTCGAATTGTTACTCGCCCCAATGTCTTATTTTGTTGTGCTTAGCTAAGTGGCATCGATAGCCGTTCGGACACTGGACGAGAAGGAGCAAGCATGATGCTGTCAAGGCGTGCCATGCATGGCGCACTGGTGGGAGCGATCGGTACTTCGGCGATGGCCGGTGCGATGCTGTTTGGGGGCGCCTCGTTGGCGTTTGCTGACCCCACGCCCGAACCGCCACCTCCAGCCCCTGCGGCCCCGGCGCCTGGGTGCACGGCCGCCGACCTGGCGCAGGCGTCGGGCACAGTTGGGACCGCGATGGCGGGCTATCTGTTTAGCCACCCGGACGTCAACGACTTCTTCACCGGCCTTCGTGGGCAGCCGAACGAAGAGATTCGCGGCGACGTCCAGAACTACATGAACGCCCACCCCCAGGTTGAGTCCGAAATCAACGGGATCCGTCAACCCGTCACCGACCTGAGCGATCGCTGCGATTACCACCCTAATTCGGGTCAATAGTCACCTAAGTGGTGTCACGCCCGACCATCACCTTCGACATAGGCCAGTCACGCCGGTGAGGAGACAAGCAAGATGAGTCATTGGTTACGGTCATGGACTATCACGGCGGCGACCGTCTTGGCGCTCGCGGCCGTCCCCGGGGCGATCGTCACTATTCCCGCACCCGGGGTCGCTAACGCCGACGTCTGCGCTAGCGCCGGCCGACGGGTATCGGTGAGTGGCTGCGCGAACCTCGCCGACACGGTTGCGCCTTACGTTCCGCCGCCGGCGTACTACGCTCCCATGCCGTACGACCCACCGCCGCCCCCGAACGCCACCGGATGTGTGAGCTACAACGGTCGGTGGGTCAACGCCGGCGGGTGCAATTAAGCCCTTCCCCTATCGCCAAGCAACCACATAGCCACCGGATCGCGTGGCCTCCGGTGAGCAGCGCCGAGCGGGTCGGGGTGCACACGCTCAAACTGCTGCCGGTTTCGAGTTGATGAACCTCGCGCGGGGGGTTGTCGTGTGGGTGCCCGGCTTGACCGGGATTGCTGCCATCGCCCGCTCGGCCATCGCCGTGATCGTCAGGCTCGGATTCACACCGGGATTGGCCGGGATGACCGCACCATCGCAGATAAGCAGGTTCTGGTAGCCGAACACCCGATGCTCGCCATCGACAACTCCGTGCTCGGGGGTGTCGGCCGCTACCGCGCCGCCCAGAATGTGTGCGGTGATCGGCATGTTGAACAGCGCTTCGGTCAGCCAAGTCTGCGCTGTCCCACCGGTCCGGTCGGCGAGCCGCTGGGCGAAGTCGTTGGCCACCGGCAGGAAAGTGGGCGTCGGGTGGTCCGGATCCTGGCGCGTGGTGAGCCGCAGCCGCCGGCCGAGTATCCGCCGCTTGGGCACCAGCGACAGCGATGTGTCGGTGCTCTGCATGACGCCGGTGATGAGCGAGCGTTGCGACCAGCCGCGCGGATTGGTCACGCGGACAAATCGAATCGGGTGCCTGCAGATCTGGGCGAGCAGCTTGAGCGGCCGGGTGATTCTCGTGCCATCGCCTGTGAGCAGTGTGAACATCAGGCCCATCACGTTGCCGCCCGGCCCGTAGGTAACGGCTTCGACATGGCTGTCCCCGGTGGGGTGCACGCTCGAAGTAATCGACACGCTGCGACCCCACCCTCGGTCGTCCGGAGTGGTCACCGCGGTCATCGCCTCGCTATTGGTGCGGACCAACTGGCCGAGCCGGTCAGAGATTCGCGGCAGCGTGCCGTCCCTCTTACATTGGGCGAGTAGTTGATTCGTTCCCAGCGCACCGGCGGCTACGACCACACCGCGTGCGGTCTGCGTGCGGCGGTCCTTGCGAATCCAGGAGCCACTGCGTTCGCTGGTCACGGCGTACCCGTCGGAGCCATCCGCCGCCCCCAGTGGCCGGATCGAGGTGACCGTGCGTTCGGGATCGATCTGCACACCGAGGCGCTCCGCGAACCACAGATAGTTCTTCGGCAGCGTGTTCTTGGCATTGTGGCGGCATCCCAACAGGCACAACCCGCATTCGATACAACCCGACCGGGCCGGACCGGCGCCGCCGAAATACGGATCGGCGTGCACCACGCCGGGCTCGCCGAAGTAGACGCCAACGGGGACTGGGCCGAAGGTCTCAGCTACACCTAGCTCGACGGAAATGGCCTCGATGGCGTCGTCGGCAGGCGTGCGCCGCGGCTGCGTCACGACGCCGAGCATGCCCTCGGCCAACTCGTAATACTTTTCGAGATTCGGGGCGTCTCCGCATACCTTGCGCCAGTCCTCGAAGAATCCATCCCCGGCTCGCCAGAGGGTCTGCGCGTAGACCAGGCTGCCACCGCCCACGCCACTTCCGCTGAGGATCATGACGTCTTTGAACGGTGTGACCCGCAGAATGCCGTTCAAACCCAGCTTGGGCGCAAAGATCATCCGGCGCAGCTGCGAGAGCCGCTCGGCGAAGTCGTGGTCCTCGAAACGACGCCCGGACTCCAAAACGGCTACCCGATAACCCTTCTCGGCTAGGCGCAGCGCCGATACACTGCCGCCGAAACCGGACCCGACAATCAGATAGTCGTAGTCGTGTGCCTGGCTCATCATCGGCTCCTTCGCGCGTGGGAGTTGGCAGTTCTGACTGGTTTTGCAACTGTTGTTGTCTCGTACTCGCCGGAGAGCGGATCCAGCTTGTAGACCCCTGGGCCGGGCGCGGGCCGGCCGCCTTCGGCGAACGCGCTTGGCAGCGGTCGATGCGAAGTGCTGGTTGGGATGCGCTGGACAACGTGCACGACATGAGGTCGCCGGTCCGGTGACAGCTGTCCCAGTGCTGCGGAGAGGTCCTCGGCGTCGAGCGATCGCCCGGATCGCAGCGTGAGGGCGGTTATCGCGAGGTTGTTGCCTTCGGATCCGGGAACGGCGTATGTGACGCTCATGTCGATCGCGTCGAGGATGCCGAGTGCGTCTTCGACGGCGGACCCGCCGACCACCCCGTTAGCGGTAGTGACGAGCGAGTCGGCACTGCCTGCGAGCCAGAAGTCGTCATCCTCGTCGCGGTAGAACAGGTCGCCGGTCAGCACCCAGGCGTCTCCCGGTGCGAATAGCCCGCGATGGGGACGCGCCGCCGGCGACATTCCCGGCTCCACTCGCGAGAGCAACATCCCGATTTCCCTGGGCCGGCACTGCTCGGCGGAGCCGTCCGCCCGAAGGGCCAGCTGCCGGGTCTTTTCGTCAATGCGGGCGATGCGCAACTCGGGACTGCCCGGAAGCGGGGTGCCCATGCAACCGACCTTCGCGCCGGGCATGTTGACCAGGATCGCGTCGGTCTGCGCGGAGGCATAGTACTCCACCACCCGGGCCGGGGCGAAGCGCTCAACGACCCTGTGCCACAGTCCAACCGGCATCCCCGAGCCGATGAAGGTGCGGATCGTGTGGTGGTGCTCACCCGGATGCGGTGGCGCCTCGACGAGGTCGCGGAGTTGTGTCCAGGTGTAGGACACCACGGTCACGCCGTAGCGGCGGGCTTCGTTCCAGAACGTGTCGGGGTCGAAGCGGCTCGCCATCGAAAAGCGGGCGCCGCTGGCGATGGCACCCCCCAAGGACATCAAGAGGCCCGACGGGTGGTGGATCGGGTTGACACTGAAGACCGTGTCGCGCGGTCCGAGCTCAGCCGACGTCGCGGTTCCGAAGGCGGCCCGCGCCCAGCGGGCATTGGTGATCATTCGCGCCCTCGTCGACGGACCGTCGCCGGTGAACAAGACAAACGCGGTTTCGCGCGCCAGGCCGGGATTCGGTCGATACCAGGTCGGGAGGATGACTTCATCTGGATCGATGCGCTCCAGGTCGATCACGCCGTCGACGCCGAGGTCCCGTTGTCCTCCGCCGCCGCCGAGCACGAACACCTCGGCGTCCGTCTGCGCGCGGACGGAGTCGACGTGTTCCGGGTCAGTCACGATGCGCGCGGTGCCACCAAGTTTGATCTCCTCGGTGAACGCCCCGTCGGGGCGCAACAACACGACCACCGCTCCGATCCGGTCGAGCGCGGCAACGGCGATAAGCATGCTGGGGCGGGTGTCCATCAGGACGCCGACGGGTTCACCCTGACGCACGCCGACCGACAGCAGTCCCGCCACCACAGCGTCAATACGCGTCTTCAGGGCAGCGTGAGTGTGCGCGCGATCTTCCCACAAGAACCCGACTGCACCGGGGTGGCCTTCGGCGCGTTCGTCGAGGAGGCAACCGAGCGACACCCGCGTCTCAGCGCGCACCAATTCCAGGCGCAGCAGCCGCGGCAGATTAGCGGCGGCGCCCGCCGTGAGTGCCCACGTCGCGTCGAGCGTCGACGCGCCCAAGCGCCAGCCGGCTTGCAATCCCTGGCCTACCGCCGCGATGAGCGGGTTGCGTCCGTTGCTGTCGGAGGCGACCTCCGACGGTTCGGTGGCCATCGGCTCGATGATCTCGGGCATCTCCGTGCCGTTGTCGACATGCGATGCCCAGGCGGCAACCGTCGGCCAGGTTCGGGTCGTTGCCGCTGAACCCACGACGATGCCGAGGTGTCCGACCGGCAGCGAGACCTCGTATATCTCGGCACGCGGAGCCGCGCGGCGGATCGCCCGGACCGCCTCGGGCTGTCCGATCTGGTCGTTCTCGCCGACAAAGCACAGGACGGGCCGTTCGATGTCGGCGAGGGTCAGCGGTTGCCCGTCGATGACCATGCCGCCAGACAGCATCCGGTTCTGTGCGATGAACTGCCGCAGTGCGTCGGCGAGCGCCGGAGCCGGCCAGGCGATCCAGCCTTCAGACTCGATAAAGCGCCGCTGGCGCTCGTTGGGCAGTAACGCTTCGCGATCGTGCAGTTGCCGCAGGAACTGCACTCGTGACCGCACATTCTTGACCGGATCGAGCAGCCGAAAGCCTTCGCGGGTAGCCCAACCGGGCAGTCCCGTGCGGTCCAGTAACGTTGCGATCGCGTCTGCGGCGAATTCCATCACCGGTTCGGGCAACGAGAATATGCCCACCGACTTGGTGTCGACCGGGCTACCGAAGGAGATGACGCTTGCCAGCCCCGCACCGCGGCGGTAGGCGGCAACGGAGTAAGAGAACACGCCACCCTGGCTGTATCCGCCCAGGTGAACGTCTCTGCCGGTCAGGTCCCGGACCCGGTCGACGATCTCGCTAGTCGCAACGATGTGATCGGCGAGCGTCCGCTGCAGCCCACCTTCCTCATGTTCGGGTGCGCCGAAGTCGACCACCCACGGGTCGATGCCGTGCTCATGCAGCACGCTCACCGCCGACGACGAAGAGGACACGTCGTAGACGTCGGCCACGAACATCATCGGCGGGACGAGAACCACCGCCGGCCGTCCGGTGCTGTCGCTATCCGGGAAATACCGGCGCAGCCGGTACATCGGCTCCTTTGCAACCACCTCGAACGGCGAGCCTTTCTCGCCCGTCTCGAACCCACCGTGCATGAGCAGTTGCGCCGCGTTCATTGCCACTGCACCGAGTCGGTCGGTCCGTTTAGCCAATCCCACCCGTTCCATGAGGTCAGTTACTCGATTCGAGATGTCCACGTCGATCCGTTCCATGCAAACCAGTCAGAGCTGACTAGATTAAGTTCTAGTTAAGCAGGGATCGCCAGGTCGGTCAATACCCCCGTCCCGCGGTTGTAGGCGGGCACTTGGTTATCGGACCCGAACATGGCTGCTTCGTCGACCATTGACCCGCCGCAGCGCGACCGCTAGCCTCAAAACCAGTCAAATCTGACTAGATCAGGAGTGTCCCAATCACCAATCCGTCAGTGTCGACCGACGATGCAGAGGGCGCGCCGAGCGCGCGCGGATCCCTCATAACGGCGACTCCTGGGACATTCGACGCCCTGGACGAGTCCTTCCAACGCGATCCGTTCCCGACACTCTCTGCGCTCCGCGATCAGTGCGCCGCGTTTCGCGACGCCGTCCTGCCCGCTGTGCATGTCCTTCGCTACGCAGAATGTCAGGCAATCCTGCAAAACCCGGTCGGCTTCACCAACGACTTCGCCTGCCCGAGTCGGTGTTTGAGGCTGACGATGTCGTCTTCACCCTCGTGGACGAGGAGCAGGTTCCCGCACTGAGCACAACCCTCGGCTGCAGTGTGACCGGACCGCAGGCGGAGAGCCAGCAACAGGAAGTATTGCAAGATATCGGTGTGGCCGAAGTGATGCCGGCCCCAGAGTCAAAGGCGATCGGCAGCACCCTGGGAGGTCTCGATCTCTCCTCGCAATACCATGTGACCGTGCTGGCTCTCCGCCATCGGGGTCAGCCGGTAACCGAGAACCCAGCTGGGGAGACCCTGGACTTCGGCGATACCTTGTTGGTCGGCGGAAACTGGGACGATATCAATAGATTGAGCGACGATCGCGAGAACTTCGTGCTGCTGACTTTACCGGCGGAATACCAAGAGCGATTGCCGGCACGGGGACGGGCACCGATCGCGGTGGGGATTCTCGTCGGCATGGTCGCGATCATGGTGACCCAAGTCCTGCCCAACTCCGATGCGGCCCTGATCGCCGCGTTGGCGATGATCGCCGCCGGCTGCGTCCGCCTGGACAGCATCTATCGCCTGATCAGCTGGACGACGCTGGTGCTGATCGCCGGGATGCTGCCCTTGGCTACCGCGCTCACGAAAACGGGCGCCACAACCCTGATGGCGAAAGAACTGGTGAGGACGCTAGGCCCTCTTGGCCCGATGTTGATGCTCGCGGTGGTGTTCCTGGTTACCGCGCTGGTTGGCTTGTTCATTTCCAACGCAGCAACGGCGGTATTGATTGCGCCAGTGGCGATTGAAGCCGCACAGGCACTGCACGTCTCGCCGCAGGGATTCGCGATGACGGTAGCGATTGCCTGTTCGGCAGCTTTCGCGACGCCCGTATCTTCCCCATCGAACATGTTGGTGATGGAACCCGGCGGCTACCGCTTCGGGGATTACGTCAAAGTCGGTCTGCCCATGCTGTTACTGACAATGCTAGCTACCGTCGCACTAGCCAGGGTGATCTATCTACCTGGGTAATCACGGCGCTTCTCACTAATTTCGACCAAAATCCGACCTTACCGGGGCCGCCGCCCAAATCGTTTCCGGCACTGGCCTTCTGGCGCCAGCGTGATCATGAGCAGGGACTGCCGCGCGCGGCCAAGATGGACCCCTACCTGTTTGGTCGTCCGCCGCGGCCTGGCGCTGCGTGGCGCGCTGCTGCCCAAACGGCAACGGCGAAACGTCGCCGCCACCTGGTGGTGACCGAGGGCGCGCTGTCCGGTGGCCGACAGCGCGTGCGCGCCGATCTTGACGGCTTCGGCGACGAACTCGGAGAGATCGGCGCCGGCGAGCTTGTCGACGTCATCGACGATCGGTCCGCGTTCGCCGGTGGTCCAGCGCCGGGCCTCGCGGGCAACGTCCTTGTCCCGCACCGTCAGGTTCTCGATCACGACGGCGTCGTTAGCTTTGTCCAGATGGGCGTGGTGGTTGCTATTCATCGGTCCTCCTCGGCTATGCCGCTCACGGGCGGCGCGATGGACCAAGAGTCTGCGCCCGCGCGGCGAGTCTGGCCGCGCACGGTGACAAATCCGAATCGGCTGTCTGCGATAATCACAGTGGGCCGGGCTAGAAAAAGGGGTGTGACATGACGAAGCTGGCAGCAGCGCTATTGACAGCCATGGCGATGGCGGTAGCGCCGGTGGCCATAGCACCGGTAGCGCACGCCGACATCTGCGCCGGCGCAGACGGACGACGCCATCATGTCGACGTGGGTGGCTGCAGCCACATAGCCGGTGACGTTGCGGGCGGCGCGCTCATAGCGGCGGCCGCCGACCCGTACCGGCCGGGCGAGGAGCCGTGCTACACGGTAGAGGGTGTGCCGTACTACACGCCCGATGGCGACCCCTGCTAGGGGTGCGAACGCAATTCCTTCACGCTCATTCAGCCGCCGCTCAGGGGTACGCCGTCCGAAACTTCCTGCCACCACCAGGCGCCGCACGGCAGGATGCAGTTCTCCCCGTACTCGTCGTAAGGCGAAAAAGGTGCCTTCCCGGCTACCCCCCTGTCCGGGTGGCCGCCGAGAAATAGCCCCGAGCGGCAGGGGGCCCGGCGCGGAGGTAATGGCTCAGCCGATCACGCTCGAAGGCGAGTGGCGTCCTCGATCCCCCCGTCCGGGCCCGACCGATTAAGTCAGGCTGGCGCGGTGAGGAGGTCTTCTCGGTTCGCGTCGCAGAGGAGCTTCTCGTATACGGGGATCAGCCGTTCGCCCAGGCTCTGCATCCGGAGAAGCTTGCGTGCCGATCCACGAACTCTGACTCGGCGGGTCGCGAGCAGCGTGGCCGGTGGGATGCGTCCGAGCCACACCGCGTGAGCGACATCGGCCTCCATGTCCAGCTCGAAAGCGGCGGCCACGCCGGTCCCGGCTTCGCCTAGGAACACCTTCTTTCCGGGAAAGTCGACGACGAGCACGCAATCGGGGTCGGTCAACCGGAGTCGGGCCACCAGCCCGGTAGCTGCAGCAACGTCGGCGAGCGTCTCTTCGGCGTATTCGAACAATCCCCCGAGGTGACGGTAGACCTCGTCGGCATCGCGGAATATGGGCACCATTGACCTCACAATCCAAAGGGTTGGCCGAGGCCCGACGGTGCCAAGATTGACCCGCAATCGCAGAGCCCAGCTGCAAAGTAGTCGAGGTTGACGGTTTCAGCAAGCAGGCTTCTCCGCCGCCCTCGACGAGTACATCACTCCGGCGTACGGATGCCCGTGGATTCTTCGGACGTCTGCGCACCGCCCGTTGCCGGCACATCCCCATTCGAAGCCGGGCGCATCCGCGCTGAAAAAGGCGATCCGATCGTTGACCTGCGGTGGGTTTGGTGTTAAGTTAAAAACAGTCAAATCTGACTAGTTTGGGAACCAGCCGCGACAACAGTCGCGACGAAAGGATCGGCAGGCAGTGGACATCCTCGGCGCGGCGTCGCGATGAGCGGGCACCAGGGAAGCATCATCCTGCGCCTCGTCAACCCGGTGGTCCGTGTGGTGTGCCAATCGGCGTGGCGTCGCTACCACGACGACCTCGACGCAATGC
>NZ_JBKQTQ010000270.1:0-12404 GCF_052143115.1 Mycobacterium sp.
GTCGACTTTTCGATGCGCTGCTCCTACGACCCCTGCACACCGTCGCCGACATCCTGGCCTGGTCGACATGGCGACGAAAACACCAGGCAATCGCCCGCGCCTGCCACCACCGAAAACACCATCAACACCAATGACCGCGATCTACGGCTGTAGTACTAGGTCTAACTTGCTTCCCGCTTCTGCGACTATCCCGACCTCGTTCGTATTGGCGGTATGTGAAAGCCACGTCGCCGACGGGCCTAACATGGCCGCGCCGGGCAGCAAGTCAGAAATACGAGTTGGTTCATATCCCAACGAAACTGCGAATTGCGTCTGAATTGGCGGCAACTGCCCACCGAAGGAGCCACCGATGCCGGCCTCTGTAGACGCTGCCTTGGTCTGAATGGCATCCCGATAGCTTTTCGGCTTGAGCTCGATGCTGTACGGGGTGCGGGCCTGCGCCGCGGCGTACAGCCCCAGCACCTGCTCTTGCGTCATGTCCATCGGGCTCGGTGCAACGATGCGGCCGCCATCGGCAGCGCCGGGCATCTGAGACACGCTCGCGCTGGCCTCGGTGCCCCACGAGTACTTGTGGGCCTGCTCGGGCGTCTTCAGCTCGCTTTTGATCTCGTCGATCTCGGTCTCAGCCTTCGCGAAAAATGCTTTCTTCTGCTCAGTGCTCAGAGTGGGACTATTCGTCACTCGTTTGATTTCAACGCCAAGCTCTTCGAGCCGCGCCTTTTTTAGCTGCTTTTGGATCACGGGAGTTCAACCTCCGAAATAGGATTGAGCGCGCCTTCTGGGCGCGTGAAAGTTAGACAGGACCCTGCGGCCCCGGCCTGCAGGACCGGGGACCGTTATCAGGTTGTCGGCTCCGGTTCTGCAGACCGGAAGCCGTATCAGCGTTTCGCCAACCGCGCCCCGCCGGGGTAGACAGGTCAGGAATGGCCAAAGCGCTTCCTGGTGGCCCGTCAGCGCCGCGTGCGCCAGTCGGTTATCCGCTATATTAATTATAGCGCGCCCAACCGGCAACTAACCAGCTCTGCGCGCGCCTTCAGCCAATCTTTTACGACATCGCCGTCTACCGGGATCAGCTCGCTGACGAGCAGCGCCTCGGTCTTATCGGCGAGGCTGCACAACAACACGTCCTCGGGCGTCCGGCAGGCGCTGCCGATGAGCTTCACCAGCCCGCACAGCCACGCCACAGCGTCCAAATCCTTCAAGTCATGGCCCGCGGCTAGGCCGTCGTCCACCGTCGCCAGCAGGGTCAGGCTGTACAGGAAGCACTCGACCAGGCGGTCCGGATCGGTGAAATGGAAATGCGGCTCGGCGGTCATTACCAGCTCCTCGGGGCGTACATGCAGTGCTCGTGCCATGGGTCGATCGTGTTGTCGCGCCGGTGGGCCAGGAGTACGCCGGGATCACCGGGCAGCCAGCCGTCCGAGTCGACCTTCCCCAGCCCGAGCTCGGTCGCCAATCCCTGCAGCTTCTCGGTGAGCTCGTCGAGCCGGTTACGGTCACCAGGGGACGCCCCCTTGGTGTGCATGTCGAAGCGGAGACGCTCCCACACGGCCGCGACCCGCGCAAAGTCCCAGATCACGTTCGGGTCGGCCGCCGGCCACCCCTTATGCTCGCGCCACTCCTTGTCGAAAACGGCCCAGTCCTTGATTTGCGCGGTGTACTCACCGACGGTGCAGTAGTAGTCGCTCATCGGATCTCGTCCAGCAGCCGGTCAACCTCAGCACCGAAATTGTCAGCCTGCGCCGCCGGCACCGCCAGCGGAATGGCCTTCGCGATACGCAGCATGTCAGCCCGCGCCTGCGCCAGCGGTGTGAGACCTGGGTGCCGAACCGCGACATCCCCGCGACCCTTGACCAGCATGCCTCGCTGATCAATGTCGGCCTTGAGCTGCAAATACATCGAGGTCGTCTCGGCGAACAAACAGACCAGATCGTGGTCGAGGCCGTGCCACCGGCCGTCCCGGTACAGCCGCTGCGCCTGGCGGTCCCATACCGCGCGGGCCACCGGGTCGAGCGGTCGCGGAGGGTCGAACACCTGTTGTTTGCTGGTCATTTAGCTTTGCTCCTTCCATCCAGATTCAATTGTTTGCTACACCGGCCACACACGTCCGGTTTGGGGGGTCGAACTGATCACCGTCCCGTCAAGGCTGAGGTCCCGCCCTGGGTACCCTGAGGATTGTGCCTCTGAGCTGCGGCGATGGAGGGCAACCGTGGTCACGGTGACCATGGTTGGAGTTTGCTGGGGTGGTAGATCGTCGGTGTCGAGTTTGCTGGAGTTTGCTGGAACGCGTCGAGCCCAGCGCAGGTTGCACAGCCGGCAGTCGCGGGGATCTCCATTGACGTGCTCCGCGATGTAGCCGCGTGGCCGCGGGCCGCGGAACGCTTCCAACACCGCGTCGGCCACGCCGACGGTACGGGGCACGCCATCCACGCAGAGCCGCACCGTGCACCGACCATTGCGCAGACTCTGTGACATGAGGTGCGCCGGTACGCGGCGGGTGGATTCACCCAGTCCGTTGTTGGTGCGCGCGCGACGTTCCACGCCGACGATCTCACTGCGGTCTGATACGCGGTAGCCGCAGGCGCCGGCCAGGTCAGCCCAACGCTCCTCGGCGGTCACTGGCGCATTGACCTTCCATTCGACCCGCGTGGAGCGTGCATTGTGTGTGCGCTGCAGTGCGCGCTTATATACGCGCTGGCGCACTGGCGCACTAACAAACAGCAGTGCGCTGGCGCACTAACGGCGCACTGCGGCGCACTGGCGCACTGGATGGTTCTCATAGCCACAGAACCCCGTCCTGTGCATCTGGTGGAGGGCAGGACTGGTGACGCTCCCTCTTGCTCGCCACCGGCATTCCACACTCGACACACGGGTGGGCGATGGTGTGCAACTTGGACCGCTTGGGGCCGTCGATGACGGTCACCAGCTCATCGGTTACCGACTTTTTGATAGCTTTGCGGATCGCGGTCCGCTTGTGGTCGGTGCCACTTAGTCCGTCCTCGATGCCGCGTCCGCTCGGTGATTCCGTGGATGCGGCCAGCAGCTTGACCACGTCCACCAGGGCGGCCTCGGTTGCGGCGTCACCACGGGACCCTGCCGCGTAGGTCAGCCGCCGGCTGGCCGGGTCGAAGCTGAGCCTTCCCTCGGCTACGTCGACGTCTCGGCCGTAGGCGCTGAAGAACCGCGGCGAGGACGGGTTGTCTGTTTCGCGGACGATGTTCCAGATCGCGTCCGGCCAGTCCTGTAGGCGTGAGTCACCACGAGCACGCTCACCGGCGTGCCCCATGTGCTGCACCACCAGTGAGTCGCTGATTCCGGCTTCGGTCAGTAGCGCGTCATAAGGGGCCAGGAACTTGCCGGCGTCGCTTCTCTCGTCGAGCCCCAGCGCGTCGAGGATTGGCCGCAGACAATCCAGCACGAGGTAGTCGCAACCCAGTCCGCCAAGCCGTTGCGCCCACTCGGCGAACACCCGATCGTCGAGCAGGTTGAAGCTGGATAGTCTGCCGCGCAGTGTGATCACATGCACCGCGGTGGTGTTGGTGATGCCCTGCTCGCGGTACCAGCGCCGCACCGTGCGCTCGGACAGTTCGTCGTCGATGACCACCACATGCCTGGCAGGTGTGTGGACGGTGAAGCGACCGAGGAACGGCTCGTCGTCGACTAGGGCGTGGACCAGGTTACCGACGACGGTGGTTTTCCCGGCCTTCCACTGGGCGTTGAGCATGATGCGGGCGTCTGCGGGCGCCACCTGATCGATGCGGTACTGCTGTTCGGTGTCGGGCTCTGCGAGCAGCTCGTCGAGGCGTTTGATGGGCGGCAGGACCACCGCTGGCAGGTTCTCGGCGTCGACCCGTCGCCGGGCTTCGGTGTTGACGCGGATCTGGTGGGCCCTGAACTCGACCTGCTCCTCGAAGTCGGTGTTGTCGATGACGAGACCATCCAGGTTCGTTGTGGTCATATCTCCACCACCTGCACCGGCACCTGCCGGGGTGTCGCGCCATCCCACGCCGAGCCCAGGGTGCCGTGCGCGCCGTCGAAGCCCACCATCTCGGAGTCGGTAAGCCCGATGGCACTACCGATGCGCTTGAGTTCGTCCCAACACGCCTGTTTGTCGGCGTGGCCGGACTTGCAGAACCCGAACACCTTCAGCGCCACGTTGTTGAGGGTGGCGTTACGTGCGTTGGGTACGGCGGGTAGCGCGGCTAGGCCGTCCAACTCCTTGCGGATCGCGGCGGCTACATATGCCGGATTGCCGCCGGGCTTGGCGATGGCGACCGGCCGTGGACGCGAAGCTGTTGCGGCGCGGGGTGGTTCGGTGCCCAGCCATTCGTGGATTGCGTCAGGGTCGTAGCTTCTGTCGCGTTCGGCGGCTTGGCGCTGGCGCCTGTCTTCTACGCGCTGCCGGAATGAGCGGTCGTCGGTGCGCTCGTCCCGCGTCGAGGTGGGCGTGGCGTAGAACATCGTGTGCGGGCACACGATGCACGGACCGCAATGCGGACACACGATGTCGGGGGCGATGTCCACCCGAGGCCGATCACCTATGATGTGGGTACCGGCTTCGTCGCAGTCGCTGGTGGTGTAGGTGGCCCCGGACTCATGTCCGGGGCACACTTCTTTAGGCGGCATTGTTATCACCACCGCGGCGACGGCGTGCCTGCGCAGACTTGAACGCAAGGCGCTTGAAATAGACTTTGCGGGCGTGCTCGGCACGCTTAGCCCGTTCAGCCGGCGTCAGGATGCCCTCGGGGTCGACCTGGCGCTCGAACTTGTCGAGCATCGCCTTGCGCGCGTTGGCCGTTCGAGCGGATGGGTCTTCGGTGCGAGCCCAAGATTCGTGGGCCGCGATTTGAGCGCGCAACGTGCGCTCGGACTGTGTTAAGGACACGACGAAACAGACCTTTCATGCTGTTTCGCCTTGTCCGAGGCGTCAGGCCGAAGGCCATTTACGCGTAGCGCGAGGGACTGATAACAAGCACTGTACTACGGCTAGTCGGGAAGTGGCTGCAGCCACGCGGACCGTGGGCGTGTCCGCCCAGTGTCGTGGTGCTTAAACGCGATTCGGCAGGCGGTCTGTAGACCCTCGGCGTCATACTCCAAGTCACCATGCTTTGAGCAAGCGACCAGCATTCCCTGTAGGCCCATTTCGAGCATGATGACGGCCGACGGAATCGGCGTGCGCTTGGAATGCCCGGTACCGTCTGGGCGCATAACCGAGAACTTCTCGGGTTTGGTCGCCGCGGCCGGGGAAACATTCATCTCGCGACCTGGCCGCTCCTGCCGCAGCTCGGCGAGGAGTCCGCGGGGCGTCGTCCATACACGTCCGACCTCACCCCGACACCGACCCTTTGCGGTGTCAGCGCCGCAGCGGACCACTAGGAGCGGGGCGTCGTTGTGGTGCTCATGCCAAAGCTGGGTCACCCAGGGGGATATCCCTTGCGGTTCAACGGTGTTCATAACTCTCCTAACCCTAGGTTGCGTGCTTCGGCCGCCGCGCGTTCGGAGGCAGTGGCGCGGGTGTAGCGGTCGATCATGTCGCGCGTCGACCACCCCGCGACGGCCATCAGACCGCCCTCAGAGCCTCCTGCAGCCAGCCAGCGCGACGCCGCGGTGTGGCGCAGCAGATGCGGATGGAACTTCGGCAGGCCGGCCAACTCGGCGCGATATTTCAGCGCCGAATGCAGCCCGTAGTACTCCAGAGACTTGCCGCGGTCACCGAGCCACAGCGCGGGTGTGTCGGCTAGACGGTGGGTGCGCCGAGCGCGCAGATAGCGGTCGATCGCTCGTGCGGTCTGGGGGCCGAATGGCGCCAGGCGACCTTTGCCGCCCTTGCCGCGGCGCACCGTCACCAGACCGCGGATCAGATCGACGTCGTCGACTAGGAGCCCGGTAACCTCGCCGGCGCGCATCCCGGTCTCGGCCATCAGCCGCACAATGGCTTCGTCGCGGCGGTCGCGGAACTCCTTACCGGCGCACGCCTTGAGCAGACGCCGCAACTCGTCGTCGGTCAGGGAGTCGGTGACCTTGGAGTCGAGCTTGGGGGACTTCAATCCGAGCAGCGGGTCGTCGTCGACTTCGCCTTCCTCGGTCAGCCACGCCGAGAACCGGCGCACGCCGAGCTGGCGCGCGCGGGCGGTGGCCGGTTCGGCGCCGCCCTCGAGCAGGTCGGCCACGAATCCCTTCATCAGATCGCGGTCCAGGACGGGGGAGTGGCCGCGCTCGTCGCACCAGCGCAGGAACGCGCGGACACCGTCGCCGTAGCTTTTGATGGTCTGCGGCGACTTGCGTTCGGCTCGCAGGGACAGCTCCCAGGAAGGCAGCAGCGCGACAAGGTCGAGTGCTGGAGGCTTGCGACGCGCCATACCGATATCTTGACTGGATGCGTTGTGCTTGTCTACTATTTCTGAATTGACTGGCAAATTCGCTGGTCAAACCAAAAATTGGGAATGGCGCTCAGTCCAGGTAGTCGCGCAACACCTGCGAGCGACTGGGATGGCGCAACTTCGACATTGTCTTCGACTCGATCTGGCGGATGCGTTCGCGGGTCACGCCGTAAACCTGGCCGATCTCGTCAAGCGTGCGAGGCTGACCGTCGGTCAGGCCGAAGCGCAGCCTTACTACACCGGCTTCGCGCTCCGAGAGCGTCTCCAGCACCGACTGCAGCTGGTCTTGCAGCAGGGTGAAGGACACGGCGTCGACGGCAACCACCGCTTCGCTGTCCTCGATGAAGTCGCCGAGCTGGCTGTCGCCCTCGTCTCCGATGGTCTGATCCAGCGAGATCGGCTCGCGGGCATACTGCTGGATCTCCAGCACCTTTTCCGGGGTGATGTCCATTTCTTTGGCCAGCTCCTCAGGCGTGGGCTCGCGGCCCAAGTCCTGCAGCAGCTCGCGCTGAATACGGCCCAGCTTGTTAATCACCTCGACCATGTGCACCGGGATGCGGATGGTGCGGGCCTGGTCGGCCATCGCGCGGGTGATCGCCTGGCGGATCCACCAGGTCGCATACGTGGAGAACTTGTAACCCTTGGTGTAGTCGAACTTTTCGACCGCACGAATCAGGCCGAGATTGCCTTCCTGGATCAGGTCGAGAAAGGCCATCCCGCGGCCGGTGTAGCGCTTGGCCAGCGATACCACCAATCGCAGGTTGGCTTCCAGCAGATGGTTTTTCGCGCGGTCGCCGTCGCGGCAGATCCACGCCATGTCACGGCGCTGGGCGGCAGGCAACTTCTCGCCGCGATCGGCGAGCTCGGTCATCAGTTGGGTGGCGTAGAGGCCGGCCTCGATCCGCTTCGCCAGCTCGACCTCTTCTTCGGCGTTGAGCAGCGCCACCTTGCCGATCTGCTTGAGGTAGGCGCGAACCGAGTCCGCCGATGCGGTGAGTTCGGCGTCCTTGCGGGCTTGACGCAATGCCTCGGACTCGTCTTCGTCCCAGACGAAATCGCCTGAGGCTTTGTCCTTTTCGCTCGGCTCGACGATCTCCTCGTCCTCGGCTGGCCCCGCGTCGGCGACTTTCTTCGGACTGGCTTCGGTGTCCTCGGCTTGGTCGACCTTTGCGTGGGTGTCGTCGTCACCGTCGGCCGGCTCGTCCTCGAGGTCGTCGAGGTTCAGGTCTTCGGTATCGAGGTCGATTTCCTCGCCGGGCTCGCCTTCGATGTCCGGCTCGCCGTCGAGTTCGTCGACTTCCTCGACCTCAACCTCATCTGCAACGACCTCGACGTCTTTGGGGGCATCGCTCGACGCTGATTTCTTCGCGCGGCCGCGGCCGGTCTCCGACTTGACGGCAGCGCTCTTGGTCGAAGTGCCCGCCTTGGTTGCGCTGTCGGTACCGGTCTTGGCGGACTTCGCCGGCGCGTTACCGGCCTGCGTCGCTGTCTTTGCCGGTGCCTTCGTCGCCGTCTTGGTGGCCCGCCTTGTGGTGGTGGAGCCGTTGGCGGACTTGGCTGCCGATCCTTTTGCCCCGGCAGTGGCGGGGGACTTGGCGGCGGTACGCTTTACCGGCTCCTCGGTTGCCGGTCGTGCTTTGGTCGCTGCCACGTAAACCCCTTCGGTAGGACTCACTTCCGGTGCTCTGGGCACACTCAACCGGAAAATGTCGGCTATGTCGGATGTCGGCGTCGATTATCAGGGTGGATATTCGCCGCTATCGGGCAGGCGGCTGCCGGTGACCATTGTAACGACAGCACAGCAATCCCCCGGCCAGAGCGGCAAATCAGTGCGTCACGTCGCGCGTCGCCGCCATCGCCGCGCCGACGATTCCGGCGGTGTTCTGCAGGGCGGCGGCAACCACCGGGGTGCGGTTTTTCAGCAACGGCACCCACTCCTCGGCTTTGCGGCTGATCCCGCCGCCGGCGATGAACAGTTCCGGACACATCGCGTTCTCGATGGCCACCAGCACCTTCGTCACCTGCTTAGCCCACTTTTCGTAGCTCCAGCCGCGCTTGTCCCTGACTGACGACGCGGCGCGGTGTTCGGCTTCTTTGCCGCCGACCTCGAGGTGGCCGAACTCAGTGTTGGGCAGCAATATCCCGTTGTGGATGACCGCCGACCCGATTCCGGTTCCGAATGTGAGCACCACCACCACGCCGGTGGTGTCTTTGCCCGCCCCGTAGCGCTCTTCTGCCAGCCCCGCCGCGTCGGCGTCGTTGAGAACCGCGATCTTCTGGCCGTCCAGTTCCGCGCTGATGATCTGGCGCGCGTCGGTGCCGATCCACTTTTTGTCGACGTTGGCCGCGGTCCGGACGATCCCGTTGGTGACGACGCCCGGATAGGTCACGCCGAGCGGACCGGTCCACTTGAATTCGTGGACGATGGCGGCGATGGTCTTCGCGACTGCCGACGGCGTGGCCGGCTGGGGTGTCGGCAGCTTGAACCGGTCGCCGATCAGTTGCCCGGTGTCGAGGTCGACGATTCCGCCCTTGATGCCGCTACCGCCGACGTCGACACCGAAACTCTGGCGCGGCGTGCCGGACACATCGGTCCCGGGCGAGGCGGTGCCCGAGTCGGTAGCGGTCATCGAATCTCCTCGACGAGACGGGGTGTCTGCCCATACCCTAGTGCGACGACGATGCGGGCCGGAACGCCCGGGGTGGGGCACGCCCCCTCGCCGCTGCGCGGCTGGAGGTACCCCCACCCGCTTGCGGGGGCGAGTCGGACAGTCTGACCCTAGTGCGTGGATGAGCGGTTGGCCGGCCTGTTTCGCGGCCACTGCCGAACCGCGAGCGGAGTGGCCCGGCGTCAACTGTGATGCGATGGACAGGTGAGCGCGCGAAAGAACCAACCGGCACACCTGCGTTCGGTGGCCGAAACGTTGGCCGGGGAAGCGGCCGCGTTCGTCCGGCGCCGTCGTGGCGAGGTGTTCGGCCCCGACGCGCGCGCCGGGAGTCACGCTGCGGTGCGAACAAAGACGACCCCGACCGACCCGGTGACCATCGTCGACACCGAGACCGAACGGTATCTCCGTGATCGGTTGGCGCAGCTGCGATCCGGTGACCCGGTGCTGGGCGAAGAAATCGGCGGACCCGCCGATCCGGCAGGCGGCGGTGCCGGCACGGTCACCTGGGTGCTCGACCCGATCGATGGCACGGTGAATTTCGTGTACGGCATCCCCGCCTACGCGGTGTCGGTGGCAGCCCAGGTCGACGGTGTGTCGGTGGCCGGCGCGGTCGCCGACGTCATGGGCGGGCGGGTGTACTCGGCCGCGGCCGGACAGGGTGCACACGTTATCGACGAACAAGGCATCCACCCGCTGCGGTGCACCGCCGTCGACGATTTGTCGATGGCGTTACTGGGCACCGGATTCGCGTACTCCAGGCGACGCCGTACGGCGCAGGCGGCGCTGGTGGCCAAGATCCTGCCGGTCGTCCGCGATGTGCGTCGGATCGGCTCTGCGGCAATGGATTTGTGCATGGTCGCGGCGGGCCGACTGGATGCGTACTACGAACACGGCCTGCATGTCTGGGACCGTGCAGCCGGCGCGCTGATCGCTGCCGAGGCGGGTGCCCGGGTGGTGTTGCCTGAGCCGGGGGACCCGGACAGCACCGCTGCCCTGGTGTTCGCCGCGGCGCCGGGGATCGCCGATGAGTTACTTGCGGTCCTGGAGCGATTCGACGGACTGGCTCCGATTCCGGGGTGAGCGATCGACCCGGCGGTCAGCAGATGCCCGCGTGGATCTTCGCTAGCAGCGCGGGATCGGCCGGCTCAGCGTTGCCCGGACGCAGGCCGGCGAGCACCGCGTCGATGTCGTCGCTGTGCGCCAGCGCGCTGAAGTCGGTGCCCAGAACCAGGTCAACGGAATCGTCGGTGCGGTCGTCGCGGTACAACTCGGTGCACGGGGCCACCAGCCACACCGCCGCGGCCCCGGCCTGACCTGCATCGCCGAAGCGGATCTGGCCCTGGCAGTTCAGTCGGGCGTGGGCATAGATCGGATCGTTGGCCGCGGTCGGCTGCGCGAAACCCAGGTCTTTCATTCCACCGGCGATGTCGGCGGCCTGACCACCGCGTCCGCTGGCGTTCAATACGCGGATTTTGGCGTCAGCGAGTTTTGCCGGTGTGACGTTGATCATCGTGCTGCGTGACACCGGTGTACCCAGGTGCGGCTGTCCTGGATCCGTCGGCAGCGGCGGCGGGTTGCAGGCCGCGGCCTCATGGACCTCGGGCGGACGGGTGAGCGCGACCGTCCACACCACCGCGCTCCCGACCAGCAGTACGACCAGTAGGACGATTGCGTGCCGGGCGTTGCGGCGGTGAAAGGGTCGACCGTGCTTGTCAAAGGCGGTGCCTTCGGTGATTTGCGCGACCACGTACGCACTCTAAACGCGATGTTTAAGGCGAGGTAGCGCGGTTAAATACCCAGTGTGACGTAAATCACACTGGAACACCCCGGTCTATGGGCACGAATCGTTTGGTGGATGCGTTCGACGCTGGTACAAAGCTTTGCTTGAGGTTACGAGGGGACATGATGATGCCTACCGATTACGACGCCCCACGGCGTACCGAGACCGACGACGTTTCCGAGGATTCCCTAGAGGAACTCAAAGCACGGCGAAACGAGGCGGCTTCGGCGGTGGTCGACGTCGATGAATCAGAGTCCGCCGAGTCTTTCGAGCTGCCCGGTGCCGACCTATCCGGCGAAGAGCTGTCCGTCCGCGTGATCCCCAAGCAGGCCGACGAGTTCACTTGTTCGAGCTGCTTTCTGGTGCAACACCGCAGTCGGCTGGCCAGCGAGAAAAACGGCGTGATGATCTGTACCGACTGCGCGGCCTGATCGGTCAGCTGCGCAATGCCGACAGCACCCGCTCCGGGTGACGGCAGCTCACCAGCCAGTACGGCGTCGGGTCGTCGACGTCGTCCAGAACGAGCAGCACCATGGGTCCGACCCAAGTTCGGTGCACCACGTAGGCCGCAGGGTCGAGTTGACGTCCCAGTGCCGCGGATTTGGCCGACCGGGGGATCTCTGCGGATCGGGCGATCACGGTGACGGGCAGATGTGCCTCGCCGACCCACAGTTCGACTCCGCCGTCGCTGGCAATGACCCGGATTTCGATGCGGCCCAGCCAGAGCAGGGCTCCGGTCGCCACCACGAACAGCAGCGCGAACGGCAGCCACCGCGGGATGCCGGGCACGCCTTGGTTGACTTCCAGAGCGATCAGCGCCGCCAGCGCAAAACCCAGTAGCCACCACCACCATGGCACCCACAAACGCTCGCGATACCGCACGCTTTGCGGCGCGACTCGCGTACCTGACACTCGGTCAAGGGTAATCTGTGGCCCCGTGTCGACCACTCTGGCGGTTGTTCGTCTCGACCCTGGGCTTCCGCTGCCCACCCGCGCCCACGACGGTGACGCCGGCGTCGATCTCTACAGCGCCGAAGACGTCGAGCTCGCGCCCGGACACCGCGCGCTGGTGCGGACCGGGATCGCGGTTGCCGTTCCATTCGGGATGGTCGGGTTGGTGCACCCGCGCTCTGGATTAGCTGCGCGGGCAGGGCTTTCGATCGTCAACAGCCCGGGCACCATCGATGCCGGCTACCGCGGTGAGATCAAGGTCGCCTTGATCAATCTCGACCCCGCGGTGCCGATCGTCGTGCATCGCGGCGACCGTATCGCCCAGTTGTTGGTACAGCGTGTCGAGTTGGTTGACTTGGTCGAAGTGTCGTCGTTCGACGAGGCCGGGCTGGCCGATACTTCCCGTGGCGAGGGTGGCCACGGCTCCTCCGGCGGACACGCGAGCTTGTAGGCGCCGGCGACGATGCAGAGCGAAGCGATGAGGAGGAGCGGCGTGATGGCCGCGCCGGCGACGATGCAGAGCGAAGTGATGAGGAGGAGCGGCGTGCTGGCCGCGCCGGCGACGATGCAGAGCGAAGTGATGAGGAGGAGCGGCGTGCTGGCCGCGCCGGCGACGATGCAGAG
>NZ_JBKQTQ010000271.1:0-38702 GCF_052143115.1 Mycobacterium sp.
ATCAAGCCCCTCGTGCGTCTAGACGGTATGAGGGGCTGGGGCCTCGCTCACATGTGAACGTGGGTTGCCGTCAGGAATGTGGCTCTACCGGCCAGGACCACATTCCTGACGGCAACCCACGTTCACATGTGAGCGAGGCCCCAGCCCCTCATACCGTCTAGGGGCCGGTGCCGAGACTTCCACTGATCGGCAGACTGTGGCGAGCGGTGCCGGACACGGAACCGTTGTCTCGGTTCTTTTAGGCGTAAGCCGTTACGCGCGATTCGGGCTCGACGGGGCTGATGTCGCGGGCGGTGTCCTGGGCGAGCCCGGCCAGCTGACGCCATGAGCGGATCGCGTGGCCGGTGAGCTCGATCATCCGGCTGACCGTCGTGGTGTCCCTGGAGGCGAGACCGTGCGCGTTTTGCGCGTGAACGACTACCTTGTCCAGCGACATCAGCAGGTCGCTGTCCACGAATGCGGTCGACTCGGACGCGGCCTGCACCGCACGCATCCCGGCGCCGCTGAGGGTCGAGGCCACCTCGCGGGCCGCGCGGCCGGCGGCGTCCCAGTCCGCGTCGGCGGGCATGTCACCCGAAGCGGCGGCGCGGTGCAGCTCGGCAATGTCGAGGATCGCTTTGTGGGCGGTGATTTTGGCGTACTTGAGCACTCACCAGGTCGGACTGGTCAGCAATTCGGCGATCCAGGCGTGGACGACGGTCTCAGGAACATCGGCGGTTCCGACCGTCTGCCAGGCGAGGTCGAGGGCCAGCACGCTGTCATCGGGTAACAGGTAGCCAGCGGGTCCCGCGAGCAGATCGTTGGATGTCTGGACGAGCAGGCTCAGCGGCCGCACCGAGCGGGTCGGAAAGTCGGTGACCTGCTCATCGCCGGTGATGTAAGAAATGACGTTCATCGCGCACCCTTTGCCGGAGCCCGGCTGGTGCGATCCTCTGCCCAACCTCAGCGGGTGGGTTATCCGGTAGAGGTCCATTTTAGGTTGGCTCCTTTCGCCGTTCACTGCCGAATAGATCGGCTGGTTACTCGCTTAGACGCCGGACATGTCCTTCTCGTTCGAACTGCTAAGACCCTCGTAACCTGTTTAGATAGTTATAGGTTGGCGCTCGGCGATGAAACCTGTCAAGGTGGTTACTTGTGACATTCGTCTATGTGGGCGGCCGCCGATGCCTGAACTTCGTGGGCACCATGAAGCACCGCGATTCGGCCCGCGAAGAACTGCTGACTCGGCCTGAACTGTTGTCGGAATTTGCAGTTCAGGGAGGGCTGCTCGACGGCGCCATCCACGTCACCGATGACGATCTGGCGGCCGCAATCGAGCTGCGGGAAGCCATCTACCGGACCGTGATCGCCCGGCTAGAGCACCGCCGGCCCCAACCCGCCGACGTCGACCTGCTCAATGAGCGTGCAGCTCAACCTCAGCTCACGCCGCGATTGCAGCGAACCGGCGCGACCCGCCGCGAGGGCACCGCGTCGCAACTGCTGGCGACTCTGGCCGCCGATCTGCTCGATCTCGTCGCCGGAACCGACATCGAGAACGTCAAGCGCTGTGCCCACCCGGACTGCATGCGCCTGTACCTCGATGCGTCGCGGGCGAAAAACCGGCATTGGTGCGGGATGGGCACCTGCGGCAACCGCGCGAAAGTTCAGGCGTTCCGGGCCCGCCAGCGCGCCTCGTCTTCCACCGCGTAGTCCTCGGGAACAAATCACCTCCGACGAAGGTTGAGCGCGACAGGCTTAACTTTGGAGGATTCGATGGCGGAAGCCAAGTCAGTGCCGGTGTTATTTGTCAGTGACCCGATCGTGTTGCCCGGGATGGTCGTGCCGATCGCCTTGGATGACGCCGCTCGAGCGGCTGTCGACGCTGCCCGCGCCAGTGAGTCGGGCCAGCTGCTGATCGCCCCGCGGCTCGACGACCGCTACCCGTCCTACGGCGTGCTGGCGACGATTTTGCAGGTCGGCCAGATCGCCGGTGGCGGTACCGCCGCGGTCGTGCGTGGCGAGCGGCGGGCCCAGATTGGCATCGGCGCAAGCGGGCCGGGCGCGGCGTTGTGGGTCGAGGTGACCGAGGTCACCGAGCCTGAGCCCAGCGACGAGACGCGTGCGCTGGCCGCCGAATACAAGAAGCTGCTGCTGGCGATGCTGCAACGCCGCGAGGCCTGGGAGCTGGTCGACGTCGTCAACCGGCTGATCGACCCGTCGGCGCTGGCCGACATGGCTGGTTATGCGTCGTATCTGACCGCTGTGCAGAAGCGCCAGCTGCTGGAAACCGAAGATACGGGCCGTCGCCTCCGTCTGTTGATCGACTGGACCGGCGAGCAGTTGGCCGAGGTCGAGGTCAACGACAAGATCGCCGAGGACGTCCGCGAGGGCATGGAGAAGCAGCAGAAGGAGTTTTTGCTGCGCCAGCAATTGGCCGCGATCCGCAAGGAGCTCGGCGAGGGCGAGCCGGACGGTTCTGACGACTATCGGTCCCGAATCGAGGCAGCCGACCTGCCGGAGAAGGTTCGCGAGGCCGCGCTGCGTGAGGTCGGCAAGCTGGAACGCTCCAGCGAGCAAAGCCCCGAGGGCGGTTGGATCCGCACCTGGCTGGACACCGTGCTCGACCTGCCGTGGAACACCACGACCGAGGACTCGACCGATTTGGCCGCGGCGCGGGAGATCCTGGACGCCGATCACCACGGTCTGGACGACGTCAAGGACCGCATCGTCGAGTACCTGGCGGTGCGGGCACGCCGTGCGCAGCGCGGATTGCAGGTCGTCGGTGGCCGCGGATCCGGCGCCGTGATGGTGCTGGCCGGGCCGCCCGGGGTCGGCAAGACGTCGCTGGGTGAGAGCGTCGCCCGCGCGCTGGGCCGCAAGTTCGTTCGCGTCGCGTTGGGCGGCGTGCGCGACGAGGCGGAGATCCGCGGACACCGCCGCACCTACGTCGGCGCGCTGCCCGGCCGCATTGTGCGGGCCATCGGCGAAGCCGGCTCGATGAACCCCGTCGTGTTGCTCGACGAGATCGACAAGGTCGGCTCGGACTACCGCGGCGACCCCAGTGCTGCGCTGCTCGAGGTGCTTGACCCCGCGCAGAACCACACGTTCCGCGACCACTACCTGGACCTGGATCTGGACCTGTCCGATGTGATGTTCCTGGCCACGGCCAACGTCATCGAGAACATCCCGTCGGCGCTGCTGGACCGGATGGAGTTGGTGCAGATCGACGGGTACACCGAAGATGACAAGGTGGCTATCGCGCGCGACTTCCTGTTGCCGCGTCAACGCGACCGTGCCGGGCTGACTGACGACGAAGTCGTCGTGACCGACGCGGCGCTGCGCAAGATCGCCGCGGACTACACCCGTGAGCCCGGTATGCGGCAGTTCGAGCGGCTACTGGCCAAGGCGCTGCGCAAGGTCACCACGAAGATCGCCGCGGAGCCGGTCACCATCGACGAGCCGGATCTGGTCAGCTACCTGGGCCGGCCGCGATTCACCCCCGAATCGGCCGAACGCACGGCGGTGCCGGGCGTGGCGACCGGGCTGGCCGTTACCGGGCTGGGCGGCGATGTGCTTTACATCGAAGCCGGCGCCAACGACGGTGAGCCGGGCCTGCAGCTGACCGGTCAACTCGGTGACGTGATGAAGGAGTCCGCGCAGATCGCGCTGTCCTACGTCCGTTCGCACGCCGCAGAGTTGGGTGTCGATCCGTCGGCCCTCGACCGGCGGATCCACGTGCACGTGCCAGCCGGCGCCGTCCCGAAGGACGGTCCGTCGGCCGGTGTCACGATGGTGACCGCGCTGGTGTCGATGGCTACCGGGCGGCAGGTGCGCGCCGACGTCGGGATGACCGGCGAGGTGACGTTGAACGGCCGGGTGCTTCCGATCGGCGGCGTGAAGCAGAAACTGCTGGCCGCGCAGCGGGCAGGGTTGTCGACGGTGTTCATCCCGCAGCGCAACGAGCCGGATCTGGACGATGTGCCTGCCGAAGTGCTCGAGGCGTTGGACGTCAAGCCGATGACCGACGTCGCCGAAATCGTCGCCCAGGCACTGGAACCGGCTGCGCAGGCGGTGACCGCCGCGGCGTGATGTCGGACAAGTCGGATAGCGTGCGGTTATGACCGACTCGCAACGGCTTAAACGGCGTATCGTCCACACCGCCCAACGGCTGGTGGTCAATCCAGTGGGTCGGCGATTGCCGTTTCCCATGCTGGAGACCATCGGCCGAAAGTCGGGGCAGCCGCGGCGCACCGCGATCGGGGGCCGAGTGATCGGCAATCAGTTCTGGATGGTCTCCGAGCACGGGGAGCATTCGCACTATGTGCTCAACATCAAGGCCAACCCCGCGGTGCGGTTGCGCATCCACGGCCGATGGCGCAACGGAACCGCCCACCTGCTGCCCGACGATGACGCGAAAGAGCGGCTGCGAAGCCTGCCCGGCTTCAACAGCACACTCGTGCGCCTCGCGGGCAGTGACTTGCTGACCATTCGGGTGGATCTGGACTGAGGCCGCAGGTCGGTGCTTGGCGCTACCGTTGCGCCGTGGCCTACCACACCGAGTTGGTTGAGCGAATCCGCGAACTGTTGGCGCCCGAGCGTGGCGTCGACGAGAAACGGATGTTCGGCGGCCTCGCCTTCGTGATCAACGGGCATATGGCCGTCGCCGCCAGCCGTGAGGGCGGGTTACTGGTGCGGGTGCCGCCGCAGGAAACCGACAAGCTGCTCGATCGTGCGCACGTCAGCCCGATGGTGATGGCCGGCCGCGAGGCCCGGGGCTGGTTGCGAATCGACCCTGACGGATTGAAAACCAAACGCCAGCTTGCACGCTGGGTGGACCGCGGGGTGAACCACGTGCACAGCCTGCCGCCGAAGTGAATAGTGCGGTTGGTGACCTGCCACGGCGGGTACGCGAAGCGTTATGGACGAGCCTAAGCAGGTGGTGCAACGACTACTGAAAGTCGCGGGCGCCACCTGCGGCTAGACGGGAGCAGCGATCATGGCCAACTCGAGCACATTTGTCATCATCGGCGGCGGACTTGGTGGAGCCAAGGCAGCGGAAGCCATGCGCGAGAAAGACTTCGACGGACGCATCATTCTGTGTGCCGAGGAGGAGCGCCTGCCCTACGAACGGCCCCCGCTGTCGAAGGAGTTTCTGGCGGGTAAGAAGTCGCTGGACGATTTCACCGTGCACGACTCAGCGTGGTACCGCGAGAACGAGATCGACCTCCGCCTGAATGCTCGGGTGTTGTCGGTGGACCGGGCGGCACACACCGTCGAGCTTCCGGACAACACCAGGGTTGAGTATGACAAGCTGCTGCTGGCCACCGGATCGCGCTCACGGCGGCTGCCCATTCCGGGGTCCGATGCCGCCGGAGTTCATTATCTGCGGACATTCGAGGACGCATCGGCACTGAATTCAGCTCTGGCCGAAGGGTCTTCGCTTGCTGTGGTCGGCGCGGGCTGGATCGGCCTGGAAGTCGCCGCCAGCGCGCGTCAGCGCGACGTCAACGTCACCGTGGTCGAAACTGCCAAGCTGCCGCTGGTGGGCGCGGTCGGCGAAGAGGTTGGCGCCGTATTCGCCGCGCTGCACCGCGATCACGGCGTCGACCTGCGGTTGGACTCCGAGGTTAAGGAGATCACCACCGCCGACGGCAAGGCCACCGGCCTGCGGCTCGGCGACGGATCCAGCGTTGCCGCCGACGCCGTGCTGGTGGCCGTCGGCGCGCAGCCCAACATCGAACTCGCCGACCAGGCCGGGCTGTCGACGGGTGACGGCGGGGTGCTGGTCGATGCGTCACTGCGCACCAGTGACCACGACATCTACGCGGTGGGCGATATCGCCGCCGCCGAGCATCCACTGTTCGGCAGCCGGATCCGCACCGAACACTGGGCCAACGCGCTCAAGCAGCCCGCGGTGGCGGCGGCCGGCATGTTTGGTGAAAAAGCCGAATACACCGAGCTGCCTTACTTCTTCACCGACCAGTACGACCTCGGGATGGAGTATGCCGGGTATGCGCCGACATATAACCGGGTGGTGTTCCGCGGCGACGTCGACGGTCGCGAATTCGTCGCCTTCTGGCTCGATGCCGACAACCGGGTACTGGCAGGAATGAACGTCAATATCTGGGATGTGCTCGACGACGTCAAGAGCCTGATCCGGTCGAAGAGCGCCGTGGACCCCGACAAGCTGGCCGACCCGCAGGCGCCGCTCGGTGGGCTGGTCAGCTGAGCGTGATGACGTCGGGTAGGCGCAGGCCCTGCAACCGTTCCCGCTCGGCGCGCCGGCGTTTGATTCGCAGCCGGGCGTCGGCGGGCAGGGTGACCACCTCGTCGCAGGTGAGGTAGAACACCTCACCCGGGAGGTCGACGAGTTCCGCCACGACCAATCGAGACCCCAACTCACGCAATGCCACTCGCAGCTCATGGGTGAACCGCATGGTCGCGTCGTAGGCCGATTCTCGAGAAGCTCGGGCGTTGGCCGCCATCCGCTCGGCCAGCTTCGCCTTCGATCCGTCGGGCGGCGCCGCCCGGGGTATGCCGGTCGCGCTTCGCCCGGCCGCGACGAGCAGCATCGCGGGATCGTCACCGAACACCAAATTGGCCAATTCGATTTCTTCCGGACCACGGTGCCCGACCCGGGCGACGGCGGACGCAAAGGCAGCAGCGATCGTGCGGGACAGGGCGCTGATACCGTCCAGGTCACCGTCGAGAGCAAGCGCGCACAATTGCCGGTCGTTTCGGATCAGCGCCGCCAGTGAAGAAGTCTTAGCCGCAACGGCGTCGCTCTCCAGCAACGCGGCGACTCCCGAGATGCCGACGTGTCGCCCGGCGCGCTCCACCGTCGCTGCGGTGACGCCGGAGTCGATCAGCCACCGCCCGGTCAGACCCCAGCCCTGGTGGATCCGGTCCCGCAACAACCGAACCCGCACTTGCAGCTCGGCATTCGACAGCGAATTCAGTTGCGCCACATCGAGGTGCTCGGCCGTCGCGGCCTCGAGGTAAGCCCGGGTGTCGGCCTTCAGGTGCCGCGACAACACCAACGCCCGCTTGACGACAACAGCTTTGGCCGCCGATCCGAGCAGCCCTCCAGTCAGCGGCGGGCGCCCCAGCGGCAACAGCCCACCGACGTCTGAGCCGCCCAATGACTGTTGCACGACGTCGTCCACGTCCCAGCCGGGCAACTGGCCTGCGGCGATCACGCTGGCCGAAACGCCAACGTAGGGGCGGTGGCCGAAAACCGCGATCGCGCGGCTCCCCCATTCGTCGGCAACCACGTCGCCGCAAGCCATCACGTGGCTCATCACCCGGCTGGCGGCGCGCATACCGGCGATTTGCACGTCAAGCGTCATCGGGGTCAACGGCCCGGGCAGCGTCTCGGCCAGGGCGGTCGCGCTAAATACCGGGAAGCGGGGGTCGATTCGGTCGTCGAATTCGCCCTCCAGCCCTTCCGGCGACGCAGACAGCAACCGGGTGCCGTCGGACGGCTCGGTCCGCGGCGTCACCTCCAGCGGGACCGGCAGATGACCTGCCAGATCCACGGCGCCCCTGACGTCGAGTTTGCGGCCGGCCAACCCGCGCGCGGTGTCGGCGACCGCGTCGATTGCGCGCCAGCCGAACTCGAATTGCCATGTCTCTACAGACGCATCCAGCTCGGGAATCAGCTGGGGCCAGGTTGGCAGGCGGGAGAGCAGCGGTCGCTGCTCGACGGATCGCAGCAACCGGCGCGCGGTGACCAGCTCGGTGGTGTCCGGAGTCGCGAGGTCAACCAGCCCGGTGCGGTTGGTCGCCACGGCGAGCATCAGGAAGCGGAGCAGGTCATCGAAATGCAGTAATCGCAATGGCCTGGCCGAATCCCGGTCGCGCAGCAGGCTGCCCACCGTGCGGCAGATCATCCAATCGAGCTGGCGACCCAGCGGCGGGGCTATTCGGACGATCAGACTCGGTGCCCAGCCAGTCGACACCAGCGCCTCGGCCTGCTGGTACAACTTCGGCTGGCCGGCAGACTGAGACACGTAGATCAGCCGGGCACCGGCACGGGCCGCCGCGTGCGTGACGCGCACCAGCCCACCGAGCCCGGCGCTGCCGGGCGCGGTCGCCTCGATCGGGGCCAGGTGAATCACCACGTCGGAGCCGTCGGCCAGCTGCTGCAGAATCGGGCCGGTGAGCGGCCCACAAACAAAGTCGACGTCGGCATCCAGGTTTTCGTGCGGGCGACCTGCGATGCCGCTGACCGCGTATCCGGCCGCGAGCAACTGACGGGCCACGACACGCCCGACCACTCCGGTGGCCCCGGTTAGCAGCACCCGCACGCCCGACCACCTCCGACGGTGCCTAGCTGTCAAAAATGACAATAAGCGTGTGGACCGGTTCCCAGGAAGTTTTCAGCTAACTCGTGATGGTTACTTCAGGGTGGCGGTACCGTCCGGGTGGATCGCAACTTTGGCGCCGGCGATGTCGTCATGCACCGTCGCCGCGGCCGCCACGGGATCGGACATCAAGGCCAGGGTGCGGCGGTCGTCGAGGGTGCGAACCGCAAGGAACGCCTTCTCCGGCCGGCCGTCACGGTCAAACGGCGTCGTCCAGGATTCGACGGTACCGACACCTTCCCATTCCACCGCCGGAGTCCGGATAGGCTCTCGGTCGACTTCGGATTGCGTGTCTTCCCAACGGAACTCGGCCAGCGGTGGTTCGGTGCCGTAGATGCCGAAGCTGTGCTTGGTCAGGTAACCGCCATTGGCGGTGATCAAGCCGCGCCGCCCCGGGTTGGCGGTGAGCAGTTCGGCCATCGTCGCGATCGAGTGTGACACGTAGTTGTTCCACGGACCGCCGGCGAATGTCAGCCCTCCGGTCACGGTCAGCGGCCGATCCGGATCGTCAACCGGCAGCCCGAGTTCGGCCGCCGCGACCTGCACAGCGGACGGAAAACAGGAGTAAAGGTCGACGTAGTCCACGTCGTCGATGCCCAGACCGGCCAGTGACAGCGCGCGCGCACCGGCGATCCGGATGGCCGGCGACCGGTAGAGTTCGGCGCGCTCACTGATGGCGTAGGTGTCGTGGGCATCGGTGCCCGCATAGGGGTAGACCCAGCGTTCGGTTGGGATCTGCAGGCGGGTCGCGGTCTCGACCGATGTCAGGATCAGGGCGGCGGACTGGTCGACCATGTTGTTGGAGTTCATCAATTTGGTGTACGGCCAGCTGATCATTCGGTTCGCCGGGCCTTCTTCGCAAATCTCTTCGGCCGTAGCCGGTTTACGGATCCAGGCATGCGGGTTGTGCACCGCCACGGCATTGAATCGTGCCCATAGCTCGCTGACGCGCTTGCGGTGATCCTCGATCGACTCGGCGGTGCTGATCCGCAGCGCCTGCTCGAACATCGGATAGACGTAGGCCGGGCGGTCCAGCCCGATGCGCTCCTCGGCCGGCCCGGCCATCGGCACGTTCTCGTCACTAACCTCGGCAAGCGGAACCGACTCATCCTGATCGGTCCAGGTCAGGCGTTTGCCTTTGGCGCGCAACTGCATCCTGGTGCGCCACATTTCCGCGCCGGCCACCAACACCACGTCCGCGCGCCGCTGTTGGATGTCCAGGCAGGCCTGGTTGACCAGGGACTGCGGCACGTTGCCGCCCATCCCGCTATAGCGGGTGGCCGGACGGTCGGCGCCGATGCGTTGGCCCAGTAGCAGCCCGGGGTCGCGGTAGCGCGCCGAGAACACGTTGACCACGCGGATGGCGTCGACGGCCTCGAGCACCCGGGCGTCGGCGGCTTGGCGCGCGGCCGTGACCATCAGATCGACGGGTTCTTTCGTGTTTTGCTCAGCGGCCGCGTCCTCATGGTGGTTGAGCTGGCCATAACCGACCAGCACCGGCGTCCGGGGGTTAACGGGCATTGACGAAGACCTTCCGCGATGTGGGCCGAGGGAAATGCTAGGCGGTGTCGGTGGAGGCAAACAGCACGCCGTCGTTGATCAACCGCTCGGTTTCTTCACTGCTCATCCCGAGGATCTTGTGACAGATCTCGCGGGTGTCCTGGCCGGGCAGCGGCGCCGGTCGTTGTGGCGCTGGCGGGATGTGGCGAAACGGTGCCGGACCGGTTTCGGCCGGCAGCGGATGATCGAACAGTGGATGCGTGATGTCGGTGAACAGCTTTCGCGCACGCAGCTGTGGGTCTTCGAGGACATCGGGCGGACGGTTCATCTGGCCGGCTGGAATGCCGGCCGATTGCAGAGCCTCGGCGACCTGCAACGGTGATCGGGTGCGGGTCCACGCCGACACCAGCGCCAGCAACTCGTGCCGGTGAGCAATCCTCGCCGCGCCAGTCGCGAACCGCTCATCATCAGCCAGTTCGGGCAACCCGAAAACCGCTGTCGCCGATCGCCAATCGGCGTCGGTGCGGATCGAGATGACGCACCATTCGTCATCGCCTGCGCACGGGTAGACGTCGTGCACGCCGGTGTCGTCCCGCAAATCGGCGTGGCCGGCCGCCCGTACGGCGTCGGTGACATACCGGGCGTCGAGTTGGTTGACGACGGCCTCGGTTTGGGAGACATGGACCCGGGCGCCCTCGCCGGTCCGCTCGCTGTGGATCAGCGCGGCCAGCGCACCGATCGCGGTGATGCGCCCGACTACATGGTCGGGAAAGATCGTGGTCGCGTCGTAGAACCGGTGCCGGGAGCCGCTGGCGGGCTGGCCCGGCTGATCCGGTTGAGCGTCTTGATCGTCGTGGGATGTCCAGAGCTTGCTGACACCCGCGGTGGCGCGCACCAGCGGTCCGTAACCCATCCGCTCGCTCCACGGTCCGGTGTCGCCGAAGGCGCTGCTTTCCGCGAGCACCACCCGGCGGTTCAGGGCGTGCAGCGTCTCGTACGGAAAGTCGAGGGCAGCAAGGGTTCCCGGCTTGAAGTTGGCGAATACCGCGTCGGCCTCGGCGACCAGACGGCTGAAGATCTGTTTGCCCTGCGCGCTGCGGAGGTCCACGCCGAACGCCAGATTGTTGCGATGTGTCCAGGCGAACGACTCGGTCATGGCTTCGCCGACCCGTGTCTGTCGCAATCCGTCGGGATAGGCCGCACTCTCGACCTTGATGACCTCGGCGCCCAGATCGCCGTAGAGGCGGCTGAGTTCGCCGCCGGCGACGATGACGCCGAGGTCGATGATCCGCAGCCCGTCGAACGGACGGCTGACATTTCGCGGTGAGATGGTGGCTGCCGGGCCGGCGAGCCACCGGGCTTCGTCGCGGCCGGCGGGCGGAGTGGGTGCGCGGATACCGCTGTGCCGGCCGTCGACGGCGAAATAGCCGACCGGGACGCGTGCATGCACCCCGGGGACGAGTTCGGCGTCGGCGATGGCACCCACCGCCTGAAAATGATCCGACGCCAAGATTTGCGCCGGAGATAGCACGGCGGCGATCGGCACGCCGTGCGCCTGCCCGGCGGATACCAGCTCTTTCATCGTCTGTCCGGCGAACAATCGCTGGACCAGCTTGCCGATCTGCGGCCAGGCGGCGAAGCGCGCAGCGATCACGTCATACTTGGGGTCCTGGAATTCCTCCGGCTCCCCTATCCAGCGGCGCAGCCCGCGCCACTGTCGCGGCGACATCACACAGATTCGTACGTGGCCGTCTTTGCACGCATAGATCGGGTAGGCGTCCTGATTTTTCGGGCGTCCGCGCCACCGATCTGGTCGGCGGATTCCTGCGGCGGCCTGCCCGTGTGCCCCGAACGTCGGGTCGAGCGCCATCACAACACCGTCGAATCGTGCGAAGTCGATGTAATCACCTGTGCCACAACGTAACCGGTTGTAGTACGCGACCAGCGTGGCCCATGCGGCTTGAACAGCGGCGGTGGCCGACGCGATACCCTCCGGCGGTAACACAGGTGTTCCGGTAGTGGGACCCGACCGGGACAACGCCCCAGAAAGCGCATAGAGCACCGGATCGGTTGCCCGCCATGACGACCGCGGTCCGGTTGCGCCGAAGTCGGTGACTGACAGGGCTACCAGCTGCGGATACCGATCGGCCAGGTCGGCGCACGACGTTCCGTAGGCTGCGGCCTGACCGGGATTCCCGCTGTCGACGACGATGTCGGCGCTACCGGCAAGCTCGACCAACCGGGTTCGGTCGTTCGGCTGGGACGGGTCGAGCACCGTGCTGCGCTTGTTGGCGTTGTGCAGCACGAACCGCAGGCTGGTGCCGCGCAGCGTCGGCGGCCGGGTGCGCGACGGGCTGCCGCCCGGCGGTTCCACCTTCAACACGTCGGCGCCCAAGTCCGCGAGCAGGCGGGTGACCGCGTCGCCGTCGTCGCCGGACAGGTCGAGGACCCGCAGTGATGCTAGTAGCCCTCCGCTGTCGACCACGTCCACGTCGGCCAGCGTAGTGGGCGGCCTATCCCCCATCCGCCTACCTGTGGTGGTGTGCTGTTCACCGAGTTTGCGGACAATCGGGAGGATGAGCTCAGAAACCGTCGCGCCTGCGAAGCTTTCCGATGACGAACTTGCCGGGATCCACGCCTACTGGCGCGCGGCCAACTACCTGTCGGTCGGCCAGATCTATCTGCTGGACAATCCACTCCTGCGAGACCGCTGGCGCCTGAGCACATCAAACCGCGGCTGCTGGGGCACTGGGGCACCACCCCGGGGCTGAATCTGCTGTACGCGCATCTGAACCGGGTTATCCGCAACCGCGATGCCAACGTCGTCTTTGTCACCGGACCCGGTCACGGCGGCCCCGGGCTGGTCGCCAACGCCTACCTGGAGGGCACCTACAGCGAGGTGTACACCGGTATCGAAGAAGACACCGATGGATTGCGGAAGCTGTTCCGGCAGTTCTCATTTCCTGGCGGTATCCCCAGCCACGTGGCTGCCCAGACGCCGGGCTCGATCCATGAAGGGGGCGAGCTCGGGTACGCCCTGGTGCACGCCTACGGCGCGGCGTTCGACAATCCCGACCTGGTGGTCGCCTGTGTCGTCGGCGACGGCGAGGCCGAAACCGGGCCGCTGGCCGCCAGCTGGCACTCCAACAAGTTCCTTAACCCGGTCAGCGACGGCGCGGTGCTGGCCATCCTGCATCTCAATGGCTACAAGATCGCCAACCCGACCGTGTTGGCCCGCATCCCGACCAACGAGCTGGAGTCGCTGCTGCGTGGCTACGGCTACCGGCCCATCACCGTCGCCGGGGACGATCCCGCCAACGTGCATCAGCAGCTGGCCGCCGCTCTCGACGAGGCCTTCGATGAGATCGCCGCGATTCAGCGGGATGCCCGCGGCGGCGGGAAGACCGAACGGCCGGTGTGGCCGATGATCGTGCTGCGCACCCCCAAGGGATGGACCGGCCCGCAAAAGGTTGACGGCAAGCAGGTGGAGGGCACCTGGCGGGCACAACCAGGTCCCACTCGCCGAGACCCGGGACAACCCCACCCACCGCACACAACTCGAAGAGTGGCTGCGCAGTTACCAACCCGAGGAGTTGTTCGACGACACCGGCAGGCTGCGAGCGGACCTGCGGGCCCTGGCGCCCGGCGGCGATCGCCGGATGAGCGCTAACCCGCACGCCAACGGCGGCCTGCTGCTGCATGACCTGGACTTGCCCGACTTTCGCGATTACGCCGTCACGGTCTCGCAGCCCGGCGCGACGACCCACGAGGCCACCCGGGTGCTGGGCACATTCCTGCGGGACGTGATCGCCCGCAACCGCGGCCGGTTCCGGCTGATGGGCCCCGACGAGACCGCGTCCAACCGCTTGGACGCGGTCTACGAGTCGACCGGCAAGGTGTGGCTGTCGGAAACCATGCCCGATGACGACCACCTCTCCCCGGACGGCCGGGTGATGGAGGTGCTCTCCGAGCACCTTTGCCAAGGCTGGCTGGAGGGCTATCTGCTAACCGGCCGGCATGGGCTGTTCAACTGCTACGAGGCGTTCGTGCACATCGTCGACTCGATGTTCAATCAGCACGCGAAATGGCTGTCCACCAGCCGCGAACTGCCGTGGCGGCAGCCGATCGGGTCGCTGAATTACCTGCTCAGCTCCCACGTGTGGCGCCAAGACCACAACGGCGCAACGCATCAGGATCCCGGGTTCATCGACCTGGTCGCCAACAAACGCGCCGAGGTGGTGCGGGTGTACCTGCCGCCGGACGGCAACACGCTGCTGTCAGTGGCCGACCACTGCCTGCGCAGCCGCAACTACGTCAACGTCATCGTCGCCGGTAAACAGCCGGCGCTGGCCTATCTCGACATGGAGTCCGCTATCGACCACTGCACCCGCGGCCTGGGCATCTGGCAGTGGGCGAGCACCGCGACCGGCGAGCCCGACGTGGTGCTGGCCTGCGCCGGCGACGTTCCGACGCTAGAGACGCTGGCTGCCGCCGATATCTTGCGGCGTGAACTGCCCGGGCTGCAGGTGCGGGTGATCAACGTCGTCGACATCATGCGGCTGCAGCCGGCCACTGAGCATCCGCATGGCTTGCCCGACAACGAATTCGATGCGTTGTTCACCATCGACAAGCCGGTCATCTTCGCCTACCACGGTTATCCGTGGCTGATCCACCGGCTCCCCTATAGCCGTGCCGTTCACCATCACTCCATGTGCGCGGGTTCAAGGAGCGCGGGACCACGACGACGCCGTTCGATATGGTGATGCTCAACGACCTGGACCGCTTCCACCTGGTGATGGATGTCATCGACCGGGTCGACGGGCTGGCCGGACCAGCCGCGCTGCTGCGTCAGCGGATGGCGGATGCCCGGTTGGCCGCGCGCCGTTACACCCGCGAGCACGGTGAGGACGACCCGAAGATCGCCGGCTGGGCCTGGGAGTCGAGTGAGCGTGGGTAGAGCTGAGCTGGCGCTACGCTGGGGCGGGTGGCGACTGTTTTGTCGGTCAACCTGGCTCGTGTCCGAACGAATCCTGATCCACGCGCCCAGTCGAAGCTGACAGGCATCGACAAAGTGCCGGCAACCGAGGCGGTGGTGGTGCGGGCACCGGGACCAATGGATGGTGGTGTCGGCAGCGGACTGGTCGGCGACACCATCGGCAACCAGAAATTCCACGGCGGCGACGACCAGGCGGTCTACGCCTACGCGCGAGAAGACCTCGACGAGTGGGAGGTTCGACTTCAGCGCACACTCGTCAACGGCAACTTCGGCGAGAACCTGACCACCTCGGGCATCGATGTCACTGGGGCGCGGATCGGTGAACGCTGGCGCATCGGCACCGACGGATTAGTGCTGGAAGTCTCCGCGCCCCGGACGCCGTGCCGGACGTTCCAGGCATTCCTGCATTTGAACCACTGGATCAAAACCTTTGTCCAGGCGGGGAAACCCGGTGCCTACTTCCGGGTGACCTCGCCCGGAATGGTGCGCGCGGGCGACGCGATCGCAATCGATTACCGCCCCGATCACGACGTGACCATCGGGTTGGTCTTTCGCGCCCGAATGTCTGAACCAGAATTGCTTCCCCAGCTTTTGGTGGCAGATGCGCTCCCAGCAGAGCTCAAGGACTATGCGCGCCGCCGGGTTACGCCGAACAACGGCTAAGCGTTGAGGTAAGCGGGTCGCCAGCGGTGCGCGGGTAAACTTGCCGAATGCTTGACGCGACCGTTGCCGTGGACACCCATCCAGTGGTGTCGCAGCTTTCGGCGCTGCACCGGTTCCGGATCCAGGTTGATGTCGCCGTCGTCATCGTGGTGCTGGTGCTCACCAACCTCGTCGCGCACTTCACCACGCCGTGGGCGAGTGTTGCGACGGTACCGGCAGCGGCGGTCGGGCTGGTGGCGTTGTTGCGGTTCAACGGTCTGGGCTGGGCCGAGCTCGGGCTGGGCCGTGACCATTGGAAATCCGGTGTTGCCTACGCGCTCGCCGCGATGGCGCTGGTGGTGACGGTGATCGCGGTCGGCGTGCTGTTGCCGCTGACCCGGCCGATGTTCATGAACAACCACTACGCGACGATCTCGGGCGCACTCGTTGCCTCGATGATCATCATTCCGTTGCAAACCGTAATCCCGGAGGAGCTGGCCTTTCGCGGTGTGCTGCACGGCGCACTGAACCGGGCCTGGGGGTTCCGGGGTGTCGCGCTGGCGGGTTCGCTGATGTTCGGTCTCTGGCATATCGCGACGTCGTTGGGGCTGACGAGCAGCAACGTCGGCTTCACCCGGCTGTTCGGCGGCGGAGTCGTGGGCATGCTGGCCGGTGTGACGTTGGCGGTGATCGCGACCGCGGTGGCCGGGTTTGTGTTCAGCTGGCTGCGCCGACGTAGCGGCAGCCTGATCGCGCCGATCGCCCTGCATTGGTCGCTGAATGGGTTGGGCGCCTTGGCCGCCGCGCTGGTCTGGCACCTGTCCAGCTGAGCGGTCTTCACACCAGCAGCACGGCAGCGCCGGCGATGCGGCCGGCGCTGAGATCAGAAAGCGCCCGATCAGCTTGACTTAGCGGGTATTCCGGCGTGGTCACCTTGATGTGATGCTCGGCTGCGAAGTCAAGAAAGGCCCGCGCGTCGGCGCGGGTGTTCGACGTCACCGAGCGCAGCTGGCGCTCCTGGAAAAGGTGACGCTGGTAGTTGAGCACAGGAATGTCGCTCAGGTGGATTCCGGCGACCGCCAACGTGCCGCCGCGGTCCAGCGCCTCTAACGCGGGCAGCACCAGATCGCCGACCGGGGCGAACAGGATCGCGGCGTCCAGGCGCACCGGTGGCGGGTCCGCGGCGCCTTGGGCCGACGCCGCGCCCAGCTCGAGCGCCAGTTCTCGGGCGGCGGCGCCGCGCGTCATCACGTGCACTTCGGCACCCTGGGCCAGCGCGACCTGTGCGGTGATGTGGGCGCTGCCGCCGAACCCGTACAGGCCCAGCCGGCCGGCGGGCGGTAGTGCGGCGCGCAGCAGCGACCGGTAGCCGATGATGCCGGCGCACAGCAGCGGTGCGAGTTCGCTGTCGCTGTAGCCGCCTGGCAGATGGTGCGCGAAAGCCGCAGGGACGGTAGCGAATTCGGCGTAGCCGCCGTCGGCGTCCCAACCGGTGTAGCGGGATTTCGGGCACAGGTTCTCGTCGCCGCGTCGGCAGTACTTGCAGACTCCGCAGGTGTGCCGCAGCCAGGCGATCCCGACCCGGTCACCGACGCTGAACTCGCCGCCGGCGTCGGCGCCGACCTGGACAACTTCCCCGACCACCTCGTGTCCGGGCGTCACATGCTCCCGGTGCACCGGAAGGTCGCCCTCAGTGACGTGCAGGTCGGTGCGGCACACACCGCATGCCCGCACGGCGACCAGCAGTTCGGACAGCCCGGGGCGGGGCACCTGCGTGTTGACCCGTTCCAGCGGATCGGTGTCGATCGGACCGGGCCGACGCACCCGCCACGCGCTCATCGTCGTGGTGGTCGTCGCCCGGGTCATCGATACAGCATGCCGTTAACGCTACGGCCGCAGCAGGTTAGCGTCTGGCAACGCCTCGGACCAACCGCACGACAAATAGCAGAATGATCGCCCCGAGCAACGCGGTGAAGAACGTAAACCACCGGTGCCCGTGTTCAACATCGACGCCGAGCCAACCGAGAAGCGCTCCGCCGACATAACCGCCAATTACGCCGACGACGATGTCGAACAGAATGCCCGAGCCGCCGCCTCTGACGATCTTGCTGCCGGCCCAGCCGGCGATGCCGCCGATGATGATGTACGCGAACCAGCTGACGGCGGTCGGCGTGGACAATGCGAGGGACTGCGTAGCTGCCATGACATCCATCCGGAACTCCTTGCTGTCGCTGGCCACGCCCGCTGCTGGACCGTGATTTGGTATACGACTTCAGCCTAACGAGTCGGGGTGCTCGATTGGGCACATTCGGCTTAACTGCGCCCAGCGTGCGATGAATTACCGTCCGGTCAGGTCGATACCGCGCCCGGACCCGCCGCCGGGGCGTTACCGCCGGCGGGCTGTCCAGCTGACGGCGGTGGCGCAGGTGACGGCGCTGGCGCAGGCGCATTCGGGGCCGGAGCCGGAGCCGGAGCCGGAGCGTTGGGGGCCGGCGCGTTGGGAGCCGGCGCGTTCGGGGCCGGAGCGGGAGCTGCCGGGGCGGGGGCCGGAGCCGGCGGCGGCGCCAGCGGGCGAACCGACTCGGCCAGAGCCTTCGCCCCGTTAACGTCTACCGGATCGTTCGCAGTGCCCAGCCACACCACGAACCAGCGCTGGTTCGCCGATCCCTGCGGTGCGTTCGGCCCGGACGGCCCGATCACTCCCGCCCAGATCTGGCCGTTGGGCTTGGTGGCGTCGCTGAATTTGACTTCGTAGTACGACGCACCGCCCGGCATGCCGGTGGCGTTCAGCGAAGCGGTCGCTTGGTTGATCCGGGTGCCGGGATACGGCATGAAGAACTCGCCCATGTCGGACGCCAGCCGCGTCGCGGCCTTGGTGTTGTCGGGTTCAGCGCTGGCGTACAGCTTCTGGTCCAACTTGCCGAGCACGACACGGGTGTCGTTGGCAACCGGTGGGGGCTGGCCCGGGGCGGGCGGCCCGGTCTCCTTGCTGAGCAGTGCCGAGCCGTAGTCGAGGTGGGTGGCGTCCGATTCCACCCAGCTGGCCGGAATGAAGTAGCTGAATCCGCCGACCGGGTTGTCGATGCGCCCAGGTTGGGGCGCGTTCGGGTCGGTCGCCGGCGGCGCGGGTGCGTTGGGACCGGATCCGGGTGGCGCTGCGACCGGGTCGGCGGGCGGAGGTGCCGCAGGAGGACCGGCCGGGCCGGGTGCCGCATCTGCTGGGCCGTTGGGCGGTGGCGGCGCCGCCGTGGTGGTTCCCGGCGGGGGTACCGGGTCGGCGCTCGCTGTGGTCGCTGGCAACGCGAGCGCGATGGCTCCGGCGCCGCTTATCGCGGCGACCGCCAGCGTCGTCCAGCGGCTTTTGGGCCGTGTCGAGTGTGCGTCCACCTCGTCCATGAGCAAAAACCTACCGTGTTACAGCCGTGGGGCAAGGTCGTTGTGCTGACTATGTTATTGATTTGCCGTCGATTACCAGCGCGCGACACGACGCAGCAGCGCAGATCAGCGGGGCCGAGGCGGCGACCGGTCGTGGCTGCGGCGAGGGAGCGCCATCCCGATCGCCGCCGGGCGCGTCACCGCGTCAGGGCCCGCCGAAACCGGCCTGGTTGAGCACCTTTTGGCCCGTCGCCCCGGTCACCACGTCGATGAACTTCTGCGCGAGCGCGGGCTGAGACGCATGCTTGAGGACGGCGATGGGATATACGTTGGCTGCACCGGCTGACTCGGCGAACTCGACCGTGGTCACTTTGTTGCCGGCATTGCGTGCGTCGGTGACATAGACCAGCCCGGCGTCAGCCTCGCCGTTGGTGACCTTGGTCAGGACATCGGAAACGGCCGGTTCTTCGCTCACCGGGTTGAGGTGCACCCCGGTGTTGTCCTCGATGCGCTGGGTCGCCGCCCCGCAGGGCGCAGGCTCCCCGCACACCACAACGTTGAGCCCGGGTTTGCCGAGATCGGCGAAGGAGTGGATCTGCTTGGGGTCGCCCGGCGGCGTAACGATCACCAATGTGTCGGACGCGAAATTAACCGGATCGGTCTCCGTCAAGCCTGCCTTGGCCACCGTGTCCATTTGCGCGCTGTCAGTCGAGGCGAAAATGTCGGCGGTGGCGCCCGAGGTCAACTGAGTCGCCAGTTCCGAGGAGCCCGCGAAGTCGAAATTCACGCTGGCGCCGGGATTGTCGGCCTGGAACTTTCCGGCGAGCAGGGTGAACGTCGCCTTCAGCGGCGCGGCGGCGAACACCACAATCGACTGGCCCGGCGACGATGGGTGTGACGCCGACGGTGTCTTCGGGTCACACGCAGACAGATTTGTCACCAGCACGAGCGACATGACCCCGGAAGTGACCCAAATCCGGGCCCGGTGCTTGAGCAGGCCCTGCCGCCGTGGGAGCACCCTCTCAGTTTCTCAGCCGTAGTGGCATGGTGCCAACCGTTGTCCAAACGGTGACCGCATCGTGCCGGATTCAGAGTTTCATCTTTAGCTACCGTCCAGTAACATGTACCAAGATTTGACGCCATACACACCCTGAAATCCCAGGGACCGGCGTTGCGGTATGCCACCATCGAAGCATCGGATGGCCGTTGCTCCAGGTGGAAGCCGCAGGTGCCTGTGGGTGGCCGT
Source organism: Mycobacterium sp. (assembly GCF_052143115.1). Lineage (GTDB taxonomy): Bacteria > Actinomycetota > Actinomycetes > Mycobacteriales > Mycobacteriaceae > Mycobacterium. The sequence continues at coordinate 20,105 of NZ_JBKQTQ010000271.1, forward strand.
CACCTAGGTTCAGTGTTGAATACGAGGAGGTCATGGCGGTGGAGGTGCTGGTCACCGGGGGCGATACCGAACTGGGGCGTGCTGTTGCTGAAGGGTTCCGCGACGCCGGCCACACGATCACCCTGGCCGGGGCACGTCGAGACGATCTCGAAGTGGCCGCCAAGGAGCTCGAGGCGGACGCAATCGTCTGCGACAACACCGACCCCGCCAGCCTCACAGAGGTCCACGGGCTGTTCCCGCATCACCTGGACACCATCGTCAACATCCCCGCGCCGCGCTGGAACCCCGGTGACCCACGCGCGTACTCGCTGCCGGATCTGGCCGCCGCGTGGCGAAACTCGCTGGACGCCACCGTGTTATCGGCGGTACTGACCGTCCAGACCGTGGGTGATCACCTGCGCTCTGGTGGTTCGGTCATCAGCGTCGTGCCGGAGAATCCGCGCTCAGGTAGCGCTGAGGCCGCGGTCAAAGCCGCGCTGTCGAACTGGGTCGCCGGCCAGGCTGCGGTCTTCGGCACCCGCGGTATCACCGTCAACGCGGTCGCTGCCGGGCGCGGCACGCAGCCGGGCTACGACGGGCTGTCCAGCACGCCGCCCGCGGTTGCCGACGAGGTGACGCGGTTGGCGCTGTTCCTCACCAGTCCCGCTGCCCGCCATATCACCGGGCAGCTGCTGCACGTCAGCCATGGTGCGCTGACGCAATTCGCCTAGCCTGGCGACGATGCGCGCCGGGCAACGGCGCGATGAGAGCCGGGCAATTCGCCAAGCCTGGCGATTCGCCCAGGGCGAACAATTCACTTGGGGATCTCCGCCGCCGGCGGACGGTCATTAGGGTAGATCGAGTGACTATCCGACTTGGCTTGCAAATTCCGAACTTTTCTTACGGCACTGGCGTCGAGCAGCTCTTCCCGACCGTCCTCGCGCAAGCTCGCGAAGCCGAATCTGCCGGATTCGACGCGGTTTTCGTGATGGACCACTTCTACCAACTGCCCATGCTGGGCTCTCCCGACCAGCCGATGCTCGAGGCCTACACTGCCCTCGGCGCGCTGGCCACCGCCACCGAGCGGGTGCAGTTGGGCACGCTGGTGACTGGTAACACCTACCGCAACCCAACCCTGCTGGCCAAGGTCATCACCACCCTCGACGTGGTCAGCGCGGGCCGGGCGATTCTGGGCATCGGCACGGGCTGGTTCGAGCTCGAACACGACCAGCTGGGCTACGAATTCGGCACCTTCACCGATCGGTTCGACCGGCTTGACGAGGCACTGGAGATCATCCTGCCGATGATCAAAGGCGAGCGACCGACCTTTTCCGGCAAGTGGTACCGCGCCGAAAATGCGCTGGCCAACCCGCGCTACCGCGATCACGTTCCGCTGATGATCGGCGGCAGCGGCGAGAAGAAGACAATCCCGCTGGCCGCTCGGCACTTCGACCACCTCAACGTGATGGCCGGATTCGACCAACTGCCGGGCAAGGTCAAAGTTGTGCGGGAGCGCTGCGAGGAGATCGGCCGCGACCCCGCAACGCTGGAGACCAGCATCCTGCTGACCGTCCTGCTTGACGAAAACGCCAAGCAGGACCAGATCCCGGCGGAGGCGAGCCAGCGCATGCTGATGGGCAGCGCCGACTACGTCGCCGAACAGGTGCAGGCCAAGGTGTTGGACGCCGGAATCGACGGCGTGATCATCAACATGCCCTTTTACACGCCCGGTGTGGTCACTGCGGCCGCTGAGGCGCTGCGGCCGCTGGTTGGTCTCTGACCAGCCCGGCGAGGCACGTCACGTTCGACGGCGCGGGTGGGGCTGATCACAGGGTTCGAACTCGATAATGGCAGGTCCGCGTGACTAACGTAGTAGTGAACGCAGACGCCGCCGAGGAGCAACCAAACCATGAGCGCCCAACCCGAAAACACCGCGACCAATCGTCGACACCGGGTCGTGGTCATCGGATCGGGATTCGGCGGGCTGAACGCGGTCAAGAAGCTCAAAAGGGCCGATGTCGACATCAAGTTGATAGCCCGTACCACCCATCACCTGTTTCAGCCGCTGCTGTACCAGGTTGCGACCGGCATCATCTCCGAAGGCGAGATCGCCCCGACTACCCGCGTAATCCTGCGCAGGCAGCGCAACGTCCAGGTGCTGCTTGGCGACGTCACGCATATTGATCTGGCTCGCAGGGTTGTTGTGTCGGACCTCTTGGGTCACAGCTACGAAACCCCCTACGACAGCCTGGTGGTCGCCGCCGGGGCCGGCCAGTCCTACTTCGGCAATGATCAGTTCGCCGAATTCGCCCCCGGCATGAAGTCCATCGACGACGCACTGGAGCTGCGGGGACGCATATTGAGCGCGTTCGAGGCAGCCGAACGGTCTAGCGACCCCGAGCGGCGCAAGAAGCTGCTGACGTTCACCGTCGTCGGTGCCGGTCCCACCGGCGTCGAGATGGCCGGTCAGATCGCAGAACTGGCCGACTACACCTTGAAGGGCGCCTTCCGGCACATCGACTCCACTAAGGCACGGGTCATCCTGCTCGACGCCGCCCCCGCCGTCCTGCCGCCGTTTGGCGACAAGCTTGGTACGAGGGCGGCCGCGCGGCTGGAGAAGATGGGCGTGAACATTCAGCTGGACGCGATGGTCATCGACGTGGACCGCAACGGCGTTACGGTCAAAGACCCCGACGGAACCACGCGCCACATTGAATCCGCTTGCAAGGTGTGGTCGGCCGGGGTCTCGGCCAGCTCGTTGGGCCGGGATCTGGCCCGCCAATCGGCGGTCGAACTCGACCGAGCGGGCCGGGTCAAGGTGTTGCCGGACCTATCGTTGCCCGGCCACCCGAATGTGTTCGTAATCGGTGACATGGCCGCCGTCGACGGTGTGCCCGGGGTGGCGCAGGGTGCGATCCAGGGAGCCAAGTACGCGGCAACCACGATCAAAGCCGAACTCGCAGGCGCCGATCCGGCCGAGCGGGAGCCGTTCCAGTACTTCGACAAGGGTTCGATGGCCACGGTCTCCCGATTCTCCGCGGTGGCCAAGATCGGTCCGCTGGAATTCAGCGGCTTCATCGCCTGGTTGGCGTGGCTGGTGCTGCACTTGGTCTACCTCGTCGGGTTCAAGACTAAACTCAGCACGCTGTTGTCCTGGACGGTGACGTTTTTGAGCACTCGCCGGGGCCAGCTGACCATCACCGAGCAGCAGGCGTTTGCCCGCACCCGCCTCGAGCAGCTTGCAGTAATGGCTGCCGAGGCACACGCGGGCGAGGCGGCGAAAGCTAGCTAGGCCCCGCCGGGGCTTCTTCCAGGTTCTGCAGCCGCACCTGACCGCGGGCTACGACTCGGTCGTCGGAGTCGGCGACGGTGACGAGCCACAGTTGCTGGCGGCGGCCGCGGTGCACCGGCGTCGCGGTGCCGTATACCGTGCCGCTGCCGATCGCACGCAGAAAGTCGGTGTTGTTATTGACGCCGACGACGGCGCCGCCGCCGCCGTTCGCGTTGAGCCAGGTGTAGGCGGCCACGCTGGCCATGCTCTCGATCATCGAGCAGTAGACACCGCCGTGCACGATGCCCATCGGCTGCAGCAGCTTGGGCTGGACCTCGAGATGTGCCCGCGCGCCGTCCGGGGTGAGTTCGGTGAATACCAGCCCGATCTCGTCGTTGAACGGCGTCTCGAAACCCGGCGGGACGGCTGAGTCTGGCAATGGCTGCACGACTTGTGTCTACACCATCCGTCGGCCGATCCGTCGCATCCCGGGCTTGACCCTAAATACAGGCGGGCCCCGTGCACCGGGCACGGGGCTCGCCGATCGAGTAGACCGGGGGTCACTGCAGCCCTCAGGACGCCGTCACGGTCATCTATCGCTCGATGCAAGCAGCATAGGCAAGGCTGTCCTAATTTCGCAAGGGGTCCGCGTTCGCGGGCGGGGCGCTGACGGGCCGCGCACCGGCAGGCCGAAGCCCACCAGCGCGTCGAGCACCGCCTGACCGCGACGCATCGCGGTCAGCTCGTCGGTGCCGGCCAACTGCGGCACCTGGGTCGCGCCCGCTACCACCATCGAGCCGACGATGTGCCACATCGTCGCTACCGACATCGCGCCGCCGCTGACCGCATGCAGTTTGGCGAACAACGGTTCCAGGGTGCAGTGACAGCGGTGTGCGACCCAGGTGGTCAACGCTGCCTCACTCGGCAGCCGGACCACCCCGTCGCGGAGGCAATCGCCGTCGTCGTCCGCGACGTAGGGGTCGTCGGGCAGCACACGCACCGTCGGGTCAACCACTCCGGCCCAGTCGATGACGCCATCGGAGTCGACATGCACCCACAGGTTCTCCAGGCCGGTGTCCCATGCCCGTGCCTCCAGCACCACCAGCGCGACGACCCGCCCGATCACGGTGTGGACCAATGTCGCCGCCAACTGCCGCGCGGCGCTGCGACGGTCCATGTCCAAAGCGGCCGCGTCGAACATCGCGCGCAGGCGATCGGTGCGCAGCGCCGACTCCAATGGCCACCACCGACGTACGGACACATCGGCCAGCACCGCGACACCGTAGACCCGTGGGCATTGCGGATACAGCTCGCGAAGCCGTCGGCTGGACTCGTGGAGCGGCAACATGCGCTCAATCGCCATGGCCGCGATGAGCGGGTCGTCGATCAGAATCGTCACGGGTACCTCCTTTTGTGAGGTAAGCCTAACCATAGAATGGAGCGGAACACTGTGAGGGCCCTCACACCGGCGGGACCGGCGCCGCGGGACTTACTACCGCATCAGACCGTTACTCGTCATAGGCGTTACGACCGTCGGTAGTAAGCCGGAGTACGCTGGTCTAATTGCATAGGAGATGGAACGAATATGCCTAAGCTGACGCGTCTGGGGGATCTCGAACGTGCAGTAATGGACCATTTGTGGTCCGCTCCCCAACCTCAAACCGTCCGTCAGGTGCACGAAGCACTGTCCCAGCGACGCGATCTCGCCTATACGACGGTGATGACCGTACTGCAACGGCTGGCCAAAAAGAACTTGGTCTCGCAAATCCGCGACGACCGCGCGCATCGGTACGTACCTGTGCACGGCCGCGACGAGCTGGTCGCCGGCCTGATGGTCGACGCGCTGGATCAGGCCGCAGACTCCGGAAGCCGGCAGGCGGCCCTGGTGCATTTTGTCGAACGGGTTGGTGCTGACGAGGCCGAGGCGCTTCGGCGGGCACTCGATGAACTGGAGTCCAGTCATCGCAACGTGCCGTCGGCTGGCGCTCTACCCGAGGACTGAGGGAGACTGGCACCGTGTCCGGGCTGGCCTTCACCGTCCTTGCGGTGCTGCTGGTCGGCCCGGTCCCGGCCCTGCTGGCGCGAGCGAAGTGGCCGTTGCGTGCCCCGCGCGCAGCAATGGTGCTCTGGCAGGCCGTCGCCGTGGCCGCGGTGCTCTCAGCGTTCAGCGCCGGGATAGCGATCGCCAGCCGGCTGTTTGTCCCCGGCCAGGACGGGCGGCCAACCGCCACCCCTGTTGCTGACATCGGCCGACTCGGCTGGCCGCTGTGGACCCTGGATGTCGCGGTTTTCGCGCTCACGGTGCTGATCGGTGCCCGGCTGGCCATGGCCGTGATCCGGGTGGCCATCGTCACGCGCCGGCGGCGGGCCCATCACCGCATGCTCGTCGACCTGCTCGGTGTGGCGCCCGATGCGGTCTCCGCGACGCAGGCCTGCGCCCGGGGGTGTGACCTGCGCGTCCTGGAAGTAGCGCAGCCACTGGCCTACTGTCTGCCCGGCGTCCGCAGCCGAGTGGTGGTCAGCGAGGGCACGCTGGACTCTCTCACCGAGACCGAGATTGCCGCGATCCTGGGCCACGAGCGTGCCCATCTGCGCGCCCGTCACGATCTCGTCCTTGAGGCGTTCACCGCTGCACACGCCGCATTTCCCCGGTTCGTCCGCAGCGCAAGCGCTTTGGACGCGGTGCAGCTGCTGGTCGAACTGCTGGCCGACGATGCCGCAGTCCGCGTGGCCGGCCGCGCTCCCCTGGCCCGCGCCCTGGTGACCTGTGCGTCGGGTCGGACGCCCTTGGGTGCGTTGGGGGCCGGTGGTGCCCACACGCTGCTGCGGGTGCGCCGGCTTTCCGGCAGTGGCAACAGCCTGATGTTGTCGACGGCCGCCTACCTTGCCGCGGCGGCGATACTGGTGGTGCCGACCGTCGCGCTGGCCATCCCGTGGCTTACTGAACTGCAACGGTTGTTCACCGCCGCCTAACCTGGGGCTGCGGCAACCCCGGTGCATTGGCGATACTTTGGATACCCAAAGTCACGACCCTGAGAGGCGAATACATGAGCTCGTCGGAATCGAACAGTACTGCCGGCACTGCGCAAATCGGAGTCACCGGCTTGGCTGTGATGGGGTCGAACCTCGCCCGCAATTTCGCCCACCGCGGCTACACCGTGGCGTTGCACAACCGGTCCGTCGCCAAGACCGATGCACTACTCAAAGAGCACGGTGACGAGGGCAAGTTCGTCCGGTCGGAGACCATCGAAGAATTCCTCGAAGCGCTGGAGAAGCCGCGTCGGGTGCTGATCATGGTCAAGGCCGGTGATCCGACCGACGCGGTCATCGAGCAGCTTGCCGACGCCATGGAGCAAGGCGACATCATCATCGACGGCGGCAACGCGCTCTACACCGACACCATCCGCCGTGAGAAGGCAATGCGCGAGCGTGGTCTGCACTTCGTCGGCGCCGGCATCTCCGGCGGCGAGGAGGGTGCGCTGAACGGACCGTCGATCATGCCGGGCGGCCCCGCCGAGTCGTACAAATCGTTGGGCCCGCTGCTCGAGGAGATCTCCGCGCACGTCGACGGCGTGCCGTGCGGCACCCACATCGGTCCCGACGGATCCGGACACTTCGTCAAGATGGTGCACAACGGCATCGAGTACTCCGACATGCAGCTGATCGGCGAGGCCTATCAGCTGCTGCGCGACGGGCTCGGCAAGACCGCCGACGAGATCGCCGACGTGTTCGCCGAGTGGAACAAGGGCGACCTGGACAGCTACCTGATCGAGATCACCGCGGAGGTGCTGCGGCAAAAAGACGCCAAGACCGGCAAGCCGCTGGTCGACGTCATCCTCGACGAAGCCGAGCAAAAGGGCACCGGCCGTTGGACGGTGAAGTCGGCGCTGGATCTCGGGGTGCCGGTGACGGGTATCGCCGAGGCGGTGTTCGCCCGCGCGCTGTCGGGATCGGTGACCCAGCGTAAGGCCACGACCGGCCTGGCGTCCGGTCACCTGGGCGAAAAGCCAAGCGATGCAAAGCAATTCATCGAAGATGTCCGTCAGGCTCTCTACGCGTCGAAGATCATCGCCTACGCCCAGGGCTTCAACCAGATCCAGGCCGGCAGCGTCGAGTACAACTGGGGCATTACGCCCGGCGACCTGGCCACCATCTGGCGGGGTGGCTGCATCATCCGGGCGAAATTCCTCAACCGCATCAAGGAGGCGTTCGACGACGACCCCGACTTGCCGACCCTGATCGTCGCGCCGTATTTCCGCAGCGCAATCGAGGCCGCCATCGACAGCTGGCGTCGCGTCGTGGTGGCCGCCACCCAACTAGGCATCCCGATCCCGGGCTTCTCCTCGGCACTGTCCTACTACGACGCGCTGCGTACCGAGCGGCTACCGGCCGCGCTGACTCAGGGCCTGCGGGACTTTTTCGGCGCACACACCTACGGGCGCATCGACGAGGACCCGAGCAAGAAGTTCCACACATTATGGAGTGGGGATCGCGCTGAAGTGCCGGCCTAGCAGGGCCACATAAGGGGTACACCGACACCGATGAGGTTTCTGGACGGGCACCGTCCCGCATACGACCTGACCTACGACGACGTGTTCATCGTGCCGAACCGTTCGGACGTGGCGTCACGTTTCGACGTCGATTTGGCCACCCACGACGGCTCCGGGACCACCATCCCGGTGGTGGTGGCCAACATGACCGCCGTCGCGGGGCGGCGGATGGCCGAGACAGTGGCCCGCCGCGGCGGACTTGTGGTGTTGCCGCAAGATCTACCGATCACCGCGGTGCAGCGCACGGTGGACTTCGTCAAAAGCCGTGACCTGATTGTCGATACCCCGGTGATACTGGCGCCCGACGATTCGGTGTCAGATGCGCTCGCGCTGATTCACAAGCGCGCACATGGCGCCGCGGTGGTGGCCCTTGAGGGCCGTCCGATCGGGCTGGTCACCGAATCGTGCTGCGACGGTGTGGACCGTTTCGCGCGAGTGCGGGACATCGCGATCACCGACTTCGTCAACGCCCCGGTGGGCACCGACCCGCGAGAGGTATTCGACCTACTCGAGCAGGCCCCCGTCGACGTCGCGGTGCTGACCGGCCCGGACGGCACGCTGGCCGGCGTGCTGACCCGCACCGGGGCGATCCGCGCGGGTATCTACACCCCGGCCACCGACTCCGCGGGCCGGCTGCGCATCGGCGCCGCGGTCGGCATCAACGGTGGCGTGGCCGCCAAAGCGCAGGCGTTGACCGAGGCCGGCGTCGACCTGGTTGTCGTTGACACCGCACATGGTCACCAGGTGAAGGCGCTGGATGCGATCAAGTCGATTTCGTCGCTGGACCTGGGTGTGCCGCTGGCCGCAGGCAACGTGGTGTCGGCGGAAGGCACCCGCGACCTGATCGGCGCCGGAGCGTCCATCGTCAAGGTCGGTGTGGGCCCGGGCGCGATGTGCACCACCCGGATGATGACCGGTGTCGGCCGGCCCCAGTTCTCCGCCGTACTCGAATGCGCCTCGGCGGCAAGGCAACTCGGCGCACATGTGTGGGCCGACGGCGGGGTCCGCCACCCGCGGGACGTGGCATTGGCGTTGGCGGCCGGCGCGTCCAACGTCATGATTGGATCGTGGTTCGCCGGCACCTACGAATCCCCCGGCGACATGATGCGTGACCGCGAGGACCAGCCGTACAAAGAGAGTTACGGGATGGCGTCCAAACGCGCCGTGGTTGCCCGCACCGGAGCCGACAGCGCCTTCGATCGTGCCCGCAAAGCGTTGTTCGAGGAAGGCATCTCGACTTCGCGGATGGGCTTGGACCCGAACCGCGGCGGTGTCGAGGACCTGATCGACCACATCACGTCCGGCGTGCGCAGCACGTGCACCTATATCGGTGCTTCGACGCTCGCCGAGCTGCATCAGCGCGCGGTGGTCGGCGTGCAATCCGCAGCGGGCTTCGCTGAAGGCCATCCGCTGCCGTTCGGCTGGTAGCTGCAGACCGGTTGGGGACGTGTGGTCGCTCCAGCCAGGGCCAGCGCCGGTTACGCCTTCGTTACCATAGGAACCTCACGTAGTCATTGGATAACTCGAGGGAAAGGGTCTCCGTGCCGCAGGCACCCGGCGAGGCCGGTGGCTTCCGGGCCGAGCGGTCATCGCGGCGCGCACGGTCGCACCCGCATCAGCGGCGGCGTCGATGAACCTCGTCGTCACCCTGCTCAGCCTGCTGGCGATCGTGCTGCTCACTGCGGGCAACGCGCTGTTCACCGCCGCCGAGTTCTCATTGACCACCCTCGAGCGCAGCACTGTCGAGGCCAACGCGCGTGTTGGTGGTCGTCGTGACCGCTACGTGCGCCGCGCCCACCACACGCTGTCTTTCCAGCTGTCCGGCGCGCAGCTTGGCATCTCGATCACCACGCTGGTCACCGGATATCTCACCGAGCCGTTGGTGGCGGAGCTGCCGCACCCGGCCATGGATGCGCTCGGCGTGCCCGACCGGGTCGCCGACGCCGTTATCGCGTCCGTTGCCTTGGTGGTCGTCACATCGCTGTCCATGGTTTTCGGCGAACTGGTGCCCAAGAATCTCGCCGTGGCCCGGCCATTGCCGACCGCCCGGGTCGTCGCCGGCCCGCAGCTGCTGTTCTCCTTCGTGATGACCTTCGCGATCCGGCTGACAAACGGTGCGGCGAACCGAATCCTGCGCAAGCTAGGCATCGAGCCTGCGCAGGAGCTGCGGTCGGCCCGCTCACCCCAGGAACTGGTTTCGCTGGTACGCACGTCTGCTCGCAGCGGCTCGCTGGACCCCGCCACCGCGGCGTTACTACGTCGATCACTGCAGTTCGGCACGCTCACCGCCGAGGAGCTGATGACGCCACGGTCGAAAATCGTTGCGCTGCAAACGGATAACACGATCGCGGACCTGGTCGCAACAGCCAGCGACAGCGGCTTCTCCCGGTTCCCGATCGTCGATGGGGACCTTGACGAGACCGTCGGCATCGTGCACGTCAAACAAGTCTTCGAAGTGCCGCCTGCCGAGCGGGAGCACACGCTGGTGACCGCCGTCGCGCAGCCGGTCGCGGTGGTGCCCTCCACGCTGGACGGCGACGCGCTAATGGGAGAGATCCGCGCCAACGGCCTGCAGACCGCCATGGTCGTCGACGAGTACGGCGGTACCGCGGGCATGGTGACCGTCGAGGATTTGATCGAAGAGATCGTCGGCGATGTCCGCGACGAACACGACGACGCCACACCGGATGTGATCGCATCCGGCAACGGTTGGCGGGTATCAGGTCTATTGCGCATCGACGAGGTGGCGACCGCCACCGGTTATCACGCGCCGGAGGGTGAATACGAGACGATCGGCGGGTTGGTGCTCCAACAGCTCGGCCGCATCCCGGTGAGCGGGGACACGGTGCAGCTGAGCGGATATGAACCCGACGGTATACCGGAAAGCTCGGCCTGCTGGCAGGCCGAGGTGATCCGGATGGATGGCCGCCGTATCGACCTGCTCGAGCTGACCCAACTGGATGGTCGCGGTGAGTCCAGCACGGGGCGGGTTCCCTGATGGGCGACCTGCTGGGAGTACTGGCGACCATTCTGTTGGTGGCCACCAACGCGTTTTTCGTGGCAGCGGAATTCTCGCTGATCTCGGCGCGTCGAGACCGGCTGGAAGCCTTGGCCGAGCAGGGCCGATCAAGCGCGGTCACCGTGATTCGGGCGGGAGAACAGCTGCCGCTGATGTTCGCGGGGGCTCAGCTGGGTATCACGGTGTCGTCGATCCTGCTCGGCCGGCTCGGTGAGCCCGCGGTCGCCGACCTGCTGAGACGGCCGTTCGATTTCGTCGGCGTCTCACCGGCACTGCTGAACACCGTGTCATTCGCGATTGCACTGGCGATTGTGGTGACGCTGCATCTGCTGCTCGGCGAGATGGTCCCGAAGAACATCGCCATGGCCGGTCCGGAAAGGACGGCGATGCTGCTGATCCCGGCCTACCTGATGTATGTGCGGACTGTCCGGCCGATCATCGGGTTCTACAACCGCTGCACCAACGGCACCCTGCGGGTGCTGCGGGTGCGGCCCCGCGACGAGCTCGACGTCACAGTCTCCACCGTCGAGCTCAGCGAGATGATCGCCGAATCGGTGTCGGAGGGTCTGCTCGATCCCGAGGAGCACACCAGACTCACTCGGGCATTGCAGATTCGGAACCGGATGGTCGCCGACGTGGCCGTGCCGGTTACCGACATCCGTGCGGTACCGGTGGCCGCCCCGGGCTCCGGGCCGACGGTCGAAGCGGTGGAAAAGGCGCTGGCCGCAACCGGCTACTCCAGATTCCCGGTCGTCGACGCCGACCGCCGGTTCATCGGATACCTGCACATCAAAGACGTGCTGCCGCTTGGTGATAACCCCCACGCCGTGGTCGACCTGGCGCGGGTCCGGCCGCTGCCGCAAATTCCCGAATCGCTGTCGGTTCCCGAGGCGCTGTCGCGGATGCGTCGCAGCAAGAGCCATCTGGCGCTGGTCACCGGCCAGGACGGGACAGTTGTCGCGATGGTGGCGCTGGAAGATCTGGTCCGGGATTTGGTCGGCGTCGTACGCGATGGGATGCAGCGTGCCTGAGGCCGCCCGGCGACGATGCGGGCCGGAATGGCCCGAGGTGGGGGCACCTCCCGCTGGCGGGGGCGAGCCGGGCAATCGAGCCCCAGCCTGCATCCGGCTGGAGCCTGAGCGGTGGACGGCGCGCGCCGACGAGTACGCCGAACGCGCCGAGGCGTTCGTCGCCCCGCACCTCAAGCGTGCCCGGGCCGGCGAGCCACATCCGGTGTGGGACTTCCTGTTCAGCTACTACAGCCTGCGGCCGGGGCAGCTGCGCTGCTGGCACCCGGGCTACGGGGTGCTGCTCGCAGGCGACGAAGCGATCCGTCGCTACCATGCCCGCCGCGGTTACACCGCTGATGAAACCGGTGTCACGGTCAGCCAGACCTATCTGCGCAGCCGGCTGGACACCATCTGCTTTGTGGCCCGCTTGCTGCGGGCGACCGCGCGGCGCCGGGCTCGGCTGAACTGCTTCGGGCTGCACGAATGGGCGATGGTGTACCGCGACGGCGCCGTTCGCCACGAGCGTGTCCCGCTGCGGTTGGGCGCCGCCGGCACCGACGCCGTTGTCGAAAGCGAGGTTGCCGGGCCGCTGCGGTGCAGCCACTTCGACGCGTTCCGCTTCTTCAGCACCGACGCGGCGCCACGAAACGCCGGCTCGCCCAGCCGCGCCACCCAACAGGACTGGGAGCAGCCCGGTTGCCTGCACGCCAACATGGACCTGTACAAATGGTCGTACAAGTTGAGCCCGCTGATCGAATCCGAGGTACTGCTCGACTGCCTGGACCTGACGGCGGCGGCACGTGAAGTCGACATGCGAGCAAGCCCGTACGACCTGCGGGGCTACGGGTACACACCGATCGCCGTTGAGCAGGCTGCCGGCCGCGCCGAGTACGTGCGTTGCCAGAAGGCCATCGCGTCACGTGCGGCGCAGCTACGGGCAGCGCTGCTCGCCCGGTGTGACCTGCTACTGCAGCGCGCCGGGGCGGGTAGTCGGGCTACTGGCCGGTAGGCTGGACGCAACTTTGTTCAGGTCAAAGCGGAGGAGAATGATGACAGACCGCGTGCCGGTTGGGAACCTGCGCGTCGCTCGGGTGCTGTATGACTTCATCAACACCGAGGCTTTGCCCGGCACCGACATCGACCCCGACAGCTTTTGGGCGGGCGTCGACAAGGTCATCACCGACCTGCAGCCACAAAACCAGGATCTGCTGGCGCGCCGTGACCAGTTGCAGGCGCAGATCGACAAGTGGCACCGGCATCACGTCATCGAGCCGATAGACCCCGAGACGTACCGCCAGTTCCTTACCGAGATCGGCTATCTGTTACCGGAACCCGCCGATTTCACCATCACCACAGCGGGTGTCGACGACGAGATCACCAAGACCGCCGGCCCCCAGCTGGTGGTGCCGGTGCTCAACGCGCGGTTCGCCCTGAACGCCGCCAACGCCCGCTGGGGTTCCCTCTACGACGCTCTGTACGGCACGGACGTCATTCCGGAAAGCGACGGTGCCGAGAAGGGCCACGGCTACAACAAGGTCCGCGGCGACAAGGTGATCGCCTATGCGCGCAAGTTCCTCGACGATGCGGTACCGCTGTCGTCCGGCTCGTGGGCCGACGCCACCGGTTTCACCGTCAAGGACGGCCGACTGCTGGTCAGCCTGGAAGGTGACGAACTGTCCCGCGGGCTGGCCAACCCCGGCCAGTTCGTCGGCTACACCGGAGAGCTCGGCTCCCCCGACTGGTCTGTGCTGTTGGTCAACCACGGCCTGCACATCGAGATCCTGATCGACCCCGAGTCGCCGATCGGCAAGACCGACGCCGCCGGGATCAAGGACGTGATTCTGGAATCTGCCATCACTACGATCATGGACTTCGAGGACTCGGTGGCCGCTGTGGATGCCGACGACAAGGTGCTCGGCTACCGCAACTGGCTCGGGCTGAACAAGGGTGACCTGGTCGAGGACGTCAGCAAAGACGGCAAGACGTTCATTCGGGTGCTCAACCAGGACCGCACCTACAAAACACCCGACGGCGGCGAGCTGACCCTGCCCGGTCGCAGCCTGTTGTTCGTCCGCAACGTTGGCCATTTGATGACCAACGACGCCATCCTGGTGGACGGAGGCGACGGCGAGGAAAAAGAGGTGTTCGAAGGCATCATGGATGCCCTGTTCACCGGCGTTACCGCGATTCACGGGCTGAAAACCGGTGAAGCGAATGGTCCCTTGGCGAATAGCCGCACAGGTTCCATCTACATCGTCAAACCCAAGATGCACGGACCCGACGAGGTCGCGTTCACCTGCGAGCTGTTCAGCCGGGTCGAAGACGTTCTCGGCCTGCCGCAGGGCACCTTGAAGGTCGGCATCATGGACGAGGAACGCCGCACCACTGTCAACCTCAAGGCGTGCATCAAAGCCGCCGCCGACCGGGTGGTGTTCATCAACACCGGCTTCCTAGACCGCACCGGCGACGAGATCCACACCTCGATGGAGGCCGGCCCAATGATCCGCAAGGGTGCGATGAAGAGCACCACGTGGATCAAGGCCTACGAGGAAGCCAACGTCGACACCGGTCTGGCCGCCGGCTTCAAGGGCAAGGCACAGATCGGCAAGGGTATGTGGGCGATGACCGAACTGATGGCCGACATGGTCGAACAGAAGATCGGCCAGCCCAAGGCGGGCGCCACCACCGCCTGGGTGCCCTCGCCGACTGCGGCCACCCTGCACGCGATGCACTACCACTACGTGGACGTGGCCGCGGTACAGGCCGAGCTCGAGGGCAAGAAGCGGACCACCATCGACGAGCTGCTGACCATTCCGTTGGCCAAGGAACTCGCTTGGGCTCCCGAGGAGATCCGCGAGGAGGTCGACAACAACTGCCAGTCCATCCTGGGCTACGTCGTCCGCTGGATCGACGCGGGCGTCGGCTGCTCGAAGGTGCCCGACATCCACGACGTGGCTTTGATGGAAGACCGTGCCACCCTACGGATCTCGAGCCAGTTGCTGGCCAATTGGCTGCGCCACGGGGTGATCACCGAAGAGGATGTGCGGGCCAGCCTGGAGCGGATGGCTCCGATGGTGGACCAGCAGAACGCCGGCGACTCGGCATACCTGCCGATGGCGCCCAACTTCGACGACAGCATCGCCTTCCTCGCTGCCCAGGAGTTGATCCTGAATGGAACCCAGCAGCCCAACGGCTACACCGAGCCGATCCTGCATCGGCGCCGTCGTGAATTTAAGGCTCGCGCGAGTGATTGATGTCGGCTCGGGGCGCATTGACAATCCCAATGGCTAGACGCTGTCGGGGGCACGCCCCCAAAGGGAGGTACCCCCACCCGCTTGCGGGGGAGTACTTCTGGCGCGCGGGAGAGCATCGGCATGGGTAGGCACAGAGCTCCGGATCCGGACGAGCCCACCAGCGGCGAACCGTCGGACGACTATTCCGAGCCGCACGATTTCAGCGACATTGGTCGCTATCGGGAGTCCATAGACTTCCCGTCCGCGCCACCCCCGGACACCGGTGGCATCCTCGGTCCGCGCTATCCCGATCACCCAACTGGCGATTATCCGGACGAGTTCCCAAGCGATCCAGGCTATTTCGACTACACCGATCCCTCCGATCGCGACGAGCACCGCGAGGAGGATCGGCGCACCGCCGATCTTGACACGCCGGATGACTTCCCGGACTTCCCGCGACGCGGGCCGGAGCCGCCCGCCCCACCGCCACCGCCGCCGTCCGGCGGCCATCGGGGCCTCAGCGACTGGCGAGGTGGTCACCGCAGCGACGGCGGGCGACGCGGCGTCAGCATCGGTGTGATCGCGGCGTTGGTCGCGGTCGTCGTGGTGGTGGCTGGGGTGATCGTGTGGCGATTCTTCGGCGACGCGTTGTCCAATCGCTCGCATAAGGCCGCCGCGTGCACGGGCAGCAAGGAGGCGGTCGCCGTCATTGCCGATCCGTCGATCGCCGAGCATGTGCAGCAGTTCGCGGAACGCTACAACGGGTCGGCTGGGCCGATCGGCGACCACTGCGTCGAGGTCGGTGTCAAATCCGCGGGCTCCGACGCCGTCGTCGATGGCTTCATCGGAAACTGGCCGGCAGAACTCGGCCAACGACCCGTGCTGTGGATCCCGGCCAGTTCTGTGTCGGCCGCGCGGCTGACCGCCGCCGCGGGCAAGGGAACCATCACCGAAAGCCGCTCGCTGGTCAGCTCGCCGGTGGTGCTCGCGGTGCGGCCCGAACTTCAACATGAGCTCGGCGCCCAGAAATGGGCGACGCTGCCCGACCTGCAGACCAAACCCGACGCCTTGGCCGGGTTGAAGCTGCCGAACTGGGGACCGCTACGGCTGGCGCTACCGCTCGGCGGCAACAGCGACGCCGCGTATCTGGCCGCCGAGGCAGTGGCGGCGGGCTCCGCGCCCCCCGGCGCACCGCCGACCGATGGCAGCGGCGCGGTGCACACACTGATGGCCGGTCAACCCAAGCTGGCCGACAACTCGTTGGCCGAGGCGATGAATGCGCTGCTGCGGCCCGGTGACCCGGCGACCGCGCCGGTGCACGCCGTGGTCACTACCGAACAGCAGGTCTTCCAGCGGGGCGAATCGTTGCCCGATGCCGCCAGCGCCCTGAGTACCTGGCTGCCACCGGGGCCAGCGGCGATCGCTGACTATCCGACTGTTCAGCTCAGCGGGTCGTGGCTGTCGCAGGATCAAGTGACAGCGGCGAACGCGTTCGCCCGGTTCATGCAGAAATCCGACCAACTCTCCGAACTGGCCAAAGCCGGTTTCCGGGTTGCCGGGGTCAAGCCGCCCAGCAGCGACGTCACCAGCTTCGCGGCGCTACCGTCAACGCTGTCGGTGGGTGACGACGCGATGCGCGCCACGCTGGCAAACACCGTGACCACACCGTCGAGCGGACCGGCGGCGATCATCATGCTCGAGCAGTCGATGACCACCGGCGAAGGCGGCAAGACCCGGCTGGGCAATGTCGTTGCTGCGCTGGACGACCGGATCAAGGCGCTGCCGCCCAACTCGGTGGTCGGGCTCTGGACGTTCGACGGCAAAGAAGGCCGAACGGAGGTGTCGGCCGGCCCGCTGGCCGATCCCGTCGACGGTCAACCCCGGTCGGCCGCGCTGACGGCCGCACTGGACAAGCAGCACGCGTCGTCCGATGGCGCAGTGTCTTTCACCACACTGCGGATCATCTATAAGGCCGCAGTGACCAATTACCAGCCCGGGCAATCGAATTCGGTGTTGGTGATTACGGCCGGACCACACACCGACCAGAGCCTGAGTAGCGGGGGCCTGCAGGATTTCATCAAGGACAGCGTCGACCCAGCCAAGCCGGTGGCGGTCAACGTGATCGACTTCGGTTCTGATTCCGACCGGGCGACCTGGGAAGCCGTCGCAAAATTGTCCGGTGGTAGCTACCAGAACCTGGCCACGTCGGCATCTCCCGAGCTGGCCACCGCGGTGACTAATTTCTTGAGCTGACCGGCTATTCGGTGAGCAGCCGCAACGCGGCCTCGGTATAGGCGTCCGGGTCTTCGATCTGGGGGTAGTGGCCCAACCCGGGAAGCTCGACGACGGGAGCGTCGGGACGTAATTCCCGTAACCCAGCCAGCACGTTGGTGGAGGCCACCGGATCTTGCAGGCCCCAGACGAATCCGAGCGGCTTGGGCCAATCGCGCACCGCGCCGTGCCAGCGGCGGGCATATCGCACGCGCTCGTCCAGGTAGACAGACAGCCGATGCGGGATTCGATGACCGCCGTTGTGGGTGACCAGCCCACTGGGCGGCCGCTTCCTCGGCAGACAGCGGACGCGCGGTGGTGAAGAGCCGGCCGACATCCTGAACGGCCTCCTCAACGGCGAGGACAACGTCAGCCTGCGGGACGGCATCATCACTATCCCGGCCTTCAACGGCCTCCTCGCCCCCGAGTCGTCGATGACCGTGTACATCAACCTGAGCGACCCGGTGAATGCCCTGGGGCTGGTTTGTGGAACCTCCTCGGCCTGGGCGACCTCAACGAATCCCTGACGACTGCGTTGACCAACGCTGGCCTGCTTACCGGGATCCTTGACACCCCCACCGTCATAGCCGCGTTGAACAATATTTCCCTAGGCACACTGCTGGGCAGTGACACCGACATCACCACCGTGTTGAACAACGACGCCCCGAACTTGGGTCAGCTGCTCACCGACCTTGGCATCTCCAACGACCCGTTGAACCTGGCCAGCCTGGGCGACCTAACCAACCTGACATTGAGCGACCTGCTCGGCGATCTCGGCGTGGGCGATCTAGCCAGCATCAGCGTGGACCCGTTCGGCGGCCTGATCACCGAGCTGGTGGACACCGTGCCGCAACAGATCCTCGCCGCGTTATAGGTCAGGCTGGGTCACACATAGGCCTCTGCCGGCGGGCAAGAGCACACCAGGTTGCGGTCGCCGTAGGCGCCATCGATGCGGCGCACCGGCGGCCACACCTTGGGCCGGAACGCCTTGCCGAGCGGATAAGCGGCGACTTCGCGGGTGTACGGGTGCTCCCACTTGTCCACCACCAGGCACTCGGCGGTATGTGGCGCGCCGCGCAGTGGGTTGTCGTCGACCGGCCACTCCCCCGCTCCGACCCGGTCGATCTCGGCGCGGATGGCGATCATGGCCTCGCAGAACGCGTCGATCTCGGCCAGGCTTTCGCTCTCGGTGGGCTCTACCATGAGCGTGCCGGCTACCGGGAAGCTCATGGTCGGAGCGTGGAAGCCGTAGTCCGCCAAGCGTT
>NZ_JBKQTQ010000272.1:0-7536 GCF_052143115.1 Mycobacterium sp.
AGTGCTCATTGGCTCATCCTGCCATCGTCAGGCCGCCGCTCACATTGATCACCTGACCGGTGAGGAACGAGGCGGCGTCGGAAAGCGAAGAACAGCACCGGGGCGGCGGCTTCCTCCGGCCGGGCCAGCCGGCGAAACGGGATCGCTTTGGCCAGAGCCTCATTCTGGTGACGCCGTCAATCCTTAGTCGCACGCCACCTTGCAGTTCCGTCTAGCGCGTTCATCGACGTGTATCGGCGCAACTTCGGCCACACCCCCGGGGCGCGGCGTCCTCGCCGACGATGAACAATTTGTTTGTGGTGCGTCCGCGGCGGGCTCTGGGTTGGCTGTGCGTCGATGTTGCCTGTGTGCTGGTGTTCTGTGCCGTCGGGCGGCGCAGCCACGACGAGGGGCTCAACGTCGCGGGCATCGCGACGACCGCCTGGCCGTTTCTGAGTGGGACCGCAGTGGGCTGGCTGGCGGCTCGGGCTTGGAGACACCCGACGGTCGTGGTCCCCACCGGGATCGTGGTGTGGTTGTGCACGGTCGCGGTCGGGATGCTGCTGCGCAAAGCCACCTCCGCCGGTGTCGCCGCCAGTTTCGTGGCGGTGGCCTCAACGGTCACCGCGCTGCTGCTGCTCGGCTGGCGGGCGGCGCTGCTTTTAAGTGCCCGTAAGCCTAACTAGGCGAGGCGTTGACCACGGGTTTCGACGGACCGGCGGACGATGATTCGCGCTGGCCGGCGCGGCGCGGCGTAGGGTCGGCGTGACTATGGGGCGAACAGACCACGACACCTGGGATCCGGCGACCAGCGTCGGAACCACCGCGACACTGGTGGCGACGGTCAGGGCTTTGGCAAACAGGGCCGGGTTGATCAACGACCCGTTCGCCGAGCCATTGGTCCGCGCCGTGGGTACGGACTTCTTCACCCAGGTCGCCAGCGGCGAGCGCGCCGTCAGTGATCTCGGTGACGACAACGGATTCGCGCTGCTGACCGACCTTTTCGCGGTACGCACCCGATTCTTCGACAACTTCCTCACCGATGCCGGCAGGGCCGGCATTCGGCAGGCGGTGATCTTGGCGTCGGGGCTCGATGCGCGGCCCTATCGGCTGTGGTGGCCGGTGGGCACCACCGTCTACGAGATCGATCAGCCGGGGGTGATCGAGTTCAAAACCCATACGCTGCGGGGCTTGGCGGCCACACCGACCGCCAACCGGCGCGCGGTGGGCATCGATCTTCGCCGGGACTGGCCGGAGGCGCTGCGGCGGGTCGGATTTGATGCGACCGAGCCCAGCGTGTGGATTGCCGAGGGGCTATTCATCGGGTTCTTAACGCCCGTCGCGCAGGACCGGTTGCTCGGCAATGTCACCGCATTGAGCGCGGGCGGCAGCAGGGTGGCGGCGGATTATCTGCCGAACCGGAGCCGGCCGTATTCGAGCCAGGAGCACGCGCTCGCTGAACGATGGCGCCCCTACGGTTTCGACGGCAATATGACCGAGCTCACTTATCTGGACGAGCTCCATGACGCCGCCGAGTCGCTGGAGGCGGTTGGCTGGAAAACCTTTGTGGCTGACCTCGCGGAAGTGTTCACTGCCACCGGACTACCGGGGTTGCGTCGTCAGGATCTCGGCGGGGCACCGGTGGCGGGCCGCTACGTCAGCGCGACATTGACCTAGCAGGGCCGGAATGCGGCCGATAACCAGACGTTGGACATTGACGTGATACTCCAAGAGTCAACCGCGGCGGCTCAGCTGCGCTTCTTGGCGGTGGAGCCGGACGACCCGTTGGCGCAGCCGCTGTTGGCCGAGCTGGCGGTCGAGTATTCCCAGCGTTACGGCGGCACGCCGGAGGCGCATCTTAGCTGGCTGCCTGTTCCATCCGACAAGCTCGCGCCCCCCGACGGTGGCTTGTTGATCGGACTGCTGGACGGTGTTCCCGTCACCGGCGGCGCGTTCCTGCGGTTCGATGGCGACACAGTGGAATTCAAACGGATCTGGACCGACAGCGGATACCGTCGCTGCGGCTACGCCAAGGCGCTGCTGGCCGAACTGGAGGCCACCGCCGCCACGAGGGGCTATCGGCGGGTGTATCTCATCACCGGCGACCGCCAACCGGAGGCAGAGGCGTTGTATCGCACCACCGGATACACCGAGATGGACGAGCCGTTGCCTTCATGGGGACCCTTTCGTCCGATCGCTTTCGGCAAGGGTCTGCCATGACCGATCAGGTGCATCTGGCCGTTGCGCTGGACGGCTATGGCTGGCATCCGCGAGCCTGGCGAACCACGCTGACCGCCGACCCCGCGACGGAATCGGTGCTAAGCGGCCGTTACTGGGTCGGCTTGGCGGCCACCGCCGAGCGCGGCCTGTTGGACTTCTTGACCATCGACGACACCCTGATGCCCCAGCCCGGACGCCGCGAGCAAATCTCTCCGCGGCGGCTGGCGGGGCGCGCAGACGCCGTCTTGGTCGCCGCGCGCATCGCCCCGGCCACCCGGCACATCGGGCTGGTGCCGGTGGCCACCGTCACCCATACCGAGCCGTTCCACGTCTCCAAGGCCATCGCCACCTTGGACTACGTATCGCATGGGCGGGCGGGCTGGCAGCCGCGGGTGAGCGCGACCACACACGAGGCGGCGTTGTTCGGTCGGCGCAACGGATCACAATCGCCCGACGGACTATTCGACGAGGCCGCCGACGCCGTCGAGGTGGTGCGCCGGCTTTGGGACAGCTGGGAGGACGACGCGGTGATCCGCGACGTGGCCACCGGGCGCTACATCGACCGGAACAAGCTGCATTACATCGACTTCACCGGGGAATACTTCTCGGTCAAGGGGCCCTCGATCACCCCGCGTCCACCCCAGGGCCAGCCGGTGGTGGCAGCGCTGGCCCACGCGCCGCGCATCTACGAATTCGCCGCCACCAGTAGCGATCTCGCCTTCATCACGCCAACAGATGATGCCGCGGTACGTGCCATCATCGACGAAGTGCATGCGGCTGGAGGCGCCCATCTGAAAATCTTCGCCGACGTGGTGGTGACCTTCGGCGGCGATTCCGATTTCGGGTCTGACGCACTCATATTCGGTGGCAGCGCAACGGATCTGGTTGACCTGCTGCTGGGTTGGCAGCGGCTGGGCATCGACGGTGCTCGGTTGCGGCCCGCTGTCAACGCCACCGATCTCCCGGTGATCGTCGACCAGGTGGTGCCATTGCTGCAGAGCGCCCGGCGTTTTCGCACCGGCTACGGGCAGCAGGAGACATTGCGCCAACGGCTCGGCCTGCCGGCCGCGCCCAACCGCTATGCGATGGTGAGCCGATGAACACCGTCCCGCTCTCGATTCTCGACCTGGCGCCGGTCAGTGCGGGCAGCGACGCCGCGACGGCCCTGCACAACACGATCGATCTGGCCCAACATGCCGAGCAATGGGGTTTTCGCCGGTTCTGGATCGCCGAGCACCACTTCGTCGGCGTCGCCAGCTCGGCGCCGGCTGTCCTGATCGGGCAAATCGCGGCCGCTACCAACACGATTCAGGTGGGCTCGGCCGCGGTACAGCTTAGCCACACCACGCCCGCCGCCGTGGTGGAGAGCTTCGGGATGCTGGCAGCCTTCTACCCGGGCCGCATCGACCTTGGGGTCGGCCGAGGGCAGCGACGCGACACCGGCTTCAAGCCGAAGCAGCCGTCGTCCAAAAACCGCCCGCCGCGGCAGTGGCGCGAAGTCGATGGTGTGGTGATCCCGTTGCCGTTTGACCTGCGCGGGCTGCTCGACAAGGAGCGGGTGCAGGCGATTATGGGGATCCTGCAGCAGCCTGAGGCCGTGTCGCCTGACTTCGCCGAGCAACTGGGCGACATCATCGCGATGCTGGACGGTACCTACGAGGTCGAAGGTTTCGATGTGCACGCGGTACCGGGGGAGCGGTCCGGGTTGACGCCGTGGGTGTTCGGCAGCACCAGGGGGCAAAGCGCCAGACAGGCTGGCGCGCACGGGCTGCCGTTCGTGGCGAGCTATCACATCACGCCGGCGACCGCGTTGGAGGCCATCGACGCGTACCGTGAGACGTTCGTCCCGTCGGCCACGCTGCAGCGGCCCTACGTTGTGGTATCCGCCGACATCGTGGTCGCCGACGATAGCGCCACCGCACGGAAACTGGCTGCCGGCTACGGACACTGGGTGTATTCCATCCGAACCGGGGTAGGCGCTGTGCCTTACCCAGCTCCCGAGGATTGCCGTCTGCTCGCCGACGAACAGCTGCCCGTGGTCAAAGACAGGCTGGAGACGCAATTCGTCGGTGATCCGGATGAGGTCGCGGAGCGGCTGGCCGCGCTGCAACGACTCACCGATGCGGACGAACTCGTCGTCACGTCGGTGACACACGGTCACGAAGACCGGCTGCGCTCACACCACCTGATCGCGGAGCGTTGGGGGCTCGGCAGATGAACACACGCGAAGGTAAGCACCGCAAGCCTATTCACCTGGCCGCCCACTTCCCGGGGGTCAACAACACCACCGTGTGGACCGATCCCGCCGCGGGCAGCCAGATCGACTTCGACTCGTTCGTACACTTGGCCCGCACCGCCGAACGCGGGCTGTTCGACTTCCTTTTCCTGGCCGAGGGTCTACGACTGCGCGAGCATCGGGGCCAGATCTACGACTTGGACGTGGTGGGCCGGCCGGACACCTTCACCGTCCTGGCGGCGCTGGCCGCCGTTACCGACCGGCTCGGCCTAACCGGAACCATCAACACCACCTTCAACGAACCCTTCGAAGTGGCAAGGCAATTCGCCACACTGGATCACCTGTCCGACGGCCGCGCGGGATGGAATATGGTCACCTCGTCGGACGCCTTCACCGGCGAGAACTTCCGGCGTGGCGGCTTCCTGGAGCACACCGGTCGTTACCGTCGCGCCGAGGAGTTCCTCACCGTCGCACGCGAATTCTGGGACAGCTGGGCAGCCGACGCCGTGCTGGCCGACGTCGACGCCGGAACCTACATCGATCCCAGCCGCGTCGCGTCCGTCGACCATCATGGCGCCCAATTCGATGTGCGCGGACTGGCGACGCTGCCTGCCGGGCCGCAGGGACATCCGGTGCTGTTGCAGGCCGGCGACTCCGACGACGGTCGGGCGTTCGGTGCCCGGCATGCCGACGCGCTCTTCACCCTGCACGGATCACTCGAGGACGGCCAGCGCTACTACGCCGACTTGAAAGGCCGTGCCGCGTCGTATGGACGAAACCCTGATCAGCTCAAGGTCTTTCCGGCGGCGACCTTCGTGCTCGGCGACAGCGCGGACGAGGCCGCCGACCGGGCGGTACACATTCGTCACCAGCAGGTCAGCGGCGCAACGGCGATCGCCATGCTCGAGCAGATTTGGGGCCGCGACCTTTCCGACTACGATCCGGACGGGCCGCTGCCCGATTTCGATCCGACCGGCGACACCGGCATCACTCAGGGCCGCGTCCGGCACGGCGACCCGGTCGCGGTGGCCCGCAGGTTCCGCGAACGCGCTGAAACTGAAAACCTGTCGATTCGCGAACTGGTCATCGCCGTGACCAGCCGACAGCAGTTCGTCGGCACCGCCGCGCACATCGCCGACGAGATCGACCGATACGTGCAGGCCGACGCCTGCGATGGGTTCATCCTGGTCCCACACCTGACCCCGCACGGTCTGGACGACTTCGTCGACCAAGTGGTGCCGCTGCTGCAAGAGCGTGGGGCGTTCCGCACTGAATACAGCGGCCGTACCCTGCGGGAGCATCTTGGGCTGACGGCAGGCGTGTAGCCGTCGGGCGCTCATCGCGCCAACGCGGTCGCCTCATCGGTGGCCGCGCGGATCGGGCCGCGCCACAAGTCGCCATGGCCGGGCACCAAAACTTCGGTATCCAGCAGCGCCAGCGCCGCCAGGCTGCGGATGCAGCCGTCCTGGTCGTGGCTGAACACCGCGGGCAGCAGTTGCGGCCCGCGGCGCGCCAGCAGCGGATGCCCGGTGACCAGCGCGTCGCCGCTGGCCAATATGCCGTCGACCAGATACGAGCAATGACCGCCGGTGTGACCGGGAGTGGGGATGGCCATTGGGTGGCCGGGCAACTCCGCCGCCACCTCGGCGGTCAACGGCTGCGCGGTCGGGATGCCCTCGCGGATCAGCCCGCCGTTGCGCACGACGTGGGTGGCCCACAACGCCCACCGGGGCCGCCAGATACGCAGCGCGATGTCAACCGGAGAGGCCTGCTCCAGATACTCCCGCTTGGTGTGGCCGACCTCGTCGGGATGGCAATACACCAGGGTGTCGTGGGTTTTCGCGAACCAGATCGCCGAGCCCATGTGGTCGATATGGGCGTGGGTGAGCAGGATCGCGCGCACGTCGCCGGCCTGGTATCCCAGCTGCCGTAACGAGGTCAGCACATCGTCGCGGTCACCCGGATATCCGGCGTCGATCAACATGACCCCGGTGTCGTCGGTGACCAGCAGCCAATTGACCGCCCCGCCCTGGGCGAGATGCACGGTCTCGGTGACGGCCCTCAACACCGGTGCCATGTCCGAGAGTCTAGGCATTGGAGTAGAAACGACAGCGTGGCTGAACTCAAACTTGGATATAAGGCGTCGGCAGAACAATTCGCACCGCGGGAACTCGTCGAACTGGCGGTCGCCGCCGAAGCGCACGGCATGGACAGCGCGACGGTCAGCGACCACTTCCAGCCGTGGCGGCACGAGGGCGGTCACGCGCCGTTCTCGCTGTCTTGGATGACAGCAGTCGGTGAACGCACCGAACGGATCGTGTTGGGCACCTCGGTGCTCACCCCGACGTTCCGGTACAACCCCGCCGTCATCGCGCAGGCGTTCGCCACCATGAGTTGCCTGTATCCGGGCCGGATCTTCCTGGGGGTCGGTACCGGTGAGGCGCTCAACGAGATCGCCACCGGATACCAAGGCGACTGGCCAGAATTCAAGGAACGGTTCGCCCGACTACGCGAATCCGTGCGGTTGATGCGGGAGCTGTGGCGCGGCGACCGCGTCGACTTCGACGGCGAGTACTACCGGCTCAAGGGGGCCTCGATCTACGACGTTCCCGAGGGGGGAGTGCCCGTCTACATTGCGGCCGGCGGCCCGGCGGTGGCCAAGTACGCCGGCCGGGCCGGTGACGGCTTCATCTGCACGTCGGGGAAGGGCGAGGAGCTCTACCAGGACAAGCTGATGCCGGCGGTCTTAGAAGGCGCAGCGGGGGCGGGCAGATCGGTCGACGACATCGACAAGATGATCGAGATCAAGATCTCCTACGACCCCGATCCCGAGCTGGCCCTGGAGAACACGCGGTTCTGGGCGCCGCTGTCGCTGACCGCCGAGCAGAAGCACAGCATCGATGACCCGATCGAGATGGAGAAGGCGGCCGACGCGCTGCCGATCGAACAGGTCGCCAAGCGCTGGATCGTGGCATCGGACCCCGACGAGGCCGTCGAAAAGGTCGCCCAGTACGTGAGATGGGGCCTCAACCACCTGGTATTCCATGCGCCCGGTCACGACCAGCGCCGCTTCCTGGAACTTTTTGAGAAGGACCTCGCGC
>NZ_JBKQTQ010000273.1:0-3855 GCF_052143115.1 Mycobacterium sp.
CAAGCCGAGGAACACCTCGTCGTCAAACCATCCGCGGCCGGATTGAGACGGATAGCACTCGGCGAGCAATCTCGCCTTCTGGTGCGCGGTCTCGGTTGGAATCGGTAAGTAGAGTGTCGGATTAGACAAGTCCGACTCCCACTTGAGGATCTCGTAGCCGATAACAGCCACGGAATTGAGGCTGACCGGCGTCAGCGCCATCATGCGGGCAGCTCCGCGAGTTCACCCGAGTCCCACACCATCCACGGATGAATCCCCTGCGTGGCGTCGCTCCGCCACGCAGACGCTCTAAGGTACCGCCCACTACCCCTCCCGTCGGAGGGACAGCGCTGGCGGCGGAACCATCCAAACCGACTATCGGCATAGAAGACATCTTACATACTATTGGGATGATGTTAAGCGTATCAGTAAACTAGTGGTATTGTCCGCGGCCGAGGTGGCGCGAATCGCAGATTGCGGGAGTCCTTAGGGCAAGCAGAGGACCGGAGCGCTCGTCTGCAGAGCGACTAGCCATCCGCGCCGGGGCTGGTGCGAACACCCCTTTTGCCTAACCGGTGTATACCGGGCGTTGCACCACGGCGGGACGGACGTAGTAGCGGGCAGCCAGAGGAGAGCTGGTGCCCTGGCGCCCGGCCATATTCGCCAGCGGAGGACCGAACGGGGCTCCGGGCCCGCCCGGCACGACCGGTGGCGTGGCCCCCAGCCCGCTGGCGGCCGGCAACGCCGACGCAACCTGGCTGAATGCCGGAGCGGCAGAGGTCCACCCCTGCGGCACCGACAACACGCCGAGTGAGGCCGCCCGGCCCACACCCGCGGTCACAGCGGTACCGCCCATGCCGGGTGAGCTCAAGGCACCTGCTCCCGAACCCCAGCTGCTGCTCAGCGCGGATCCAAACGCCTGGAATCCCTTGCCGAAGGCGCTGGTCGTCGGCCCAATCGAGTTCATGAGCGAACCCGCCGAACCGAGTGTCGAGATGCCCGAAGTAGCCATCGAGGCAGACGAGGCCGTGCCCGACACCAGGCTCGTCCCCGACGTTAGTGCCGTCGACGACGAAGTCATTGTCGTCAAGGACGACAGCGGCGACGTTGACGACGAGGACAACGTCGCCGGTATCGCAGCAGAGGTCATGGGTGTGGACAGCGCTGAGGTCCGCGGTGACACCGTCTGTACGCCTGTGCCGGCCGAGGTGCCGGCAGCTTGCGCGACCGCGGCGGCTTGCCCGCCCATCCCGGCCGGGTTGGTGGTCTGCAGCGGAGACGTGAAAGGTGTCAACGTCGATGCAGCCGAAGCCGCACCGGCATAGCCGTACATCGCCGCAGCATCCTGCGCCCACATCTCCATGTACTGGGCTTCTGTGGCCGTGATCGCCGCCGTGTTCTGGCCGAAGAAGTTGGTCGCGATCAGCGCCATTAACAGGGCGCGGTTGGCCGCAATCACCGGCGGGGGCACGGTCATAGCGAACGCTGCCTCGTAGGCGGCCACGGCCGCCGCGGCCTGAGTGGCAGTCTGTTCAGCCTGGGCGGCGGTGGCGCTTATCCACGACACATAGGGGGCGGCTGCGGCCGCCATCAATGCCGATGACGGCCCGAGCCACGACGCCGTAAGGTCTGAGATCACCGACCCATAGGAAGTCGCCGTCGAATACAGGTCGTCGGCCAACGCAGCCCAAGCCACGGAGGCGGCCAGCATCGGCCCCGACCCGGGGCCGGTATACATCAGCCCAGAATTGATCTCTGGCGGTAGGGCCCCGAACTCCAGCATCTATGAACCGCCGTATTTGACGGACAGCCCCGAACCCGACGACGTGGACGAACTGGGCGATGCGAGGCTTTGCAGCAACGTGGTGATCAGCCGCGATAGCGACGCCTGCGAGCTGTACGGACCAGCCACCCACATGACAGCTATCGTACATACCTTTTGACTGATGCATGGCATAGAAGGATACTTGGAGTATTGTAAGACACGTGGCTAAACAAGCAACGCATCGAGAATCGGCTGGTAACCTTACGTAAATATTGACGTACGGATGCGTTGCGGACCGAAGCAGGCGGGTCGGTAAAGCTGCCGGTGCCATCGGTACATATGACGAACGATCGCCCCACCCGAAGGCGACTCATTTCGATGAACAGCCCCGATATCAGCACAGCTACTCCATCATCGGTGCTCACGCCGAGCGCCCGCGGACCCTCGCCACACAGGCGTACTTCGAGGTTTGCGAATGAGCGAATCAACTGACAAACGAGCGGACACGACTCGACAACAGCTCTTGCACGCCGCCGCGCGCCAATTCGCCCGGCGCCCCTACCACCAAGTCGGCCTCGATGACGTCCTTGCCGAAGCTGAATTGACCAAGGGCGCAATGTATTTCCACTTCCGCTCGAAGCATGCGTTGGCGTTGGCAATCATCGAAGACCAGACCACCCAGTCCAGCGACGCGGTCGCGGACCTGCTAACCCGGAAACTCTCCGGACTCGAAACGCTCATCGACTCCTCGTATCAGCTGGCTGTTCGCGACATCAGCGACGACCTCGCCCGAGCGGGGTTGCATCTGCTGGAGTCGATCGGACGAATTGAGGGGCTCCAAGAGAAACGGTTAGGGGCATGGATCCAGACTCTCGCCGTCATCGTCGGGCATGCCATCGTCGAGGGCGACATCGTCGATCGGTGCGACCCGCAGGATGTGGGACGTCTGCTCGTGTCGACATACATGGGGCTGCGCCAGACCAGCAATCTCGACGAACCTGAGAAGTTTCTGCTCGACCTCGAGAAGACGTGGGCGTTGGTGGTGTCCGGTGTCGTGCGTCCGGACCGGATCGATTACTTCAAACAATTCATCAGGCGACGCACGGCGATCGCGATCGGGAGTACCTCCGCACTAGCGGGTTCCAGCTGATCACGACATACGTCAGACGTGCAGTGATCGATCGGTATCCGACTGCCGCCTGTTAGGCTTTCCCGCCGAGTGACTTGTGAGACACCGAGGGTCCGGAGTCTAGGCACACAACCCGAACTCCGGAGGTAACAGGCGATGGCCCGCCAGGTTCGATCGGAAGCGACACGACGAAAGATTCTCGATGCCGCGATCGACGTGTTCAACGAGGTTGGGTATGCGGCCGCCGATCGGGGCACGATCATCGAGCGCACCGGGATGACCAAGGGAGCGTTTTATCACCACTTCGATTCGATGGATTCACTCGCGTCCGCGATCATCGACGAAGGCGCCAAGCTGGTCCTCGACGCCTTAGCCACCATGTCTGACTCATTCTCTCCGGCACTGGAGAACATGGTGCACGGGTCGTTTGTGGCTGCCGACCTATTCACTTCCGACAAAGTGGCTCGTACCGCCGAGCAGCTGACGCTTGCCTTCGGGAAGTTCGATGACACCGCCAGTGGCGTCTACACCAACTGGGTGGAGGGGATGAGCGCCGAGGTGGGGCGGGCAATCACCGAAGGCGACCTCCGAGAGGGCCTCGATCCGAAAATGGTCAGCGAGGCCATCATCGGCGCAACCTTTGGGACGCGGATCCTGTCCCAGGCCGCGCCAGGCGGCAGCGACCTCATCGAGCGATTGACCCAGATCTGGGAGCTGTTGTTCCCGGCGATCGTGACCGATACAGCGCTGGCGTATTACCGCGAATACCTTGCCCGCGAGGCCCTGCGGCACGTCAAGCATGAACCGTCGTCCTGACCGGCGCTGCCGGGGAGAATTAAGGTTCGTTGACCCAGAGATGCTCGGTCAGGTCCTGGAACGTCGCGAGCGCAATCTCGTCATCGCTGCGCCTCAGCGCCGACCTGCTCATCAGCGCACGCACGGTCGAGCCGTCTCTGTGGGTTAATTCGACGACCATGTTCGC
>NZ_JBKQTQ010000274.1:0-6408 GCF_052143115.1 Mycobacterium sp.
TCTGGTGTCAGAACTCCACGGTTCTTCGGTGACAAGGCGTCGATCACGCGGGCGGGCTCCAACCACAAATCCAGCGTCAAACTCCCCGGACCCGACACCCCGCGCGACACGCCGAAACCATCCAGCCAATTAGCGGCGGCACCCAACCCGAAAGTGCAGCCACCAGATCCGCCCATCTGTGGAAAGAGGTCACACCTCGGGAATTGACCAGGCATTACCCGGTGGCTGCAGAACCATTAGGACTTGACAATTGCTCCCGCACGGTGGAACGTCAACTGAGTTGAGACTCTCAACCAGTCCGGGATGAGGTCAGCCGTCCGCCGCCGTCCTCGCAGAGCGTAGCTCGCGCCGAACAAATCGGTGACAACCGCATGTCGGGGATCACCATGAATGCTCGTCCTACCACCTCCATGCCGCCGGTCGGCGGCTTTCTTTCCCAGCCATGGGAGCGTCACACCACACGGTTAGCCCATCGTCGGCTGAGGTCGTCGGTAGCCGTCATCAGCGCCCACGGCCACACCGATGCATCCAACGCTGACGCCCTGACCGAGTACACGCTGGGGCATCTGATGCGTTGCCGCGGGCTGATCCTTGATCTGCGCGGC
The DNA here is from genome assembly GCF_052143115.1 of Mycobacterium sp. Taxonomy (GTDB): domain Bacteria; phylum Actinomycetota; class Actinomycetes; order Mycobacteriales; family Mycobacteriaceae; genus Mycobacterium. Next base: position 606 of record NZ_JBKQTQ010000274.1, read on the forward strand.
CTGGATTTCTTTGGAACCGATGGTTTCTCGGCGCTGCACAGGGTCTCCGTCTGCTGCGCGCGCGCCGGCATAGCCTGGGCAGTAGTGTCCGGTGAGGCAGTCTCCCGGGTGCTGCGGATCGTTGACCCACAGGGCTTGCTACCCACTGCCAGCACCGTCGAGGCAGCGATGGCCATCGTCAAAGACCAGCCCCACCGTCCACCACGCCCATCGCGAGCCGCAGGGATCCCGGACAATCCTCGAGATGCGAACGCACGGTGTGCTTAGTCTGCGGCGGTACACAACAGGTCCGGCACGAACAGCAGACCTTGACAGCAGCGATCGCCAAGCTCGATGGTCCTGCGTTGACGGTGGTTGACCCTGGAGTTTGAAGATGCGAAATCTGAGGTTGTCGAGTGCGGCGCCGGCAAGGAATGTCCAGACCGCGCCGACCCCGACGGTTAATGTGTTGCGAGGGTTGGTGGCTCGCGCGACGACGCCGCTGCTGCCCGATGACTACCTTAAACTGCTCAATCCGCTGTGGTCCGCGCGGGAACTGCGTGGCCTCGTCGTCGATGTTCGCAGGGAAACCGAAGACTCGGCCACGGTCACGATCAAACCCGGATGGGGCTTTTCCGGCGACTATCAGCCCGACCAGTACCTCGGGATCGGACTGCGGGTTGGTGGGCGCTGGCATTGGCGGTCTTACTCGCTGACGTCGATCCCACGGCGCGACAAGAAGTTCATCGCGATCACCGTCAAGGCCACTCCCGAGGGCTTCTTGTCATCACATCTGGTCAACGGCGTCGAGCCCGGCACGGTTGTTCGACTTGCCGCACCGAGGGGCGATTTCGCGCTACCTAATCCGGCGCCGGCCAAGTTGCTGTTCGTGACTGCGGGCAGCGGCATCACTCCCGTGATCGCGATGCTGCGCTCGCTCAGGCAGCGTGGCGAAAGTCCCGACATCATGCATGTCCATTCGGCGCACTCCGCCGGCGACGTGATATTCCACGACGAGTTATGTGCGCTGGAGCGCACCCAGCCCGACTACCGGCTGCACCTGCAACTAACAGCGGACATGGGCAAGGTCGACTTCGCCGCGCTCGACGGCCTAATCCCGGACTGGAAAGACCGCTCCACGTGGGCGTGCGGTCCGCCCGCCATGCTCGACACCGTCGAAAAGGTATGGACGGAAGCAGGAGTGCGGGACAAGCTGCACACGGAGCGGTTCGCCATCGCGCGCACCGACAAAGGCGGCGAGGGCGGCACGGTCACCTTCAAGATCTCAGACAAGAGCATCAAACTCGACGGTGCGACAACGCTGATGGAAGGCGGCGAGAAGCTCGGCATCCAAATGCCGTTCGGATGCCGAATGGGCATCTGCCAATCCTGTGTATTGCCGCTGGAATCGGGCTACGTGCGCGATCTCAGGTCCGGAACCGAACACCGCGCCGGCGATAGAATCCAGACCTGCATCTCCGCAGCATCCGGCGACTGCACCATCGACATTTAGGACGACATTTAGGAGCGCGACACGGCCATCACCGACATTAGGCAGTACGTACACCTCACCGCGGCCGACATCGAGGAATTGGGCCGCGAACTGGACGCGATCCGAACCGATATCGAGGAGTCCAGGGGCGAGCGGGACGCCCGCTACGTGCGCAGGACCATCCAGGTGCAGCGCGCTTTCGTGGTCGGTGGCCGAATTGCCTTGCTGGCGAGCAGGAACAAGGTCGCCTGGGTCTCCGGGACCGCCCTGCTTGGTATCGCGAAGATCATCGAGAACCTGGAACTCGGGCACAACATCATGCACGGCCAATGGGATTGGCTGAACGACCCGGAGATCCATTCCACCGAATGGGAGTGGGACACTGGTGATCTTCTGCGGGCACTTCCCTGACGGCGCCGAGAAATTCACCCGCGAGGAATACGAGAACGAGACGCACCCAGAGTGGTACCTGCGGCAGATGCTCGGTTCGGCGAATTTCACAGCCGGCCCCCTGATGGCCTTCATGAGCGGCAACCTGTGTTACCAGATCGAGCACCACCTGTTCCCTGACCTGCCAAGCAACCGGTACGCCGAAATATCCGAGCGCGTCAAGGCTCTATGCGACAAGTACGACCTGCCGTACACGACCGGATCCTTAATGCACCAGTACATGCAGACGTTCTGGACAATCGTCAAGCTCTCGGTCCCGAACAAGTTCCTCGAAGCTACCGCGGACGACGCGCTCGAAACCCATTCGGAGCTGAAATTCCGAATCCGTTCGGGCGTTCGCGAGAGCTTCGGTGTCGACTCCGACACCGGCAGACGTCGCGGCCTGCGGACCGCGTTGCGCGAGCTTCAGACCGGTGACGTCGCGACAGCCTGAGCAGCCGCGCGTCGTGCTGATCAGAGTTCGAGTCGCTCGCAGTGCGCTTGCTTCGGCGAGCAGACCGCGATCGGCTCCGCGCCGGTAGCCGCTCATCGCGTGTAGTGTCGATTAGGTTGGGAATCCAGCCAGTCCGGAATGAAGTCAGCCGTCCGCCGCTGATCTCGCAGAGCAACAGCTCGCGCCGGACACGTCGGTGACAACCGTCCGTCGGGATCACCTTGAGCGCTCTATCCACCCTTGAAACATCGAATGCCGCTCTTGTCGGGCAAGGCCCTCCCGGTTCCGCGAGTTTCGGCATTCTCAGTACGTATCCACCGACACCGTGCGGACTGGCAACGTTCAGTGCGGCCTTGTCGGAAGGGTTGCGCGCGAATGGCTCCGACGTCAGCGTCGTGCGGGTGGCCGACGGGTCGTCATCTTCTGACGCTCGGGTAATCGGAGAGCTGGTCAACGGTTCCGCGACATCCGTCGCTGCAACCTCCGAACTGCTGAACGCGAGCGACATCGCGGTAATCCAGCATGAGTACGGCATCTACGGTGGTGTCGACGGAGACGAGGTGGTGGACATCATCGGCGGGCTGCGCATCCCGTCGATCGTGGTCGCCCACACGGTCCTCAAAGACCCGACCCCGCATCAGCGTTCGGTGCTCGAGGCGATCGCGGCGATGGCGGCTCAGGTGGTTGTCATGTCGGAGGCGGCCAGTCAACGCCTGTGTCTCGGCTTCGACGTCGATCCCCGGAAAGTCACCACGATCGGGCATGGCGCGACCGTCCCGAGGCAGATCGCCCCGCCGGCGCGGTCGGACGGGCCGACGTTGTTGACGTGGGGCCTGCTGGGGCCGGGAAAGGGCATCGAGCGGGTTATCGACGTGATGGCTTCGCTGCGCGACTTGCCGGTCCGGCCGCGCTACCTGATTGCCGGCAGGACGCACCCAAAGGTTCTCGCAGCCGATGGCGAGGCATACCGCAACGCCCGTGCCGAACAGGCGCGGCTGCGCGGCGTAGCTGACTCGGTGTCCTTCGACGCGAGCTACCGCGATGTGTCATCGTTGACGGCGCTTGTCCAGTCCTCGGCCGTCGTTGTGCTGCCCTACGACTCCACAGATCAGGTCACCTCCGGTGTTTTGGTCGACGCCATCGCGAGCGGCCGGCCGGTCGTTGCCACCGCCTTTCCTCACGCCGTCGAACTTCTCGCCACCGGGGCGGGCATCGTCGTCGGCCACGACGACCCGGATGCGCTGGCGTCAGCCCTGCTCCGGCTCCTGACCGAGCCGCACCTGGCCGCGACGATGGCCGCCGAGGCCGTGCGATTGGCCCCACGGATGGCGTGGCCGATCGTGGCGAACGCCTATCTGGATCTGGCACACCACCTTCTCGGTGAGCGTCCGGCGCTGGTATGACCGCCACCGTGTCGGACCTGAGATTCGACCACCTGTTGCATTTGACAGGCCGTCGCGGCACGTTCGAGCACGCCTGTCTCGCCGAACCTCGGCCCGAGCACGGCTACTGCACCGACGACATGGCCAGGGTTCTCGTCGTCGCCACTCGAGAGCCCAACTCTGGTGGGGAAGTCAACGGGCTTGCGCGCGTCGCCATGCAGTTCCTGAACGATGCGCAGTCCTACGCCGGCACCTGCCGAAACCGGATGGACAGCAAGGGCCGTTGGGAGGACGAGCCCTCCCTGAAAGACTGGTGGGGGCGCTGCATCTGGGGACTGGGAACTGCCGCCGCGCATAGCGACGTCGGTCTGGTTCGCCGGTTGGCCGTCATCCAGTTCGAACGCGCCGCGAAGGTGCGATCGCCGTGGCCTCGGGCGATGGCGTTCGCGGCGTTGGGCGCCGCCGAAATCCTCTCCGTCGACCCCGGGCATCAGGCCGCACGCGAACTCCTCACCGACTACGCCGACACCGTGGCCAAACCGAACGGCGACACGGCCTGGCCATGGCCGGAGCCGCGACTCACTTACGCGAATGCGGTTCTCCCCGAGGCGATGATCGCCGCGGGCGTTGCGCTCGACGATTTGACACTACGGCAACAGGGCTTGGATCTGTTGGGTTGGCTGGTCGAATACGAAACGGCGGGGGATCACCTCTCGCCCACTCCCGCAGCGGGCAGAGGACCGAACGACGTTCGGCCCGGGTTCGATCAGCAGCCGATCGAGGTGTCCACCCTCGCCGACGCGTGCGCGCGGGCCGCTGCAATTGACCCCGGTTCGATCTGGCCCGACGGGGTCCGGGCCGCCGCGGCCTGGTTCATGGGTGCCAACGACGCGCGACAGCTCATGTGGGACCCCGAGACCGGCGGCGGATTCGACGGCCTGCACCCCGATGGGGTGAACCGAAACCAGGGCGCGGAGTCGACTCTGGCAGTGCTCTCGACGATGCAGCACGCTCGGCGCTTCTCGACTGTGCGGCAATGACTTCCGTGCAGGCTGCGCTCGTCACGCGCAGCCCCCAGCGGCTCGAGGCCAACCCGTCGCGAGTCATCACCCGACTCTTCGTGCCAGGCCAGGAGGGGTTCGAGTACCAGGAGTCCCGCGCGGGGGCGGTGCTGGCGCGGATCCTGGCCCTCGACGAGGGGCAGGTGCGGTCTTCGCTAGACGATCTCGTCATCCGCTTCAACGGGCGCCACCGCGATCTTGCTGGCACCTTCCGCCGACACGCCCGGGAACTCGCCGACCGTCTCGATCCCGACTTGGAACTCTCCGAGGCACGAAAGTTGTTGCTGGGCGCGACGTTCACCAGCGAATACGCCATTGAAGGTGCGGCGTTGTGCAACCCCAGCATCGTGGCCCATCCCGACCAGGCTGGGACAGTCGCGGGCAGCCTGCGATTCGTGATGAGCGTCCGGGGCATCGGCGAGGGGCACCGTTCGTCCATCGGGTTCCGGACCGGCGTCATCGACGCAGCCGGCGGCATCACGATCGACGATCCGGCTCCATTCGCCACAGTGGGTGCGGCGGAGCCCGCTCTGCTCGACGCAGCCGTCTTCCGCAGTGAACTCACCCGGGTCGACGACGCCGGAGAGGCGGCCGACTATGTCCTCGACCGACTCGGCGAGCGCTTTACCCAAGCTGCTCTCAACCAACAGTTCGCCAGACTCCAGGCTTCTCTGAGCACCCGCAGGCACGCCAAGGAGACGATGTCTTTACTCCGCAGCATCGCCGAGCGGACGTACGCCATCGGATTCTCTTACCGCACAACACTTTCCGAGCGGGTCATGTGGCCGTCGATGGGCGCAGAGCAGGCCGGCATGGAGGATGCACGCTTCGTCCGTTTCATCGACGACGACGGCTCCATCACTTTCTATGCCACCTACACGGCCTACAGCGGATCCCACATCAGCCAGCAACTCCTCGAGACCACAGATTTCCAGTCCTTCACCTCCGCACCGATCGTCGGACGCGCCGCTGCCAACAAGGGTCTGGCGCTGTTTCCTCGCCGGAT
>NZ_JBKQTQ010000275.1:0-9093 GCF_052143115.1 Mycobacterium sp.
CGCCATGTTGCTGATCGCTGCGCTCAATATGCGGGAGCGCGGCCGCACCGGTTCCATCGAGGGCGCGTACACGGCTGTGCGCGACACCGTGAGCCCGACGATCGCGGTGTTCTTCGCGGTCGGATTACTGGTTTCGGGTTTGGCGTCGGCGTCGGTGGGCGCCTACGCCGGCGCGATGATCATGCAGGGGTTGCTGCACCGGTCGGTTCCGATGCTGGTGCGTCGGCTGGTCACGCTGGCGCCCGCGCTACTGATTCTGGCCCTGGGTTTCAACCCGACCCGAACGTTGGTGCTGTCGCAGGTCGTGCTCTCGTTCGGTATTCCGTTCGCGCTGCTTCCGCTGGTTCGGTTGACCAGCAATCAGGCGCTCATGGGAATCGACGCCGATCACCGCATCACGACCGCCATTGGGTGGGTGATCGGCGTGATGATCAGTCTGCTCAACGCAGTGCTGATCTACCTCACCGTGAGCGGGTCGGCATAGCGCGATTGGCCTTGGCCTTCGGCGTTATCGGCCGGCGCAGCTCGAGGAGTTCGTCCAACAGGGCATCCATCTGACTGATCGACGGCAGAGCCCCACCACGTTTGCGGTAAGCACTACGAACGCTGACCAGCAATCGCAATTCCCGTTCGATCGTGTCCCGGTCTCGCGTGCTGTCGCCTACCGAAGCGTCCATTGAGTAATCCTTGCACCGAAACGCCGACACCAACAGCGAGACGCGCCGGAATTAACCTTGCGGTCATTACCCGATCAGATCACCGTGTCGGTGTCGCCGCCCAAGAGTTGTTGGGGGACTTGGCCGAACACGTAGCGTCCCCCGTCACGGTCAAGAGTAAACGTCCAGATGACGTCGAATCGGTCACCGGGCCACACGGCGGGAATGGCGCCGCTGGACAGCACCGCTTCGGCAAAGGCGGCGTCTTGGCCAAGAGGGTCAGGCGACTGGATGGACAGGCCAAGCAGCTGGCTGAGACCCGAGAGGGTCTCGTCAGGAGCGGTGAGCTCTCGTCACAGCCGCGTCCTTGTAGCCGGTTGCATACAACGCCGTCGGCGTGCGTAACCCCACCTTCGGCCCGACCGCGTGGCTGAACAGCCCCGCTAACATCGAAGTCGTGATGCCGGCGGGCCGTCATACCTACTTTGCGTACGGGTCGAACCTGTGCGTGCGGCAGATGGCGCAACGTTGCCCCGACGCCACCAATCCCCGGCGGGCGGTGCTGGCCGACCACGACTGGCTGATCAATCAGCGCGGCGTGGCCACCGTCGAGCCGTTCAACGGCACTCATGTGCACGGGGTCGTCTGGCAGCTCTCGGATCACGACCTGGCGACCTTGGACAGCGCCGAGGGCGTGCCGCTGCGCTACCGGCGCGACCAGCTGACCGTGCACACCGACGACGGTCCGTCGAAAGCCTGGGTCTATATCGACCACCGGGTGAATCCGGGTGCGCCGCGACCGGGTTACCTCGAACGCATCATCGACGGGGCATTGCATCACAGGTTGCCGCAGCGCTGGATCGACTTCCTGCGCCGATGGGACCCCGCTCGTTGGCCTCGGCCACGGTCGTGGCCCACAACGCCTGCGCCACAGTCGCTTTCCGAGTTGCTGTCCGAGGCCGGGGTGGTCGAGGTCATCGGGCTGCGGTCGCGTTTCGGCTTTCTCGCCATTCACGGTGGCGGCCTGGAGGAGATGACCGACGTGATCGCCGAACGGGCCGCCGACGCGGCCGACGCGTCGGTGTATCTGCTGCGACACCCCGACCGCTATCCCCATCACTTGTCGTCGGCTCGCTTCCGCCCCGACGAATCGGCCCGACTCGCGGAGTTCCTCGACCACGTCGAGATCGCGATCTCGCTGCACGGATACGGGCGGATCGGCCGCGGCACGCAGCTGTTGGCCGGAGGCAGCAACCGCGCGTTGGCGGCTCACGTGGCCGGCCACCTCGACCTGCCCGGCTATCAGGTCGTCACCGACATCGACCGGATCCCACTCGAGCTACGCGGGCTGCATCCGCGTAACCCGGTCAACCTGACCCGCGACGGCGGAACCCAGCTGGAATTGCCGACGCGGGTCAGGGGCATCAGCCCACGCAGTCCGCTGCCCGGCGACGACGGGTTGTCGCCGGTGACTTCTGCTCTGGTGCAAGGCCTTGCGGCTGCCGCCACGTCCTGGAAATTGCATTCCGAATAACAACAAGATCGGAGTTCATTGATGGCTCGTGGCTTTCGTTTCTCGATCGGCATCCACACCGCCAAGTCAAGCGCCGCACTGCGGGACAAGGCGCAACGTCTGGAAGGTCTCGGATTCGACGCCCTGCATCTGCCCGATCACCTCGGCGCGCCGGCACCGTTTCCGGTGCTGACCGCGATCGCGGCGGCCACCTCCGCCGTGCGGCTGGGGACCTACGTGCTCAACGCGGGCTTCTACAAGCCGGCCTTGTTGGCTCGTGACGCGGCCGCTGTCAACGACCTGAGCGACGGCCGCCTTGAACTCGGCCTCGGCGCCGGCTACGTGCGGGAGGAATTCGAGGCTGCCGAGCTGCCGTACCCGAGCGCCGGGCAACGCGTCGACTACCTCGAGCACGTCACCTTGTACATGAAGGAACACCACCCCAGCATCCCGATCCTGATCGCCGGCAACGGAAATCGATTGCTGACGATTGCCGCCCAGCACGCCGACATCATCGGCCTGACCGGTGCCAACGACCGCGGGGTCGGCGACCCGCTCGCCGAGCGCGTCGAGTTCGTCCGCGCCGCCGCCGGTGACCGATTTGCGGGTCTCGAGCTCAACCTCGCCATCACGGCGGTGCCTTCAGACAACTCCGGGAAACCCGATCTAGCGATGACCCGAAGGTATGCGCCCTCTCTGTCCGACGAGCAATTGCTGGCGCTACCCGCCGTGCTGAGCGGATCGCCCCGCGACATCGCCGACACCTTGCGCGGCTACCGGGAGACCTACGGGTTGACGGCCGTCACCGTGCAGGAACACCATGCCGAGACCTTCGCCAAGGTGATCGCAGAATTCCGCTAACCGCTGGACGCTGCACTAGGCTGCTGGCATGGTCAGCACGACGCCATCGCAGCTGGAGTCGGGTGGGCAGTCGTTCCGGTTCGACCGGGCCGAATTGGCCGGGGCGGTAGGCGATCTCGGGGTACTGGTACCGATCGCGGTGGCACTGATCGTGAAGAACGGCCTGACGCCGACGGCGGTGCTGTTGCCGGCCGGACTCTTGTACGTGGTGGCCGGACTGGTGTACCGGCTTCCGGTGCCGGTGCAGCCGTTGAAGGCATTCGGAGCGATCGCGATCGCACACGGTTTCGGCGCCGACGACATCGCCGCGGGTGCCCTGCTGATGGGCGTCATCTTCGTGGCGCTTGGGGTATCGGGCCTGTTGGATCAGGTCGCGAAAGTGTTCCCGCAACCGATCATTCGCGGGATTCAGCTCTCGGTAGGACTGCTGTTTTGTCAGTTGGCGTGGAAGCTGGTGTCCGCCACGCCGAAAGCCTTCACCGACCATCGGCACTCGGTCTGGTGGCTGGCGGGCGCCACCGCGCTGGTCATCGCCGCGGCGCTGCTGCTGCGACGCCGCCAGATCACCCTGGTCTTCATCGCGATTGCCGTGGTGGCGATGGTGCTGACGTTCCACGGCTCATTCACCTTCGGCCCGTCGGCGGTGCACTTCCCGCACCTGAGCTGGACCGCGTTCTCCGCCGCGGCAGTCGCCCTGGTGCTGCCCCAGTTGCCGTTGTCGTTCGCCAACTCGTGTTTGGCCACCGCGGACACGGCCCGCGCCTACTTCGGCGATGCGGCCCAGCGGGTGCGGCCAGGACGGCTGGCGATCACTCTCGGTTTGGCCAACCTTTTCGCCGGCGCGATCAGCGGGATGCCGGTGTGTCATGGCGCCGGGGGGATGACAGCACATCGTAGCTTCGGTGCCCGCAGCGGCGGGGCACCGATCATGTTGGGCAGCGTGCTGATCGCGCTTGCGCTCGCGACCGGAGCGACTCTGACCGCTGCGCTGGCCGGGTTCCCGGTGCCGATCCTGGCGGGCCTGCTGACCGTCGCCGGCTTGCTGCACATCACCCTGCTGAAAGATCTGCGAGGACCCTGGCACTGGGCGCTGGCGCTTGCGGTCGGCATCACTGGTTTTCTCAGTAACCTCGCCATCGCGCTGCTTGGGGCACTTCTGATTTGGTTTATCGGGGGTGGTCTTTACCGGCGATTTGGTCCAGCGCGTGGTCCAGCACGTCGGCGAGCACCCCAAGACCGTCGCGCACCCCGCCCGGCGAACCCGGCAGATTGACCACCAGGGTCCGCCCGGCCACCCCGCAGACGCCGCGGGAAAGCACCGAGGTTGGCACCCTCGGTAAACCGGAACGCCGGATAGCGTCGGCGAGCCCGGGAATCTCGTAGTCGAGCACTGCCGTGGTCTGGGCGGGGGTGTCGTCGCTCGGGGAAATGCCGGTGCCACCGGAGGTGATCACCACGTCGACACCATCGGCGATGGCGCCGCGTAGCGCCCGACCCACCGGTCCCCCGTCACCGACGAGCAGCGGCTCCGCCGACGAGAATCCATGCTGCGCAAGCCATTCAGCGATGATCGGCCCGCATCGATCCTGATAGACCCCGGCCGACGCGCGGGTCGAGACGATGATGATGCGCGCGGATCGGCCCGCCATCACCGCACCCAGGTTCCGTGCCGGCCGCCATCCTTCCGCATCACCCGAATGTCGTCGATGCGCGCAGCCGGGTCCACCGCTTTGATCATGTCGTAAAGCGTCAGGGCCGCCACGCTCACCGCGGTCAGCGCCTCCATCTCTACCCCAGTGCGATCGGTGCTGTTCACTGTCGCGGTGATGTCGACGTCCGTCTCACCGACGGTGAAATCGACGTCGACGCCGGTCAGCGCCAACTGATGACATAGCGGAATCAGGTCGCTGGTGCGCTTGGCGGCCAGAATGCCGGCAACTCGCGCGGTGGCCAGGGCATCGCCCTTGGCCAGTCCGCCCGCCGCGATCAGCTCGACCACCTGCGCGGAGGTCCGCAGCGAGCCTGCGGCAACCGCGGTGCGTTTGGAGGCGGCTTTCCCGGTGACGTCGACCATGTGAGCCGCGCCCTGATCGTCGATGTGCGAGAGCGGATCCGCATCAGCCACGCGTCCCATTCTGACAGGTCCCGCGCTAGCTGAGATCCCAGATCTGCACCTGCGAGCCGACCGCTAGCTCGGTGACCTCTGCCGGAATGTCCAGCAGGCAGTTCGCCGACGCCAGCCACCGCATATGGTGTGACCCCGGCGGGCCGTGGCTCACGGCGGTGCCGGCGGAGGCATCGAAAATCCCGCGGCGAAACTGGCGCTTACCGGCCGATGAGGTCAACGTCTCGGTCAGCACGGCGGATCGGCGTGGCCGTTCCGGAGCCGGCAGCCCCATGGCTGAGCGCAGCGCCGGACGGATGAACACCTCGAAGCACACCAGTGCACTGACCGGATTACCGGGCAGGGTGACGATGGGCGTGCCCGCCACCCAGCCGGTGCCCTGCGGCATCCCCGGCTGCATCGCCACCTTGACGAACTCCACCCCCTGATCACCGGCTCGGCCGAATGCATCCTTGACCACCTCGTAGGCGCCCGCGCTAACACCGCCGCTGGTGATGATCAGATCCGACTCGGCGGCATATCGGTCCAGCACCGCAGTGAACTGAGCGACGTCATCACTGACTGTCGCGACGGCGACCACCTCGGCGCAAGTCTCGCGGAGGGCGGCGGCCAGCATGAGCGAGTTGGACTCGTAAATCTGCCCCGGCCGCAGCGGCGTACCCGGTGACACGAGCTCCGATCCGGTGGAAATCACCAGCACCCGCTGAGGCGGGATCACCGGCAGCTGGCGCAGTCCCAGTGCCGCGGCCAGGCCAACCACCGCCGGTGTAACCACCTGGCCGGCCCGCAACACCGTGGTCCCTGCGGCGACGTCCTCGCCGGCGCGGCGGATGTAGCGTCCCTCGGCGCTGGATACGTCGATCCTCACGACATCAGTCCGCCCATCGGTGGCCTCGACGGGCACTACCGCCGTCGCCCCGGCCGGGATCGGCGCGCCGGTCATGATGCGATGCGCCGTCCCCGGCTCGAGCGTGGGGATGTCGATGCGACCGGCCGGAATATCCTCGGTCACAGGCAGATTCACCGGATGATCGGTCGTCGCCGAGGCCACCTCGTCGGCACGCACCGCGTAACCATCCATTGCGGAGTTGTCGAAAACCGGCAGCGACACCGTCGCCGTCACATCGTCGGACAGCACCCGGCCCTCGGCGTCGGCCAGTTCGGCGGTGACGGCGGGCCGGGCAGCAATCAGCCCGGCAACAACGCGTTGATGCTCCTCGACCGACCGCATCACGTCAGACCGGAGACCTCCCTGGAATACAGGCGAAGAATATAGTTGGTGTTCGTGGGACGTCCGTCCTGGGATCAACTATGACGCTGGTAGTGCGTGCCGCACTGACGGATCAACCGATTCTGCTCGCCGAACATCAGGAACTGGTGAGCCATCAGGCGGCGGGAGCCGTTGTGGGGTTCGTCGGCATGATCCGCGACCACGACAACGGACGCCACGTGGTGAAGCTGGAATACTCCGCGCATCCGTCGGCCGCCGATGTCATCGCCGAAGTGGTGGCCGACGTCGCCGCGCAGTCCGCTGGGACGCGGGCCATTGCGGCCAGCCACCGGATCGGCGTCCTTCATATCGGCGAAGCGGCGTTGGTCGCCGCAGTCGCCGCCGACCATCGCCAGGCGGCATTTGCCACCTGCGCGGAGCTGGTCGACGCCATCAAGGAGCGATTGCCGGTGTGGAAACGCCAAATCTTCGCCGACGGAACCGACGAGTGGGTGGGCTCGGCCTAAGTTCGGACGCCGCTGTCTATCCTCCGGCGAACGGCGGCAGCACGTCGATCGTGTTGCCCGCCTGCAGCAGTTGAGCTTGGTCCCGAACCGCCACACCGTCGCAAAGAAAAGAGCACCGGACCAGCACGCGGGCGAGTTCCTGGCTGCGGCCCCCCAAACCGTCGACAAGCTCGGCAACCGTGGCGCCGGAACGTACGGTCAGCTGCTCGGAATCGGACCCTGCCGCGGCGCGGGCGGCCGCGAAATACCGCACGGTGATCCCGACCGCGCTGGCTGCCTGATCGGTCACCTCAGCCGCCAATGGCACTCATCGGCCGCGCCGGCTGGACGAAGTTCGGGTCGTTGATGCCGTGACCAGCTGGTTTGCCCCACATCGCGGTCCGGCACGCCGCCTCGATCGCGGTGTCGTCGGCGCCGGTGCGCAGCAGCCCCCGCAGGTCGGTCTCCTCGTTGGCGAACAGGCAACTGCGGAGCTGCCCGTCGGCGGTCAACCGGACGCGGTTGCAGGTCGAACAGAAGGGTTGCGAGACCGAGGCGATGATCCCGACCTTCCCGGTGCGTCCGGTCGCGGGATCGGTGATCCTCCACGACTCGGCTGTCGCCGAACCCCGCGGCGCCCGATCGGGTTCCAGCGTGAACGAATGACGTCGCAGCTGCGCCAGCACTCGGTCTGCGGTCACCGCAGCCTCGCGACGCCATTGGTGTCCGGCATCCAGCGGCATCCGCTCGATGATCCGCAACTGGTAGTCGTGGCCGAGGCAGAACCGCACCAGCGACACCGCATCCTCGAGGCCGGTGACCGGGTCCAGCACGGCATTCACCTTCACCGGTTGCAGACCCGCGGCATGCGCAGCGGCCAGACCGGCCAGCACATCGGCCAGCCGGTCACGGCGGGTGATCGCCGCGAAGTGCCGCTGATCCACGCTGTCCAGCGACACGTTCACCCGGTCCAGGCCGGCCCGCGCCAACGCCTCCGCACGCTCTGCCAACAGAACTCCGTTGGTGGTCAGCGCGAGCTCCGGCCGCGGCCGCAGCGCGGCGGTAGCGGCGATAATGTCGTCAAGGTGCTTGGCCAGCAACGGTTCGTCACCGGTGAACCGCACCTTGGTTATGCCCAGTCGGGCCACGGCTATTCGCACCAGCCTGATGATTTCGTCGGGGTGCAGCAGCTGCGCGGCGGTCGACCACGGCAGCCCGTCGGCGGGCATGCAGTAGGTGCATCGCAGATTGCAGCGGTCGGTCAAGGACACCCGCAAATCGGTCGCGTGCCGCCCGTAGCTGTCCACCAACGTGCCGGTGGACGGGGGTTGTGCTGCCCGGCCAACGAGGCGACGCGGCACTCGCGGGAGGCCGAGCGTCGTGATCGTCATGGCACCGTCCGAATCTGGTCGCGAGCAACGGTTTCATTATCCATCGGCCCGGCGAACCCGGAATCGCGCATGCGACTGCCAGGGATCCGCTGCCCTGGCCGTGTACTGCCCAGCGGCGTTGCGCCCGAATTCCTATATGGTGGGTTGAATTCGGACTCTCAATCCAGGGCGGTAACTGTCGATGCGCTACAACTCGCCGCCGAACTGGCCGAAGCCCCCCGAGGGTTGGGTGCCCCAACCCGGTTGGTCGCCGGATCCGTCATGGCCTCCGCCTCCGCCGGGTTGGCGGGTCTGGGTCGAAGAAGACGATGCACCGAGTTCGCAGGGAGCGAAGTCGGCGCTAAGTCGCCTCGACCGCACCGGCGACGACGTCGAGTACTTCGGCGATGACCGCGCATGGTCGGAGGATTCCGGACAGGCGCCGGCGGAGCTGAACCCCGCGGTATCGGCGTTACCACCGCGGCCTACCGAGGTCGCGCCCGAGGACCTTTCGGTACACCATCTCGGGCATTACGCCACCATCAGGTGGGACGAGCAGAAGTACATTATCGGCAAGATCGTCGCCGTATCCGGGGATTCGGCGGCGGTCAGCGTGCAGCTCGACGGAGTCGACACGCCCGTTTCCTTTCTGCGAGACCAGGCGGACGGCGAACCTGCCAAACCCACTCTCTACGTGTGGATTTGAGGCGGCGCTCGCCGGGAAAGGGCACCATAACGCCACCCAAAGCCGCGATGCGCCCAAGAACGGCTAGTTTAGTCAGGGATTCAAAGATGTCTTAAGCCCTCGTAGCTCAGGGGATAGAGCACGGCTCTCCTAAAGCCGGTGTCGCA
>NZ_JBKQTQ010000276.1:0-15653 GCF_052143115.1 Mycobacterium sp.
GATCGTTCTGCCGGTATCGCCACCACAGCAGCGGTAGCGACACGGCGATGACCACGATCCCGATGAGCCGGGTGACCTGCAGCACGGCATAGAAATTCACCGGGAAGAACAGTCCGCCGACGGCATGGATCAGGTTCGCCGCCGCCGTCGGGATCGTCAGCCAGTTGATGATCTTTACCGAGCCGGCCAACGCGGTCAGCCAGCCCAGCCCCACTCCGGCCGCCCCGGATAGCACCGCGAACACGGCGATGAAGATCAGCACAGACGCCCCGCCGGCCGCGGCAAAGGCCGGTAGTGGCCGGTATCCGCGC
Organism: Mycobacterium sp.; assembly: GCF_052143115.1. Classification (GTDB taxonomy): domain Bacteria; phylum Actinomycetota; class Actinomycetes; order Mycobacteriales; family Mycobacteriaceae; genus Mycobacterium. Next base: position 312 of record NZ_JBKQTQ010000276.1, read on the forward strand.
CGCTCGCGTAGGTGGCGCATCCACACCCAGACCAGAAACGGCAGCGCGATTCCGGCCGTGGCTTTGACCGCGACCGCGACGGCGACCAGCGTGATGCCCGCGACATGATGGCGCTCAAAGGTCAACGCGATGCCGGCGGTCATCAGGCCCACCATCAGCATCTCGTTGTGCACGCCGCCCATCAAATGAATGATGACCAGCGGGTTGAGCACACAAATCCACAGGGCGATGGGCACGTCGGCGCTCAGATGGCGGGCCAGCCGGGGTGTCGCCCAGATCAGCAATGCCAGTCCGGGCAGCATGCACAGCCGCAGCAACATGGTTCCGGCGATCACATGGTTGCCGACCAGCGTCGTGACCAGCCTTGCAATCATGATGAATGCCGGACCGTAGGGTGCGGTGGTGATGGTCCAGATGGGACTCACGTTGTCCAGCAACGGATTCGGGTTCTCAATCGGCCCGACCGCGTACGGGTCCAGGCCGTCGCGCAGCAGCGCACCCTGGGCCAGATATGAGTAGGTGTCGCGGCTGAAGACCGGCACCGACAGCAGTAGCGGCGCCAGCCAGAAGCCGGTAGTGGTCACCATGGTGTATTCGCTTGCGTCGCCGGCGAGAACGCGTCGGCCCAGCCACAGCCACGCGATCAGCATCAACGCGACGCCCACCCACAGCAGTACCGACGACAGCACCAGCCCGTGGCCATAGCGCATCCACGACAGGTGCAGCGACTCCAGCACGGGGTCATGCTGTTTCGTGCTGCCCGCGCCGAGTCCTCCGATGGTGATCAGTGCCGCGCCCAGGCAGCCCAGTAGTGCCGGTCGGCCGTCGGCTGCGGTGATGAATTCCCGCAGACGTGAAAAGTGTTGTGTCCGCGCAATAGTCGAGCCAGCGATCGGTACGGAAATCGGGGTGGACATGCGCGTCAGGCGGACCGGTTTGCGGCCAGTCTGGCAAGCTCGGACAACCCGGTCTTTGCCGCCGCGTGGATAGGTGCATCGGCCAGCGTAGCCAGCGCCCGCCGGGTCAGCGTCTCGATCTGGTCCTCGACCGCGGCCAGCGCGCCCATCCGCTCAATCTCCTCGCACAATTCGCCCACCTGGGTGTCGGTCAAGTCGGTGCCGATCGAGCCGCGTAACAGCTTGGCGGCGGCCGCATCTGACTTGTCGGCCAATTCCATCGCCGTTGCCAGCAGCACCGTGCGCTTGCCGGACCGAAGGTCGTCTCCGGAGGGCTTGCCGGTGACCGCTGAATCCCCGAACACTCCCAACACGTCGTCCCGTAGCTGGAATGCGACGCCCAGGTCGGTGCCGACCTGGTGGAAAAGGGATTGCACGTCGGGTCTGGCGGCGGCGGCGGCCACCCCCAATTGCAGCGGACGCGACACCGTGTAGGAGGCGGTCTTGTAGGTGTTGACGGTCATCGCCGAGGCGATCGACTCGGCGGCGCTGGCCTCGGCCACGATATCGAGGTATTGGCCGCCGAATAGCTCGGTGCGGATGTCGACCCAGACTCGCCGCACCCGGTCGCGCGCATCGTGCGGCAGATCGATGCCCGCGACGATGTCGTCGGCCCACGCCAGCGCCAGATCGCCGAGCAGGATGGCCGCCGAGATGCCGAATTGGTCGGATGACCCCCGCCACTGCCGGTCGCGGTGCAACGCAGCGAACTGCACGTGCGTGGTCGGTCGGCCGCGGCGAGTCGCCGAGCCGTCGATCACGTCGTCATGCACCAGCGCCGAGGCATGCAGCAGCTCCAGCGCGGAGAACAACAGCAGCACTTGGGCGTCGGCGTCTTTGCTCGACACCGAGCGCCAGCCCCAGTAGGCGAAGGCCGGGCGCAGCCGCTTCCCGCCGCTGAGGACGAACTCTTCCAGGCCGGCCGTCAGGCGGTCGTAGTCGCCTCCGATGTAGGCGGCCGCACCGCGGCGGTCCTGCAGGTATCTCCGCAACCGGTCGGTGATGGCATCGGCCAACTCGACGGTTGCTGCTGCTTCTACGCTCAGCTCAACACCCCTTCCTGGTCGCATCGTCGTCGGGCGCGATCGTGGCCCGACAAGTCTATTCGGCGCCGCGCTGTCCGGCGGATTTTGCCTGACTCGGGCCCCACGCGGCCCGGGGAGGGGCCGGAGGAAGCTTCGACAGCCTCACTATTTCGCACCTATGCTGTCGGGTGATCCGCGCCCGCCCGCCGGCCAGTGTTTCTGCTGCGGCGGAGACGTAGTCGTTTGAAAAGGAAGAGCCCGTTGACCTTGAACACCATCGCGCTCGAGCTGGTACCGACAAATGTCGAACGTGGTACGGAGCAGGCAATCGAAGACGCCCGCAAGGTGGTGCGGCTGTCCGCCGAGTTCGGCCTCGACGGGCGGATCGGGCACCTGATGATGCCGGGGTTGATCGAGGAGGAGGATGACCGGCCCATCGAGATGAAGCCGAAGCTGGATGTGCTGGATTTCTGGTCGATCATCAAACCGGAGTTGCCCGGTGTGCATGGATTGTGCAGCCAGGTCACCGCTTTCATGGATGAGCAGTCTTTGCGCGAGCGGCTCGGTGATCTGGTCGGCGCCGGGATCGATGGGATCGTGTTAGTCGGCGTACCCCGCACCATGGTCGACGGCGAGGGCTCCGGAGTCGCGCCGACCGACGCCCTGTCGATCTATCGCGAGCTGGTGGACAACCGCGGCGTGATCCTGATTCCCACCCGGGAGGGCGAACACGGCCGGTTCAATTTCAAGTGCGATCAGGGTGCGACATTCGCTCAGACCCAGCTGCTGTACTCCGATGCGATTGTGGGTTTCCTTGCCGAGTTCGCCAGGACCACGGAGCATCGGCCGGAGATCCTGTTGTCGTTCGGCTTCGTACCGAAAGTCGAGAACCGGGTTGGATTCATCAACTGGCTCATCCAGGATCCGGGCAACGCCGCCGTGGCTGATGAGCAGGCGTTCGTCACGACATTGGCCACCACCGAACCTGCCCAGAAGCGCAAGCTGATGGTCGATCTGTACAAGCGGGTCATCGACGGTGTCGTCGACCTGGGATTTCCCCTGAGCCTCCATCTCGAGGCCACCTATGGCAATTCTGCGCCGGCCTTCGAGACGTTCGCCGAGCTGCTCGGCTACTGGTCGCCGTCGAGCTGACCGCCGCTGGTCGATCCTCAGGTCAGTCGGACTGCTGGTCGCTCGGCTCGGCGAACCGGGGCGAGCGGTCGCGGCTGTACCAGGCCAGCAGCGCCACCACGCCCGCGACCACGAGCGACGAAAGGCCCAGCCAGAGCGCGGCGCCGCGGAACGAGCGAGTGCTCGGATCGGTGTAGCGGGCCTGAGCGGTCATCATGCTCACGATGCCCGGTTTGAGTTTCCACTGCACCGTCTCCGGGTCCACGCGGTCACCGTTGGTTGACGTCACTGTGCCCGGGAAAGCGACGGTCAGCTCGACGTCCGCCTCGGGATCGGTCAGCGACGTCAGGTCCGCTCGCCCCTCGAGAATCACCAGGTCGCCGGCCCTGCGCAGGGACAGGTTCACGCCTTGAGCGTCGGAGTTCATATGAGCCAGCTCCGGCAGCTCGGCGAAGGTCAAGTCGGAGAACACCGCCTGTGAACCCACATAGCCGTCGGTGTCGTACTTGGAAATCGCCACCTTTTGGCTGAACGGCAGATTGGGATCCAGTTGCGGTCCAGCGTCTCTGTCGTTGCGTGATTTGGCCGCCGCGATAATCTCCCCGGACACCAGGTCGTCCGGGGAGATGGTGATCGACGCCTTGATCCGGACGCATCCGGCGAGCACCGGTATCACCAGGAGCAGCATCGTCATCGCCGCCAGGCGGCGACGACGACCCGCGGTGAACACGTGGGCGAAGAGCGAGATACTGCTGGCACGCACCAGGTCATCGTGCCAGACCGCGTCGGCGCGTTGTGCGGCTACAGCGGGAGCTTGCGGCCCAGGATCGCGAACGCCCGTGGGTCACCGGTGAAGTGGTAGCCGCGAATGATGTCGATAAATCCGAGCCGGCGGTACAACCGCCAGGCCCGATTGGCTTCGCCGTTGATTTCCGGGGTCGATAACAGCACGTTGGCTTCGCTGCGCTCGGCAAGCAACCGCCGCGCCAATGCTTCTCCGAGGCCTCGGCCCTGTGCGCGGGGATGAATGTGCAACTCGGTCAGCTCGAAGTAGCTGGCCATGAGTCTCGCGATCTCAGGGCCGGGGAAGCCGCAACGTTGTAACCCGACCATGACTTGCTGCTGCCACCACTGATCGGGTGCGCCGCAGTAGCCGTAGGCCACCCCGAGCAGCGGTGCGTCGCTCAGCTCGGCAGACGATGGCGTCGCGCCGGCCGGGGTGTCGACTTCCACGGCGGCCACGGCCTGCCAGCCGCGTCGCCGGGTGTGCTCGAGCCACATGGCGGCGCGCTGGTCCTCCGTGCCGCGCGGGTAACGCATTGCGTCGACATAAACGTCCAGGGCGTCTCCTAGACGCCGTTGCATGTCTTGCGGCGGCAGGTTGATGAGGAATGTCGCCAACTCGCGGGTCTCCTCGTCGATCGTCCAGTGCCGTGCTCCCATCCCATTATCGGATGCGGCGGCGGTTCGCGGATCACCACACGGCGGCGGTTACAATCAGCAAGCGAAGCAGTGGTATGACGCTGATTGACCTCGTATCATTCTCATTAGTTGTCCACGCAGCGGGCAGCCACGTGCTATCGGTATTAGGTACAGCTTTTCGGCAAGGAGGGACGAATGCCACTCTCCGATCATGAGCAGCGGATGCTCGACCAGATCGAGAGCGCGCTCTATGCCGAAGACCCTAAATTCGCCTCCAGCGTTCGTGGCGGGGGGTTGCGCGCGCCGACCGCACGGCGACGGCTGCAGGGTGTGGCGCTGTTCGTCCTCGGACTCGGGATGCTGGTCTCTGGGGTGGCATTTCGCGCCACGTGGATTGGAACTCTTCCGATTCTCAGCATTGTCGGGTTCGTCGTGATGTTCGGCGGCGTGGTGTTTGCCATCACCGGCCCGCGACTGTCCCGTCGGGGGGAGCGCCCCGGGCCGTCGGCCAGCGCGCGTCAGCGGCGAGGCAAGGGCGCCGGCGGCTCTTTCACCAGCCGCATGGAAGATCGGTTCCGCCGCCGCTTCGAGGAATAGCGTCAACGGTGACGGAAAGGGCAGCCATCGGCTGCCCTTTTTGTTGTGCGCCGGGCAAGCCCATTTCGCGCCGCACCGCCTAGCTGCGCTGCTGCGGCTCGACACGGCCCCTCAGCGTTGACCCACTGCGCCCCACTTCGCCGATAACTCCAGCTCAAAGCGGGTTGAACTGGAGGTTGTGGGCAGCACATCGGCATGACCGAGCCGCCGCAGTGGCCGAGAACCTGCTGAAACGACACCAATTGGTGATCTTTGTGTCGTTAAATGGAGTGCAGTGGGGGATTGTGGGGTATGGTGGCGGAAGTCGAAGGGCGTGGAGGTGGCGAGATGTTTCTCGGCACGTACACGCCCAAGCTCGACGACAAGGGGCGGCTAACGCTGCCCGCCAAGTTCCGCGACGCGCTGGCAGGAGGGTTGATGGTCACCAAGAGCCAAGACCACAGCCTGGCTGTCTATCCCCGCGCGGAATTCGAGCAACTAGCCCGCCGGGCCAGCAAGGCGTCCAGAAGCAACCCGGAGGCGAGAGCATTCCTGCGCAATCTGGCGGCCGCCACCGACGAACAGCATCCCGACGCGCAAGGCCGAATCACGTTGTCGGCCGACCACCGTCGCTACGCCAACCTCTCGAAGGACTGCGTGGTCATCGGATCGGTTGACTACCTCGAGATCTGGGATGCGCAGGCCTGGCAGGAATATCAACAGACCCACGAAGAGAACTTCTCCGCAGCCAGCGATGAAGCACTCGTCGACATTATCTGAGGCGCGTGCCCGTGCACCGTGGCCTCTGCCCGAACCGACCCTGACGTACTTCCCCAACGCCAGGTTCGTGCTGTCGGGCAGGGACCTCGATGCAGGGGCCCGTCGGATCTGGGCCCAGGTCACGGGGCGATCGCAAGCGCGGCGAAGCCGGGCGCAGCGGGTCGACCGCAGTGTCCAACGTCGGGAAGGTGTTCTCGTGCCTGACGCCACTGGTGGTTTCGGTCATGTGCCCGTGCTGCTCGACCGCTGCGTCGCACTGCTCACCCCCGCGCTGACGCGCCACCATCCAGACGGCTCAGGGGCGGTGCTCATCGACGCGACCATCGGTGCAGGCGGGCACGCCGAGCGGTTCCTGACCGAGCTGCCCGGACTCCGCCTGATCGGTGTCGACCGAGACCCGACCGCGCTGGACATCGCCCGCACCCGGCTGGCGCGTTTCGCTGACCGAGTCACGCTGATCCAGACCCGCTATGACGGGATCGGCGCTGTGTTGGCCGAATTAGGCTATGCCGCAACAGAATCGATGGATGGGATGCTGTTCGATCTCGGCGTCTCGTCCATGCAGCTCGACCGTAGCGAGCGCGGTTTCTCCTACGCCCACGACGCGCCGTTGGACATGCGGATGGACCCCACATCAGCGCTGACCGCCGCCGAAATCGTCAACAGCTACGACGAGGCCGCGTTGACCGACATCCTGCGCCGCTACGGTGAGGAGCGCTTCGCCCGTCGTATCGCCGCACACATCATCCGCCGGCGTGCCCGCACCCCGTTCAGCTCGACCGGCGAGCTGGTAGAGGTTGTCTACCAAGCGGTTCCGGCACCTGCCCGGCGTACTGGCGGACACCCGGCCAAGCGCACATTCCAGGCGCTGCGCATCGCGGTCAACGGTGAGCTGGACGCGTTGCGCGCCGCGCTGCCCGCCGCGCTGGACGCGCTGGCAACGGAGGGACGCATCGTGGTGCTGGCGTATCAGTCGCTGGAGGACCGCATTGTCAAACGCGTGTTCAGCGAGGCCGCCACCTCCAGCACACCGCCGGATCTGCCGCTCGAGCTCCCCGGGCACGGACCGCAATTCGTCTCGTTGACGCGCGGCGCAGAACGTGCCGACGACGCCGAGGTCCGGCATAACCCACGGAGTGCCGCGGTGCGCCTGCGTGCTTTGCAACGCGTGCAATCGGGGCCGGCAGCGAGGAGGGGAGGCTGATGAAAGCCAAGCGTGAAACGCCACCGCCTCGCGGGGGCGATCGTCGACGCAAGCAGGGCAGCGCTTCCCGGAGCACCGGGCGTCGACTGGCTGACCCGGCGCTTGTGCGTCGCACCCGTCCGCGCGGCGGGAAAGCCTCGGCTCCGGCCCGTGAGCCACGAATGCCGCGATCCGGGCCGCAGACCACCCCGATCTCCCGGCCGGTCGAGCGGCCGGCCCGACCGAAAAACGCCAGCCAGGCCAAGGCACGGGCAAAGGCACGGAAGGCCAAGGCGCCCAAAGTCGTTCGTCCTCCATTGCGAGAACGCTTACTCAACCGGCTAGCGTCGATTGACCTACGGCCGCGCACATTGGCGGCCAAAGTGCCGTTCGTGGTGTTGGTGATCGGTTCTCTCGGTGCCGGGCTGGGCCTCACGCTCTGGCTGTCCACCGACTCAGCCGAGCGTTCCTATCAGCTCAGTACTGCCCGCCAGCAGAACCGGCTATTGCAGGAGCAGAAGGAAGCGCTCGAGCGGGACGTGCTGGAGGCACAGTCCGCACCTGCGTTGGCCGAGGCTGCCCGCGGCCTGGGGATGATCCCCACGAGGGACACCGCGCATTTGATCCAGGACCCGACGGGTAACTGGATGGTAGTCGGTACCCCCAAGCCCGCCCAGGGGGTTCCGCCGCCGCCGCTTAACACCAAGCTGCCTGACGAAAAGCCGGCGCCGCCGGCGAATTCGGTCGAGGTGCCGATGCGGGTTTTGCCGGGCAACGGTGGGCTGGCCGTCCCACTGGCGCCCGGACCCCAGGTGATGGTCCGCACCCCTGACGGTGCCACCACGCTGGGCCCCGAGCACTTCCCGACACCTCCCGGAACGCCCCAACTACCGGCTGCAGGACCGGGACCCGAGCCACAGGGTGTGCCGGCCGCGCCGCCCGCGCCGGGGTCGCCGCCCGCGCTACCCCCGGCCGCCGGCGTGCCCACGCCCGCGGATCCCGCGCCGGCTGTCGCGCCCGCGGCCCCGGCGGCTCCTGTTATGCCCCCGCCGGTAACCGGGCCCGCGCCCATGGCCGGACCTGTGATTCCTCCCGCCGCTGCGCCGCCCCCGGTCGACGCACCGCCCGCGGGCGTACCGCACCTCACTGCGCCGCCCGCCGCGCCGCTTATCGGCGAGCAGTTCGGCCCCTTGACCGTTACAACGCCCGGCGCTCCACGGTGAGCCGCGGAGACCGGTCGGGCAGCCGATCGTCGCGGCCGGTGCAACGTCGAGGCCTGATCCGGAAGCCAACGCGCGGAAAGGCTCTCGACGGCGCCAAGTCAGGGAAAAAGCCCACGAAATCCACGGCGCCCAAAAAAGATGTGCGGGGAAAGGCGAGCCCACCGGTCCGCTCAGCGCGCGATCGTCGCACCCGCCAGGCGGTGGAGCTCGGGACACGCGGCGCGTCCTTCGTCTTCCGGCGCAAAGCAGGCAACGCGGTCATCTTCCTGGCGCTGTTGATAGCGGCCGTCCAGCTGTTCTATCTGCAGGTGCCCAGCGCATCGGGGCTGCGCGCGGAGGCGGCCAGTCAACTCAAGGTCACCGATGTCCAAAAAGCATTGCGCGGCAGCGTCATCGACCGCAACAACGACCAGCTCGCGTTCACCATGGAGGCCCGCGCATTGACCTTTCAGCCGCGCAGGATCCACAAGCTGCTGACGGAAGCCAAACAGAAGAACGCGAAAGCCCCCGACCCGCAACAGCGATTGACGGATATCGCCAACGAGGTGGCGCTGCGACTGAACAACAAGCCGGACAAGGCCACCCTGCTCAAGAAGCTGCGCAGTGACGAGACGTTCGTCTATCTGGCCCGTGCCGTCGACCCGGCGATCGCCACCGCCGTTACCGCCAAATACCCCGAGGTCGGCACCGAACGCCAAGACCTGCGCCAGTATCCCGGCGGATCGCTGGCGGCCAACATCGTCGGCGGAATCGACTGGGACGGTCACGGTCTGCTCGGGTTGGAGGATTCCATGGACGCCGAGTTGGCCGGCACTGACGGCTCCATCACCTATGACCGCGGCTCCGACGGCGTGGTAATCCCCGGCAGCTACCGCAATCAGCACAAGGCGGTCAACGGCTCGACCGTCCAGCTCACCCTCGACGACGACATTCAGTTTTATGTCCAGCAGCAGGTCCAGCAGGCCAAGAACCTGTCTGGGGCACGCAACGTCTCCGCGGTGGTGCTGGATGCCAAGACCGGCGAGGTGCTGGCCATGACGAACGACAACACCTTCGACCCGTCGCAGGACATCGGGCGTCAGGGCGACAAGCAGATGGGCAACCCCGCGGTCACCTCCCCATTCGAGCCGGGATCGGTGAACAAGGTCATCACCGCCTCCTCGGTCATCGAATACGGGCTCAGCAATCCCGACGAGGTGCTGCAGGTGCCTGGGTCGATCAACATGGGCGGGATCACGGTGCACGACGCCTGGAATCACGGCGTGACGCCCTACACCACCACCGGCGTGTTCGGGAAATCGTCCAACGTCGGTGCGCTGATGCTGGCCCAGCGCGTCGGTCCGGACCGCTACTTCGACATGCTCCGCAAGTTCGGGCTGGGTCAGCGCACCAACGTCGGGCTGCCGGGCGAGAGCGCCGGGCTGGTGCCCCCGCTCGACCAGTGGTCGGGCAGCACCTTCTCCAACCTGCCTATCGGCCAAGGCCTTTCGATGACCCTGCTGCAGATGGCCGGCATGTATCAGGCGATCGCCAACGACGGGCTGCGGATGCCGCCGCGGATCGTCAAGGCCACCATCGCGCCAGACGGCACCCGCACCGAAGAGCCACGCCCAGAAGGGGTTCGGGTGGTATCGCCGGAGACTGCGCGAACTGTGCGCAATATGCTGCGCGCGGTCGTGCAGCATGATCCGAGGGGCATTCAGCAGGGCACCGGGCCGGCAGCCGCCGTCGACGGTTACCAGATTTCCGGCAAAACCGGTACGGCGCAGCAGATCAACCCTGCCTGCGGCTGCTACTTCGACAACGTCTACTGGATCACCTTCGCCGGTATGGCCACCGCCGACGATCCGCGCTATGTCATCGGGATTATGATGGACAACCCGCAGCACGCCGCCGACGGCTCACCCGGATCGTCGGCAGCTCCGTTGTTCCACAACATCGCGGGCTGGCTGCTGCAACGCGAAAACGTCCCGCTGTCACCCGATCCCGGCCCGCCGCTCACATTGCAAGCCATGTAGGCGTGGGCTGACTTGCGGCCGATTACCAGCTGCTGCTATGGGAGAATGGTCAGGGTTGGGCAGAAGGTGGTGGCGATGGCGTCCGGAGAGATGTTTCGGGTCGACTTGGAGGCGTTAGCGTCGTCGGCGGCGCAGGTGTCTGGGCAGGGTGAGGACCTGGCGGCGGCGCACTTGTCGTCGGACAACCGGATAGCGGTGGCCCAGCCGGGCTGGGTGGGCAGCTCAGCGGCGGCACTGGACACCAAGACCGCGAGGTGGTTGGAGATCTCCCGCAGACTGTTGACCAGGGTTGGCGGTCATGCGCTGGATCTCAACGACGACGGGATCGATTTTGCGGCGATGGAGCGCGACAACGTTGAGAAGTCTCGCGCAGTCGGCGGCGAGGGGCCGCCTGGTACGACCCAAGTGTGACCCGTGACGTTAACGGTGGCCGATATTGATCGGTGGAGCGGCGACGCGGTACGTGCGGTGTTTGACACCTGGGCGGCGGACGGCATCGAGCATGTGCATGGCCGAGTTGGAAAACGGGCTGCGGTCCAAACCCTCGTTTGAAGCAGCCCGCACCGAGTACTCCAACTGGCCCGGCAAAGCTGGGAACCGTATCGACGGAATTCTCCGGATAGGTAGGGTCATGGCCGATTAAGACGGTGCAACGGCCTCAATAATCGGCGGCAGGGAAGGTGGTATCGGTGCCCACTGCGCTGCGCCCCAGCGTCGGCTCAGGTGTGCCGTTGTCGACGTTGGCGGCGCAGGTAGGCGCCGTACGGGCCGAGGGCTCACACCAGCCCGGGGTGGCATCCGATCTGCGCATCACGGGTGTCACATTGCGAGCTCAGGACGTGCGGTCGGGTGACCTGTTCGCCGCGCTTTCCGGCGCGTCGACCCACGGCGCCCGATATCTCGGCGACGCGATCGAGCGGGGCGCCGTCGCGGTGCTCACCGACGCCGCCGGCGTCGCCGAAATCGGAGACCAAGCCCAGGGGTTCGCATCGCTACCGGTGCTGGTTCATCCCGAACCCCGCAGCGTGCTGGGCGAGCTCGCAGCGACCGTGTACGGCCGTCCCTCAGAGCGGCTCGCCGTCGTCGGCGTCACGGGGACCTCGGGTAAGACGACTACGACGTATCTGATCGAGGCGGGTCTGCGGGCGGCCGGGCGGACAGTGGGACTGATTGGCACGATTGGATTGCGCATCAACGGCGTCGACGTGCCCAGTGCCCTGACCACGCCCGAAGCGCCCGCACTGCAGGCCCAGCTGGCGGTGATGGCCGAGCGCGGTGTCGACACTGTGGTGATGGAGGTGTCCAGTCACGCACTGACGCTCGGGCGCGTCGACGGCGTCCACTTCGCGGTGGGGGGTTTCACCAATCTGTCCCGCGATCACCTCGACTTCCACCCGACCATGGAGGACTACTTCGAGGCCAAAGCGCGTCTATTCAACCCCTCTTCGCCGCTGCGTGCCCGTCGCGCGGTGGTGTGCATCGACGACGATGCCGGTCGCGTGATGGCCAGCCGCGCCGACGGCGCGATCACCGTCAGCGCGGGGGGCCGGCCCGCGGACTGGCGCGCCGAAGACGTGACGGCCCACGCGGGCGAGCAGGAGTTCACCGCGGTCGACCCCGTCGGCGTGCACCACCGGATTGGTGTCCCGCTGCCGGGCGAATACAACGTCGCCAATTGCCTTGTAGCACTGGCGATTCTCGACGCCGTCGGGGTTTCCCCGGAGCAGGCGTCAACCGGGCTGCGGCATACCCGCGTCCCGGGGCGGCTCGAACAGATCGACCGCGGCCAGGGCTTCCTCGCGCTGGTCGACTACGCGCATAAGCCAGGCGCGTTGGGTGCGGTGCTGCAATCACTGCGGCGCCCGGACAGCCGCCTGGCCGTGGTGTTCGGCGCCGGTGGCGATCGCGACCCGGGTAAACGTGCGCCGATGGGCCGGATTGCCGCCGAGCTGGCCGACCTGGTGATCGTGACCGACGACAACCCTCGCGGTGAGGATCCGGAGGCAATTCGCCGCGAGATCCTGGCCGGTGCCGCCGAAGCCGGCGCAGCAGCACAAGTGATCGAGATCGGCGACCGGCGCGCGGCGATCGACCACGCCGTCGCCTGGGCGGGCCCCGGCGACGTGGTGCTGATCACCGGCAAAGGCCACGAAACCGGCCAGACCCGTGCCGGGCAGACCTACCCGTTCGACGACCGGGTCGAGCTCGCAGCCGCCCTCGAGGCACGGCGCCCATGATCAACCTCACCGTTGCGCAGATCGCCGACATTGTCGGTGGCGAACTGGCCGACATCTCAGCGCGGGCCGCCGCGCGTCTGCACGTCACCGGGACCGTCGAATTCGACTCCCGCAAGGTCACGCCCGGCGGGTTGTTCTTAGCGCTGCCGGGGGCCCGTTCCGACGGCCACGACCACGCCGGGTCGGCGGTGGCCGCCGGAGCGGTCGCGGTATTGGCCGCCCGACCGGTCGGGGTGCCCGCGATCATAGTTAGCCCCGCCGCCCCGCCCGCAACACAGCGCGGCCAGGGCGGACTGGCCGGTGTTCTCGAGCACGACAACGACGGGTCGGGCGCGGCGGTGCTCGCTGCGCTGGCCAAACTGGCCGCGGCGGTGGCCGCCGAGCTGGTAGCCGGCGGGCTGACGATCGTCGGCATTACCGGCTCGTCGGGCAAGACGTCGACGAAAGACCTGCTGGCCGCGGTGCTCGAGCCGCTCGGCGAGGTGGTGGCGCCGCCCGGGTCGTTCAACAACGAGCTGGGCCATCCGTGGACCGTCCTGCGCGCCACCGGCAGCACCGACTACTTGATTCTGGAGCTCTCGGCGCGTCATCCCGGCAACATCGCCGAGCTGGCCGCGATCGCGCCGCCGGCCATCGGTGTGGTGCTCAATGTCGGTACCGCGCATCTGGGCGAGTTCGGCTCACGCGAGGCCATCGCGCAGACCAAATCTGAACTCCCGCAAGCTGTTCCGCGATCCGGGGTGGTCGTCCTCAATGTCGACGACCCGGCGGTGGCAGCGATGGCCGACGTGACGGCGGCCCGGGTGGTACGGGTGAGCCGGCACAGCCGGACCGATGCCGGCCCCGCTGACGTGTGGGCCGGGCCGGTCACACTCGACGAGCTGGCCAGGCCGCAGTTCACCTTGTACTCGGCCGACGGCCCCGTCGACATCCGGCTGGCCGTCCACGGCGACCATCAGGTGAGTAACGCGCTGTGCGCGGCCGCGGTGGCGCTGGAATGCGGCGCCACTACCGAACAGGTAGCAAAGGCGCTGGCTGGCGCCGGCCCGGTGTCGCAACACCGGATGCGGGTGAGCACCCGCGCGGACGGCGTCACCGTCATTGACGACGCCTACAACGCCAACCCCGATTCAATGCGGGCCGGGTTGCAGGCACTTGCCTGGATTGCCCGCGGCAGCAGCGGGGCCGGCAACCGCCGCAGCTGGGCAGTGTTGGGCGAGATGGCCGAACTCGGCGACGACGCGATATCCGAACATGACCGCATCGGCAGGCTGGCGGTGCGATTAGATGTGTCTCGACTTGTTGTCGTCGGAATGGGGAGGTCTATGAGCGCCATGCACCACGGCGCGGTCATGGAAGGCTCGTGGGGCTCAGAAGGTGAAAGGGAGGCCGACATCGTCGCCGACGCCGACGCCGCCCTGGCTCTGCTGCGGGCCGAACTGCAGCCCGGGGACGTGGTGCTGGTCAAGGCTTCCAACGCCGCGGGTCTGGGGGCGCTCGCGGACTCGCTGGTCGACGACACCGGCATATCTGGCCAGGGCCGGGGCAGTCTCCGATGATCGATATCCTCATCGCCGTCGCCATTGCGCTGACGGTGTCCATCGTGTTGACCCCGATGCTGATCCGGCTGTTCACCCGGCAGGGCTTCGGTCACGAGATTCGCGAAGACGGCCCGCCGAGCCACAAGACAAAGCGCGGAACGCCGTCGATGGGCGGGGTGGCGATCCTGGCCGGCATCTGGGCGGGCTACCTGGGCACCCATCTCGCCGGTCTGGCCTTCAACGGCGAAGGGCCGTCGGCATCTGGCCTGCTGGTGCTGTTTTTGGCCACCACGCTGGGCGCGGTCGGATTCGTCGACGACCTGATCAAGATCCGGCGCTCACGCAACCTGGGACTGAACAAGACGGCCAAGACCGTTGGCCAGATCACCGCCGCGGTGCTCGTCGGTGTGCTGGTTTTGCAATTCCGCAATGACGCCGGGCTGACACCGGGAACCTCCGACCTGTCGTATGTACGCGAAATCGCCACCGTCACACTGGCTCCCGCGCTCTTCGTGTTGTTCTGCGTGGTTGTCGTCAGCGCCTGGTCCAACGCGGTCAACTTCACCGACGGCCTGGACGGGCTGGCAGCCGGCAGCATGGCCATGGTTACCGCCGCCTACGTGCTGATCACCTTCTGGCAGTACCGCAACGCCTGTGCAACCATGCCGGGGCCGGGTTGCTACAACGTGCGCGATCCGCTGGACCTGGCGATCATCGCGGCTGCGACGGCGGGCGCCTGCATCGGCTTTCTGTGGTGGAACGCGGCGCCGGCCAAGATCTTCATGGGGGACACCGGATCGCTGGCCCTCGGGGGCATCATCGCCGGGATATCGGTGACCAGCCGCACCGAGATCCTCGCGGTGGTCCTTGGCTCGCTGTTCGTCGCCGAGATCACCTCGGTGGTGGTGCAGATCCTGGCCTTCCGCACCACCGGTCGCCGGGTGTTTCGGATGGCGCCATTCCACCACCATTTCGAGCTGGTCGGGTGGGCTGAAACCACGGTGATCATCCGGTTCTGGCTGCTCACCGCGATCAGCTGCGGCCTGGGGGTGGCGCTGTTCTACAGCGAGTGGCTAGCGGCCACCGGCGGCCGTTGACATGAGCCGCGCCGGCGACGATGCAGAGCGCAGCGATGAGGAGGAGCGGCGCAAATGAGCCGCGCCGGCGACGATGCAGAGCGCAGCGATGAGGAGGAGCGGCGCAAATGAGCCGCGCCGGCGACGATGCAGAGCGCAGCGATGAGGAGGAGC